>CAVHRK010000044.1:0-40562 GCA_963638365.1 Anaerobutyricum sp. | reverse complement strand
CTTATAGTGATTATGAAAGCGGAAAAACTCGGATTCCTATTGACAGCATTTTAATTCTTGCCAAATATTATGATGTATCCGTAGACTATATTACGGGTGCCAGTAATAAAAAGCAGTCCTTTCCCAAACAATAATTATAACCTCTCAATGTCCATATCTTTTGTCACTCAACAATATTTTAAAGAAATTTCCTTTTCAATCTGTATATGATATGATGGAGTTATTGAGACCGACGGGGGATTCTTATGCAATTACGCGATTTTTTATCCTATGAAGAAATTTATATTCAATGCCATGACAGTCCGGATGCCGATGCATTGGCTTCCGGATTTGGACTGTACACCTATTTTCAGTATCATGGCATCAGAGCTCACCTGATTTATACCGGAAGATTCCGCATCCAGAAGACCAATCTGGTCCTGATGGTGGATAAATTAAATATTCCGATTGAATATGTGAAGGAAGGCTCCCTTCATCTGACCGATGAGCTTCTGCTTACCGTAGACAGTCAGTACGGGGCCGGTAATATCACCAAAATTCCGGCAGAGCATATCGGAATCATTGATCATCATCAAATTGAAATTCATGGAATTCCGGATTCGCTGATCTTAAGCAATTTCGGAAGCTGTTCCACGGTGGTCTGGAAGCTTCTTTGTGAAGAACAGCTCAATCCCAATGATTATCCGGATCTTGCAACGGCCCTTTATTATGGACTTTACAGTGATACCCAGCAGTTTACCGAAGTACACAATCCGGCAGATAAGGATATGCATGATGCGTTAAAATATCGCAATGATGTCTTTTCCTTATTAAAAAATTCCAACATTTCTTCCGCAGAACTGGAAATTGCCGCAATTGCGATTCTGCGCGCAGTTCACAATAAAGAAAAACGCTATTCCCTTATCAAATCTGAGCCCTGTGATCCCAATATCTTAGGTCTGATCAGTGATCTGTGTATCCAGGTTGACAGCGCCGATGTGTGCGTCGTTTATAATGAACTTCCCGACGGAATGAAGTTCTCAGTACGCAGCTGCACCAAGGAAACCAAAGCCTGTGATCTGGCAGCATATCTTGCAAAGCAAATCGGTTCCGGCGGCGGTCATCTGGAAAAATCCGGCGGCTTTATCAACCGGTGGTTATACGAAGGTAAATATGGCTCTTTGCGCACCGAGGATTATTTTTCCATGCAGGTTCAGAATTATCTCAACAGCTTTGATATTTTAGATGCCAGAACGAGCCATGTTGATCTGTCCCGTATGAATACCTATCGCCGTAAACGGATTCCGATCGGTTATGTTGTACCTACTCAGATTCTGCCTTCTAAAACTCCGATTACAATCCGTACGATCGAAGGCGATCTTGACCTGATCATTTCCGGTCAGACCTATATTATGATTGATCTTCAGGGAAAGGTATGTGTAAAATCCAAAGAAGAATTTCAGAAACGCTATCTGACAACCACGGACGCTTATCACCCCAGGGCACTTTACCTGCCGACCATGAAAAACCGCCTGACTGGCACACAGATCAGCTTATCCGGATACATCCACTCCTGTATTCCGTTAGAAACGACCATCGTTCAGGCTTATCCGCTTGAAAGAGCCTGTAAGGTATTCCCTCTGTGGGATGAAGAAAAATATCTGCTTGGTAATATCGGCGACTATCTTGTTGTATTAAAGAATCAGCCGGATGACCTGTTTATTGTGGAAAAGGAAGTCTTTGAAGAGACTTATGAACTAATTTAAGATATAAAACAGAAAAAGATCCGAAAGGATCTTTTTTAGTAGCGAGAGAGAGACTTGAACTCTCAACCTCCCGGGTATGAACCGGACGCTCTAGCCAGTTGAGCCATCTCGCCATATTTTTATAAATGGGACCTATAGGGCTCGAACCTATGACCCTCTGCTTGTAAGGCAGATGCTCTCCCAGCTGAGCTAAGATCCCATGTATATGATGGAGTATAGCGGCTCAGATATTGATGGAAGCCGTTGAATGTTTACATTCATAAGGCTGACATCGATAGATGAGACATTAGGCTGTGAATGCAGGATGGCAAATCTCTGATTTGACATACATTATTCATGCCGCTATACGACATCTTTCGTTGCTGTCTCGCGACTGCTTTACTAAGATACCATTTTAGGTACAGGTTGTCAAGTTATTTTAAAAAGTTTTTTGAAGTTTTTTGTTCCCTGCTCCAACCGTTCCGGATGCCACTGTACCCCGTACACCGGAAGGAACTCATGCTGCAAGCCTTCCACTACACCATCCGGCGCATACTGTATATACCGGATTCCTCTTCCGGGAATACCAACACCCTGGTGGTGTGCACTGTTTACCAGCATATCCGATCCATACAATTCATAAAGAAAAGAGTTCTCTTCATTCCTTGCCGGGTGCATCTGGTCCTTTTCCCGGTAAGCGTGATGTACCGCCGTTGGAAGATGCTGTATCATATCCCCGCCAAAAGCAATATTAATAAGCTGCATCCCCTTGCAGATTCCAAACACCGGTTTCCGGTACCGGCAGAAAGCTTTTAAGATGGCAAGCTGGATCCGGTCAAGCTCTGGTGTCAGCTTCTCCTGTCCCTTCCGGATCATCTTCTGCTCCCATTCGCTGTACTGCCGGATCTCCGACTCCGGAATCAGGAGCTGTCCGAACAGCTTCGGATCCACATCCCCGCCTCCCGGCAAAATCAGTCCATCGTATTCATCCACGTCCTTTACCTGTAAAGACGTAACAAAATGCACCTGCATAGCTGCAAGTGCATTTTCGTAATTGGTTGTCTGTCCGGCTTCTCCGGCAATTAAAATTTTCTTCAAAGCAATCCCTGCCTGCACGCGTTTCCTTATAACTTATGCTGGCAATTCATCAATTATTCAAACGGACGGTCATAGACAAACTTAATCTGCTTTACTTCAATTCCATTCTGCGGGAAGTACAGGCGCATAATCGCATATTTCATGCCAAGGTCCGCTTCTCTTGTCTGCGTTACCCACTGGCCGTTTGTACCATTAAAGGTATATACCCCGCGCGGTGTTCCGGCAAAGGATAAGGTAACCGGAATCTGTGCCAGTTCTCCAAGATTGGACTTCGCCGTAAGCTCTGCCTTATAATATCCCAGATACTCAAGATCCAGTGCAAAGTCAATGCTGGTTCCTTTGGAAATCTCATAATCGGACAGGTCAATCACAACCTCTTTATCCACCTTATAATAGGTCAGATCTCCGACACATTCCTCAAAGCCCTCTTCTGCTCCGAAAATTTCAATCGTGTCTTCCTCATTCTGCATTCTCTTAAAAGCATGTGTACTCATCATGAAATGGCAGATATTCTTCGCACAGCGCTGCAATTCGCCAAGCGTCAGGGATCCGTCATGCAGAGACTCGATCGTATTATCGCCATGCTCGTTCTTTTCCGAATCCGGGCATACCATATAAAGATCATTCTGCGCCTTTACCATCGTTGCAAAATCGGTCTTTGCCGGCTTATCCCCTTCCTTGCAGACATAAGCCCACCAGTCGGTCATGACCACACCTTCAAATCCCCACTGCTTCCGCAGAATATCGGTAACCAGATCATAGTTACTGGAGGTCCAGATACCATTAACCGGTCCATAAGTTGTCATGACTGCATCTGCCTTTGCTTCCTTCACTGCAATTTCAAATCCTCTTAAGTAAATCTCACGCAGTGCACGCTCGGATGCAATACTGTTGGAGGTATGGCGTCTCGTTTCCTGATTGTTTCCGCAGAAATGCTTTAAGGAACCGGTCACACCTGCACTCCTTAAACCTCTTACCTGTGCTGCCGCCATCTTACCGGTAAGCAGCGGATCCTCTGAGAAGTATTCAAAGTTACGTCCGTTCAACGGATGTCTGTGGATATTCATACCGGGACCTAACAGGATATCCACACGGTTCTTGATCATTTCCACGGCCGTGAATGCATAAAGCTCTTCATTTAACTGTGTATTGAAGGTGCAGGCAAGCAGTGTTCCGTTCGGAAGGCTGAATGCTTTCATTCCGCTGTCAAGACGCATACCGGATGGGCCATCGTCACAGCATCCACACGGAATACCTTTTTCCAGAAGGGACTTCGTAACGCCGCCAAATGCTGCTGCCGTTCCGGCTGTTACCTTCGGGCTTCCCATTCCTTCTCCACGCACGATGCTGGCAAGCTCTTCCTCCGTGAGCTGCGCAACAAACTCGTCAAGTGTCGCTTTTCCTGCCTTGACATCCGCAAGCTTTATGCCGCGGTCTCCGGTCATTTCACAGCTTTCCGGAAGTTCTGCGTTTCTCTTTTCCTCAGGGGAAACCACCCGTAACGGAACCTCTTCCATCGTAATCTCATAAACCCCCGCAGCTTCTGCATGTTCATTGGCCGCTGTCATCTTCATACGCTTAAAAGCGGTTGTCGGAGCTAATGCGTTGCGGCATTCCTCGACGATCTGCAACTCATCCAGCGTAAAGGAACCCACTGCATAGGCATCACGCACATTTCCACCTGCATAAATGGTATATTCTCCGGCTTCCAGAACCCATCCGGTCGGCATTTCTGCAGCAGCCACTTCATTATAGGAAGCAAACACCGATGTCGGAATTGCGAACGCAAGCTCTTCACTCTCTCCCGGCTTTAACTCCTTCGTCTTCTTAAAATCAATCAGTACTCTTGCAGGCTTGCCAAGCTTTCCTAACGGAGCCTTTGCATAAACCTGAACGACTTCTTTTCCTGCTACGGAACCGGTATTTGTCACCTTCATCACAAAGGACACCTGATTTCCCACATAAGAAAATCCATCTGCTTCCATAGAGAACGTGGTATAAGAAAGTCCGAAGCCAAACGGATACATCACCTTGCTCTTCGCTACCGATTCAAAATACCGGTATCCCACATAAATATCTTCCACATAAAGGTTCTGTTCCAGACCTCCAAAATAAGGATCAGCCGGATAATCGGACATCTGTGCCGCAATCGTATCCGAAAGACGTCCGGACGGACACACCTTACCGGTAAGAACATCGACCGTTCCAAGACCACCGATCATTCCTCCCTGCCAGACATACATCACTGCATCCGGACGGTATTGATCCATAAAGCTCATATCCATGATGTTTCCGGTATTCAACAGCACGATCATCTTTGCAAAGTTCTTACGCACCTTATGAAGCATGTCCTCTTCGATCGAAGTGAGACAATACGCCCCCTCCAACATTTTGTTGTCCTTATCCTCACCGGCCGTTCTTGCCAGAATGACAATCGCGTATTCGTTCTTTTCGGCAGCCTCTTCGACCAATGCCTCATTCAGTTCCATTTCTTCCTGAGACCAGGGCTCATTCCCCCAACCGACACCTTCATCAAACGGATGATCCTTTTCCCACTCGCGATATACATCCACTAACGGCTCATATACCTGCACGTCTTCGCTCTCCTCGAGCGCCTCCAGGATACCGGTCACCTTATTTACATTCACCATACCGCCTGATCCCGTACCGCTCTTATAATAATGAAGCTGCATTCTGCCAAACACAGCAACATGGCTTCCCTTCGGCAGAGGAAGCACATGATTCTGATTCTGCAAAAGCACCTGTCCCTCGGCAACCGCCTGACGGGCCTTCGCTGTATACTTTTCAAAATCCAATACTCTGCTGCTCATAACACCCTCCTGTTATTTCGATTTTATAGTTACATCCTATCCCATTTCTCTTTGGTCTTCTATTATGTTATTAACCACTTTATAGGTTGATATTGACATTTATTTTAAATCATTGCTATATTTAATTCGAGAATATAGGTCGATTTTAAATAAGCAACCACTTATGAAAGGATATCGTGAAATGACTTCCTACTCCCATGAGATTATCAGTGATGATACCCGCCTGCGTCTGCATTTTGCTGTAATTAAGGACAGCCGCTTTTACTCTCCGATGCACTGGCATGGACATCTGGAAATTATTTATCCATTGAGGGGCTATATGACCGCCTATATCAATGAACAGAAGTATACCCTTTCCCAACACGATATTCTGATCGTGAATCCACATGAACTGCATTCCACCAGAACACATGGCGGGGTAGATTATCTGCTGCTCCAGATTCCGATGGAAGACTTAAACCGTGTTCTTGATCACGCCTCCTCCCTGCACGTTAAGGAATATTTCCCTTCCATTATCGGGAGTACCTCTTTGCAGAAAATGCGCAATTACCTTCAGGAATTATGCGATACCTACGAGAATCCACATCCCGGATACCTTCTTCATTTTTCCTCTGTCCTGTATGAATTTCTGTATGAATTATACGGAAATTATTCCGAAGTCTTAAGCCCGGAGGTGAAAGAAAAGGAAAAGAAAAACTTCGAACGCATGGATGAAATTCTCCAGTACATTCGAAGTCATTATCAGGAAGATATTACCCTGCATGATGCAGCTTCCGCTCTTCATGTGAGTCATGAATATTTCTGCCGTCTGTTCAGGAAACACACCGGGCAGACCTTCTTATCCTATCTCAATGCAGTCCGTACCATGCACTTCCATGAGGATCTGCTGCGTACCGATGCAAGCATTACTGAACTGTTACAACGACACGGTATCCAGAACTATAAGGTATTTTTAAGAGATTTCAAGGCCACCTATGGCTGCTCTCCTGCGGAGCTGCGCAAAGCAAACTAAATTATCGTATCCCATAAATCACGGCTGCGGACAGCACAATCTGGATAATGGCAAAGCGGAACACGGTCTGGGTATTGGACCAGCCGCTTACCTTGCGGACATGGTCATGCAGCGGTGTCCGGATGTTCTTCATAATATGGATCTTGCACACACGGATCAGGGTTACCTTCACAAGCCCCAATCCTCCATCGAGAATAAGGACAAGTGCCACCGGAATATACAGAAGCGGCGAGCCACTCTTCAATGCTGCAATACTGATAAAAATACCCATTGCACGGGATCCGGCATCCCCCATCATGAGCTTACTCGGTGTTGCGTTATACCACAGATATCCTAAGATACAGCTCATAAACACAAGAATAACAAAAGAAAAATCTCCCTGCGCATCAAGCTGCTTGTCCAGAATATAAAAAGTGCCAAGTGTGATGAGTGCCAGTGTTCCGGATAATCCATCTACACCGTCTGCACAGTTCGTCACATTAATGGATGCCCATACCAGAATCACAACCAGAATTCCAAAAATAATCTCCGGAATGGCAACAGTCTTATGAAGAAATGCCAGGTAAATTTCATTGGAATTAAAGTTCAGGTAAGTGACTGCCACAATGATCGCAATGATAAGATCCAGAATTCCCTTCTTCCATTCTCCCCACGGCTTCTCCGATGCATCATCCATATATCCGGTAAGCATTTCGGCTGCAACCAGTATCAGATAGATAATCGTCTCCATACTTAACGGAACAAATACCAGTGCGGCAATCGTAAAGACTACTACAAAAATAAGACCGGCCCCTCTCGGCTTCCCCGCGGACAGCTTGCCGTCGTGTGCAAATGCTCTTCCTCCGTCCTTCGGCAGACGGTCACAGAATATTGCGGTGAACACAATCGTTCCCGCAAATGCAATCAAAAGTCCGATTGCTGCAAGGATCGGTTCATTTCGTCCAATCAGATAAGATACCATAACGAAACCTCTTTTCTAAACTTATTTGATGACTGTTCATTCAATTCCCAATGCCTTTTTGGCAAGATGATCTGCCAGATCATTATAATGATCCCCGGAATGTCCGGTCACCTTCTGAAAACGGATGGAAACCTCCTTAGAGGCTTCCTCATAAAATGCTTTATAGGCTTTCGTACCTTCTTTATTCGTCTTCCAGTCCCCAAGGCACCACTTCGCAATTCCCTCGTAATCATGGTAAATCGTAATGGCCGGAATGTGTTTTTCCATGGCATACCGCATGGCAGCCTCTGCACCCTTAATCTCTCCTGCCACATTGTGCATTGTGGCAAGCTCTTCATCCCGGTAGGACTCACAGAAGGTCTGCTCGCCTTCCTTCAAAAGAACAACCATGCCGTAGGAAAACTCTTTCGTTACCTTGTTATAGCTTCCATCCACATAGATCGGAACCGTGTCCGTCACTTCTTCTGTGGAGGCTCCACCCTTCATATACGCTTCTGCTTCTTCCAGTGTTTTAAAACTCTTATATTCTGCACTGGAATAACCGTGGACATTCTTCTTACATTCTTCCCATGTACGGAAAATTCCAGTCACCGTACCTTTCCGCACAGCATAATACTTTCCTGCCATGCATTACATCCTTTCCGGTGCACTGAAGCCAAGCACATCAATACATGCCTCCAGAATTTCCTTAGTGAGGATCAGAAGTCCAAGCCAGCTCTTCTTCTTTGTCTCATCTTCTTCGGCAAGAATCCTGTTTTCATGATAAAAACGGTTCAATGCATTGGCAAGATCATAAATGTAGGCACAGATCTTATGCGGTGCAACCTCTTCATATGCATTTTCCATCATGGCATTGAAGCGTGCAATCGTCATCATCAATGCTTTCTGGGAATCGGTATCTGCTTCTTTCAAAGTCAAATTCGTAAGATCCTCTCCCTGTTCCTTTGCTTTTGCAAGAATGGACTTGATCCGGACGATGGTATAAAGGATGTACGGACCGGTATCTCCTTCAAAGGAGGTGAACTTATCAATATCAAAAATATAATCCTTGGAAGCCTGATTGGACAGATCTCCGTATTTGATTGCGGAAAGTGCGATAATCTTTGCGGTATTTCTGGCCTCTTCTTCGTCTACCTCACGGCTTTCCACGATCTTCTGATACATCTTCTCATTGATTTCATTGATCAGCATTTCAAGACGCATTACACCGCCGTCACGGGTCTTGAATGCATGTCCGTCTGCACCGTTTACCGTACCGAATCCGATATGCACAAGCTCGGTATCTTCATCCACCAGCTTGGTTTTGCGTGCGCAGCGGAAAACCTGTTCAAAATAAAGATCCTGCCGCTTGTCCGTCAGATAGATCATCTGATCCGGATGATACTCTCGCATTCTCTCCATGATGGTCGCCAGATCTGTCGTATTATATAAGGAAGCGCCATCTGATTTCAGAATCATACAGGGTGGAATTTCCTTGGTATCGGTATCTTCCTTAACGTCCACAACCAGAGCACCATCGCTGATATATGCATAGCCCTCTTTCTTCATGTAATCCACCATGCCGGGGATCACATCATGGACATCGCTTTCTCCCTTCCAAAGGTCAAAAGTCACATTCAGGTTATCGTAGTTACGCTTCATATCCGCAACAGAGATCTTAATAATCTGTTTCCACAAAGCACGATACCCTTTCACTCCGCTCTGGAGTTTAAAGGTTGCTTCCATTGCTTTTTCTTTATAGGCCGGATCTTCCTTGGACTTCCTGCTTGCGGTAGGATAAATCTCCTCAAGCTCTGTAACCGTCACCGGTGCTTCCTCCGGATATTCACCGTCAAAATTTTCATCAAAATATACAAGGTCCGGGTAACGCTCCTTCATCTCAGTGATGACCAGTCCCATCTGCAGACCCCAGTCTCCCATGTGAATGTCACCGATCACCTTGTGTCCGATGTAACGGGCGATTCTCTTCACACTTTCACCAATGACTGCAGAACGAAGATGTCCGACATGAAGCGGCTTTGCCACATTGGGTCCGCCGTAATCCACAATAATCGTCTTCTGTTTCTCAGGAGCTTTAAGGCCAAACTTCTCTTCCTTCTCCATCTGTGTCAGATAGTCTGCCAGAAAGCTTCCCTTAATCTTTAAATTCAAAAAGCCGGGAGCAACTGCCTGTACCTCTGCAAAAACCTCGCTGTCCGTACACTTGCCTGCGACATCGTTCGCAATCATGATCGGTGCTTTCTTATAAAGCTTCGCACCTGCCATTGCCCCGTTACACTGATATTCACAAAGATCCGGGCGGTTCGATACCGTTACCTTCCCCAGCTCCCTGTCATATCCGGCTGCTTCAAAAGCCTGTTTCATTTCGTTTGAAATTAAGTCCAAAAATTTTTCCATTATGATATACCTTTCCCATTTTCTCTGAGGTTATAACGATTCAAGTATAACGGTTCAAATGCAACTATTCAAGTCTCTTTTCTATTACTGTTCACTCGTCCCTCGTTCCAGTAACAGATTCGCAGGCTCATTTGAAGTTTTGCTTCGCAAAAGGAGCCTGCTCACTCCTGAATCATGTTCTTACGCAGCCCGACAGCAAGTGTCTGGCTGCTGTGTGAACTGTAACCATTTTCCCTCTCTGCTTTCGAAAAAATGCAGCCACAGTAATCCTGCCGGTACAGATCGTATTCTTTCGACAATTCCACCGATCTCTTATAGCCGTTTTTCTTCTTAAAATCGGAGGGCAGAAAGGGAACCTCCAGTTCTTCCGAAAGCTGCTGCCCGATTTCATTGATCTTCGCCGCGTTTTTAAGGGGACTGATGGTCAGTGTCGTGGTAAAATAATCTGCCCCTGCTTTCTTCGCCTGCAGTGCCGTTTCCCGAAGCCGCATCTCATAGCAGCGGAAGCACCGCTCACCGCCTTCCGGACACTTCTCATAGCCTCTGCTCATCGCAAAGAACTGTTCCGGCACATAGTCTCCTTCCATAATCTCAATCGGATAGGCGTCCCCCATTGCATTGAAAATCCCAATGAGACGTTTCTGCTCGATGACACGCTTGCGGTACTCGGCATCCTCCGTAATATTCGGATTGTAATAAAATACCGTAATACGAAAAAAGGAACGCAGATACTCCAAAACATAGCTGCTGCAGGGTGCGCAGCAGCTATGCAGGAATAAATGCTTTCCTTTCGTTTCCGGTTGTTCTAATAAATGATCTAATTGTCTGGCATAATTTACGTTATTCATAAGGTGATTTTACCATAAATAATCTGCCATTTGTAGTCTCTTTCTACGGGTTCTGTGAAATTTATGAACTGCTTAGCCTTTCACGGCCCCCTGTGTCAGACCATCCACAATGTTATTGGAGAAACAGCAATATACAACGACCGTAGGAATAATCGCAAGCACAATAGCTGCAAACATCTGACAGTAATTGGTATTGTATGGTCCAACAAACTTTGTGAGGGATACCGGAAGGGTTTTCTTGGCTTCCTTTGAGATAAATACCATGGCAAGAAGCAGTTCATTCCAGTTTGCCACAAAGGACATAAGCCCTGTTACCATGAATCCGGTCTTGGCAAGCGGCAGAGCCACATGGGTAAACATCCGGTACACAGAGCACCCGTCAATACAGGCCGCCTCAAATAATTCCCTCGGTATTCCTGCAAAAAATCCTACCAGTATGTAAATCGTAATCGGAAGCGAAAACGTAATATACGGAATTATAATTCCCAATAAAGTATTGCTGAGTCCGATTTTGGAAAACTGGATAAACAGTGGAATCAATACACAATGTACCGGAATCATCATACCAATCAGGAAATAGGTCATGGTAAGCTTCGATAATTTCCAGCGCAGAATGGCAATTGCATAAGCTGCCATGGAACCAAACAACATGGATAATACCAGCGTAATGGAGCAGACAATAAAGGAATTCAGGGTTGCCCTTCCAAGGTTACCCATCGTCCATGCAAATTCATAGTTTTCGAACATCGGCCGGTCAGGCAGTGCCCACGGAGAAATCATCAATACCGCATCATCTTTCAGGGAGGTGATTACCACCCAGATCAGCGGAACCAGATAAATCAGTGCTAAAAGAATCAGAAACACATAAATAATTGCTTTAATAATTCTGGATTTTGTACTCATCTTAGCACCTCCTTACATTTCATAATTGTCTACTTTGACAAATTTATTAATAAATACCGTAACCAGCAGACACATTACAAGCAATACAACACCAATGGCCGAACCATACCCAAGCTTATTGTACTTAAATGCCTGATCATACAGATGAGTGGCCAGCACATGTGCCCTGTTGCCAAGAAAGCCTTCCGGAATCATGTTATAAACAAGATCAAAGAACTTTAAGGAGCCGATTGCATTTAAGGACATCGCCGTCGCAACCATCGGCCGGATGAGTGGCAATGTGATTTTGGTAAAGGCCTGTGTCTTGGTTGCTCCATCAATGTAGGCAGCTTCATAAATATCGTTACTGATACCGGAAATCTGCGCCATATAAAGCATCATGGACTGACCAACATACTGCCATAAGGCCACCACTGAAATTACAATAATCGGAAGGATAATGTATCCATCTGTATTAAAAAGCCACTGGGGACCCTCCGTACAATCCTTAATCAGCCCAAGAGAAGCCATGATCTGGTTGATACCAAGCTTGGGTGTAAATACGAACATCCACATCAGACCAAGTGCTGCGGATGAAAGAACACACGGAAGATAATAAATGTTTTTAAACAGGTTCCGTCCCTTTTTGATATTGGTTAGCAATGCTGCCAGAACCAGACCCAGAATCAGCTGTGACACACAGGAAAAAATCATGAAGAAAATAGAGTTTCGAAGTGCATAACGCATCGTCTTATCCTTGGTAAACAGCAGAATATAATTTTTAAACCCTGTAAACTGAATCGGATAATTTACCTTATAATCACAAAAAGAAAAATAAACGGCCCTGCAGATCGGATAAAACAGAACTGCCGTAAAAAGAATAAATGCCGGAGCAATAAATAAAATAATTGCCTTCTTGTTTCGTAGTAATTTGTCCATAACCCCATTCCTTTCCTGTATTGATTCATCACATCCGCCGGATATCATTTCACTTATTTCAAGCCACGCTCTGTCTCCTCCCCATTGCTGACCTTTCTATAAAGAACTTCACCCTTCTTCATAAAAAAAAGATTTCCTTACAAAATTCCTTATAGAAAGGTCAGCACCCTTTTGAGGTGCTGGCCAAAGAAATTTTCCGTGAATCTTACCAGACATTCATCTCGTAATAATCCTGGATGGGTTGTAAAGCAGTTTCAGGATCTTCACCCTTGAAAATTTCTACAAAGCAGTTATCAAATGTAGAACCGGCTTCGGTATCTGCAAGAGATTCATTGTAGAATCCGAATGTTGCAGAAGCATTTTTAAATACATCCATAACATAAGCAAGTTCCGGAGGAGCAACTTTCTCATCATACTGAACGGAAGTTACCGGGATCTTACCACCAACCTCTGCCGTATACTTCTGTGCGGTATCATCGGTAAAATATTTCATAAGGGCAATTGATGCTTCCGGATATTTCGTGGACGCGCTCATGCAAAGAGAGTCAGACTTTGCAATCACTCTGTTTGCGTCCGGATTACCACCGGTAACTGCCGGGAATGCAAATACACCAACCTTATCTGCAAAGCCTTCTGCACACGCACCGTTAATCTGTCCGATTGCCCAGGAACCCTGAATCAGGATTGCAGCTTCACCATTGTAGAATGCTGCGGTAGCAATATCATTGTCATCACCGGCTGCTGTCTTCTGGAAATACTGGGAAAGCTGCTGAATCTGTTTACCTGCATTGATGACCTTTTCATCTTTCCAATCGGTCTTATGATCTGCAATATCACTCAGAACAAGACCATTTCTGTCGCAAAGGTATCCGGCTACCATGGACAAGCACCATGCAGTACCTGCGGAAATGGTAATCGGTGTATAGCCTGCATCCTGCAGCTTCTGACAGGTAGTCAACAATTCATCAAATGTCTTAGGCACTTCTGCGCCTGCCTTTTCAAACATCTCTGTGTTATAGAATACACAGGCAGCTGCAATATTAAGAGGAACTGCATAGATTCCATCAGAGTATGTACCACCTGCAAATACAGCATCGGATGTAAAGGTATCTTTCCATCCGTCATTCAGATAATCATCCAGCTTTGCAGCTACACCTGTCAAAGCATAATCATTTAAGTTTGCTCCCGGAGAAGCAATAAATACATCCGGCGTCTCGCCTGCTGCCACAAGCGCATTCAGCTTTGTATAATATTCCTCCAGATTGGTTGTAATCGGTGTTACATGATATTTTCCTTCATAATCCTTGTTAAATCTGTCAATGGTTTCTTTATAACCAATCGAGATCAGATCCTCTGTTGCATTTAAATCATCCCAGAACATCCAGGTGATTTCCTGCACCTCTCCTGATGCTGCCGCACCGCCTGATGAATCAGCCGTCGAGCTTCCGCAGCCGGAAAGGCTTGCCAGAACCATTGCTGCGGACAGCACCGTAGCTAATACACGTTTCAATTTCATAACCCATATCCTCCTTCATAAATGTTTCGCCCCGTTTCTTCACGGGAACCCCTAATGTTGATAAGCCAACTATAACAAACCCGTATCCCGACAGCATTATAATAATTGCTTAATAATTATCAATTCTTGCTTTTTTGTTGACCTTTGATTTGTATAGTTTTATGATATTCCTTGTAAGGGTCGGTTTAAATTGTATGTTATTTGTATAATTTTTAAACTTTTTGCACTTCTTTTATATGCAATTTGTCTTTTAGCTAAATTAATTAATTTTTTAGCCGATTTTTAACACGTGAACAGAATAGCAATTACTAGCACTTTTATACTTCAAATTTATGCTCTGTTACTGATATCATTTTTCATTTGCCAGAACATGCTGGGGGAATGTATGGGAAAGGAAATCTTATGATTGAAACTTTAGAGGGGATTCGTGAAATAGCAAATTTCAAAGAGGGAATGCATCTTTGTCTATACGACAATGACAAGGTTGAGGACTATCCGCCGCACTGGCATGCACCAATTGAAATCATTATGCCAATTGAAAATACCTATCGGGCGATTTGCGATAATATAGAATATATGATTTATCCTGATCAGATTCTTCTGATTAATTCCGGTGTTATTCACTCCCTGTTTGCGCCTCCCTCCGGGCGGCGTCTGATCTTTCAGGCAGATTATGCCCTCCTGCATCAGACCCGTGACATCTCCAATGTGTTAGCTACACTTCCTTCCACCATGCTGATTACTCCCGAAAGCAATGAAACTGCTCATCAGCAGATCCGGCTGCTTCTGTTACAGATTCGTGACGAATATGCATCGGGCAATTCCATGTTCGAGGCTGCAATCCATGCAAAACTCATTGAAATTTTCGTTTGGCTCGGACGGGAGCAGTCTCCCCGGCTTCCAAGCTCCGGTACAGGCAATAATACCTACAAGAAATACATGGAAAAATTTTTGGGAATA
The DNA here is from genome assembly GCA_963638365.1 of Anaerobutyricum sp. Classification (GTDB taxonomy): domain Bacteria; phylum Bacillota; class Clostridia; order Lachnospirales; family Lachnospiraceae; genus Suilimivivens. The sequence continues at coordinate 25,394 of CAVHRK010000044.1, read as the reverse complement.
TGTGATTACATCAGTGAGCACTGTACGGAAAACATTACACTTGAAGAGGCTGCAAAGAAAGCCGGCTTCAGTAAATACCACTTCAGCCGGCTTTTTAAATACTTTACCAATGTTTCTTTTTATAAATATGTAAATAAGAAGCGCATCAGTTATGCGGAAAATCTGTTGATCAATCCGGAACTGACCGTTACAGAGGTTTCATCCTTATCCGGTTTTGACAGTCTGTCTTCCTTCATCCGGATGTTTAAAATCATCAAAGGATGTACTCCGACCGACTTCCGCAATATGCATAAACTGTAATGCTCCTCACTCCTGCCATCAATTACTTACTGAGAGGACTTTTACGATAAATAATATCATCACGGGAAGGACCGTTCGATACCATGGTGATCGGATAACCGATCTGCTCCTCTACGAATTCGATATACTTACGGCAGTTCTCCGGAAGCTCCTCGTAATTCTTAATGCCGCGGATATCGCACTTCCATCCGGGTAAGGTCTTTAATACCGGCTTTGCCTTCTCAAGCTTCCAGGTTACCGGGAAGTCTGTCGTCACTTCACCGTCAATATCATAGCCGACACAAACCGGGATTTCATCAAGGTATCCCAGTACATCCAGCACGGTAAATGCCACATCGGTTGTTCCCTGCAGGCGGCAGCCATACTTACTTGCCACACAGTCAAACCATCCCATACGTCTCGGACGTCCTGTGGTTGCTCCGAATTCACCGCCATCACCACCGCGTCTTCTTAATTCATCTGCTTCATCTCCGAAGATTTCGGATACGAATGCGCCTGCTCCGACAGCAGAAGAATAAGCCTTACATACGGTAATGATCTGCCTGATTTCATAAGGCGGAATGCCTGCCCCGATTGCACCATAAGCAGCAAGTGTCGAGGAAGAGGTTACCATCGGGTAAATTCCGTGATCCGGATCCTTCAGCGTTCCAAGCTGTCCTTCTAACAAAATAGTCTTTCCTTCCCTGATCGCACGATCCAGATAAGAAGATACATCACATACATAAGGTGCGATCATATCACGATATTCGTGAAGGGTCTTTAACAGCTCTTCCGGAACAATCGCCGGTTTATGATAGAGATATTCCAGAATGACATTCTTCTGTTCGCAGACTCTCTGTACCTTTTCCTTTAATGTGTCTTCATCAAACAATTCACTTACCTGGAAACCGATCTTTGCATATTTATCCGAATAAAAAGGTGCGATACCGGACTTGGTAGATCCGAAGGACTTGCCTCCCAGACGTTCCTCTTCATACTGGTCAAAAAGAACATGATACGGCATTACGATCTGTGCACGTTCCGATACCAGAATCTTCGGTGCAGGTACGCCCTTGTCGGTAATCGACTTGATTTCATTGAATAATACCGGGATATTGAGTGCCACACCATTTCCAATGATGCTGGTTGTATGATTATAAAATACACCGGACGGTAAGGTATGTAATGCAAACTTACCATAATTGTTTACGATGGTATGTCCCGCATTGGCACCACCCTGAAAACGGATGATGATATCCGCCTGCTGTGCCAGCATATCCGTAATCTTTCCCTTTCCTTCATCTCCCCAGTTCGCTCCTACGACTGCTTTAACCATGTTCCTGTTTCCTCCTTGCATGTTGTTGGCATACTATTTACAGAATTTCAGGCTGTCCTGCACTGCTTTACAGCCTGTATTATGGTGTCGATCCTGCATTTTTATCTTTCACAGAACCACACCTTGCTTAGTATAACACCCATAACAATATAAGTAAAATTGATATTGCTTATATTATTCATAAACGTTGCTTATGTTATATGATATATGTTATGATCTACTTAATTCATAAAAGAACGATTCTCAAAGAGATCAGAATTTCACAATTATAAAACCAGACATCCATATTTAAAAATAATATTCCGTCACACAGAAAGGCTCCTTATGAACAACCTGGAATTATACAAAACCTTTTATTATGTTGCCAAAGCCGGAAGCATCACTGCGGCAGCACAGCAGCTTTCGCTCACCCAGCCGGCGGTCAGCCAGTCCATGAAGCAGCTGGAGGCCCAGTTAAACGTTTCCCTCTTCCAACGCACTGCCAAAGGCATCCGACTCACCAAAGAGGGCGAGATTCTGTTTCCCTATGCCGAGAGCTGCTGTGAAAGCATCCGGCAGGGAGAACAGAAGCTGAAGGAACTGATGAACCTTGATCTGGGTGAAATCCGGATCGGTGCCAGCGATATGACTCTCAAATACTATCTGCTGCCCTTTCTTGAGCAGTTCCACCGTCAGTATCCGAAAATCAAGGTCATCGTTTCAAATTCTCCGACCCCGGAAACCCTGACGGCTCTTTCCGAAAACCGGATTGACCTCGGTGTTGTGAGTTCACCGTTTCCTGCCCTGAATGGCTTCGTTGCCCACAAGGTTCGTGAGATTCAGGATATTTTTGTTGCGGCAAGCCGTTTCTGGGAATTAAAAAACAAGCAGTTGTCCTATGAAATGTTAGAACAACTGCCTGTCATCTGTCTGGAAAAAAATACCAGCACGCGCAAATATATGGATACCTTTTTAGCGCAGAACCAGGTTTCCCTTGCACCGGAATTCGAGTTGGCAACCAGTGACATGATCGTCCAGTTTGCACTCCGGAATCTGGGAATCGGCTGTGTTATGAAGGATTTCGCTCTGGAAGCCTTAGAAAGTGGGGAGCTGTTTGAGCTGTGCTTCACTCCCGTAATGCCTCCCCGGAGCTTCTACCTGATCCATCGCGAAGCCAAAAGTCTTACGCCTGCTGCCCGGAAATTTATTACACTGTTTGCATAAACCGCGAGCTGCGCATCCCTGCGGAGCTTTTTGCTTTATAGAAATTCCGGCGGAATTTCCTATAAAGCAAAGAAATGTACACCGGCAGCGCGCAGTACCTCATCCGCCTTCTGCGGATCGGACAGCTTAATGACGATCGCCGCTTCATCGGTCTTTGTGCACAGCGCGTACATATATTCCACATTTAAGTCCTCTTTGCACAGAATATGCAGAATTTCCTGCAATGCGCCTACCTTATGGGGAAGTGTCACGGCAACAACATCATTTAAGGTTGCCGAAAACCCACTTTTCTTTAATGCCTCGCGCCCCTTTTGCGGATCACTTACGATCAGGCGCAGCATGCCATAATCACTGGTATCTGCAAGGCTTAAAGAAATAATGTTAATGTTCTCTTCTTTCAGTAAATTCAGGACATCCTCAAGACGTCCTTCCCTGTTTTCAATAAAAACGGAAAGCTGTTTCATTTAAGCACCTTCTTTCTATACCAGTTTACGGTTATCAATGACATGAACGGCTTTACCCATGCTTCGCTCAATGGTCTTGGGTTCTACCAGTTTTACCTTTACAGCAAGACCAATTGCCTGCTGGATGGTATGCGCAATCTTCTTGCTTAAGTTTTCAAGCTCTTTGATCTGATCGGAGAAGAATGCCTCTTCCACCTCTACCTGTACTTCGAGTGTATCCAGGTTATTTACACGATCGACAATCATCAGATAATGAGGGGTGGTTCCGTTCATTTCAAGCAATGCTGCTTCAATCTGGGACGGGAATACATTCACGCCGCGGATAATGAGCATATCGTCGGAACGCCCTACGAAACGGCTGATTCTGGCAGTTGTTCTGCCGCACTCACACTTGTCATAGGTAATGCTCGTCAGATCCTTTGTACGATAACGGATGAGCGGCAGTCCTTCCTTCGTCAGCGTCGTGAATACCAGTTCTCCGGTTTCTCCTGCTGCTACCGGCTCTAACGTCTTTGCACTGATAATTTCCGGGAAGAAATGATCCTCCTGAATATGTAAGCCCTTATGATATTCGCAGTCACAGGCAACGCCTGGTCCCATGATCTCGGACAAACCATAAATATCATGTGCATGGATGTGAAGCTTTTCTTCCATCTGATGACGCATCTGCTCCGTCCACGGTTCTGCGCCGCAGATTGCGGTTTTTAATTTGATCTTATCTAAGTCCCCGTCATGCTCTAAGGTCTCTGCGATATGAAGAAGGTATGACGGTGTACAGGCAATTGCCGTAACCCCGAAGTCTTTCATCATCGTGGTAAGCTTTTTCGTATTACCGGTAGACATTGGAACAACCGTTGCACCCAGATATTCCGCTCCATAATGAGCGCCAAGTCCTCCGGTAAATAATCCGTAACCATAAGCGATCTGAATTATATCGCCCCTTGTAACTCCTGCCATCGTTAAGGCTCTTGATACACATTCTGACCAGATGTCAATATCCCTTCTTGTATAGCCAACCACGGTTGCCTTGCCGGTCGTTCCGCTCGACGCATGAACCCGGACAATATCGGACTGCGGTGCTGCGAATAAACCGAACGGATACGTATCCCTTAAATCATTCTTGGTCGTATAAGGAAGCTTCGTAATATCCTCAATACCGCGGATATCTCCCGGTTCAATACCGACCTCCTGCATCTTCTTCCGGTAATACTCCACATTGTGATAAACGCGGTTTACCACCTTCACAAGCCGCTTGCTTTGCAGATCTGCAAGTTCATCCCTGCTGATACATTCTTTGGTTTCATTCCATATCACTTTTGTTTCCCTGCCTTCTCTTTCTTTTTGCTTTTGCCTTCTATCCCAGTGCATATCCGGCTTCAAATGCCTTGGTATTAATCTCAATCGTCTTTGGCGGAACAGTCTCTTCGATGACCTTCAGCCAGTCTTCTTTTGCAAAGTCCATTCTCTTTGCTGCCACCCCGATGATAATCGTGTTGAATACTCTCGCATTGCCGATTTCCTTGGCAAGCGCCTGTGCATCCAGCGAAATCACCTGATACTTCTTTTTCAGATTCTCAATGATATGCTCCGGATACTGTGCTGCCCCGATGGATACCGGCATCGGATCCATACGCAGATCATTGACAATCATCACTCCATTCTTTTTGAGGAAATGTGCATACCGGAGCGCTTCAAGACGCTCAAAGGCAATCAGCACATCTGCCTGTCCTTCTTCTACAATCGGTTCTGCTACCTTGTCACCATAACGGACATAGGTTACGACGCTTCCGCCACGCTGTGCCATTCCGTGAACCTCGGAAATCTTTACATCATAACCTGCCTTACGGGTAATTCCCCCTAAGATCCGGCTGGTAAGCAGGGTTCCCTGACCACCGACACCAACAATCATAATATTCTTCGTTTCCATCTCTTCGCCCTCCTACTTCTGATTGGGCACTAAAGAAATAGCGCCGAATTTACAGTTCTTCATGCACAGACCACAGCCATTGCACATCGTTTCATCAATGACAGCCTCTCCGTTTGCGCCCTTATGCATTGCAGGGCATCCGGATACCATACACAGTCCGCATTTCTTACATTTTTCAACATCCACGACACATTTGCCCTTCGGCACAAAGGTCTTAAGCAGTGCACACTGGGACTTTGTGATAATGACCGAAACCTCTTCTCTCTGGGTTTCTTCTTTGATCAGCTTTTCCAAGCCTTCAATATCAAAGGCATCCACTTCATAAACATGCTCAATGCCCATTGCCTTACAAAGCTTATAAATGTTAATCATATAGGTGGTATCGCCCATCAGGGTCTTACCGGTTGCTGCATGATCCTGATGACCGGTCATACCGGTTGTGGAGTTATCCAGAATGATGACGGTTCCGGTTGCCTGATTGTATACCATATTCATAAGGGAATTCACCCCGGTATGTAAGAAGGTGGAATCTCCGATTACGGCTACCCAGTTCTTAATATAATCCTTGCCCTTTGCCTTCTCCATTCCGTGAAGGTTACTGATACTTGCGCCCATGCAGACGGTCGTATCTACAACGCTAAGAGGCGCTACCGCACCTAAGGTATAACATCCGATATCTCCGGATGCATGGATCTTTAATTTCTTTAATACGGAATATACGCTTCTGTGCGGGCATCCCGGACAGAGGATCGGCGGTCTTGCCGGAACCTGTGCGGCTTCTTCGATTGCAAGATCTTCCTTAAGGATTGCCTTACGAAGCATGTTGGCACTGTATTCACCCTGTATGGTAAAGATTTCCTTACCGATGCACTTGATTCCCCAGGACTTCACCTGTTCCTCAATGACAGGCTCTAATTCCTCCACAATATAAAGGGTATCTACCTTGGAAGCAAATTCTTCGATCAGGGTCTTCGGAAGGGGATGTACCAATCCAAGCTTTAATACGGAAGCATTCGGAAGCACTTCCTTCACATACTGATAGGGAATTCCACTCGTGATCACACCGATCTTGGTATCGTTATATTCTACTTTATTGATATCGAGCGTTGCCGCATCACTTGCCATTCTCTTTAAACGATCTTCTACCACAAGGTGACGCTTGATGGCATTGCCCGGCATCATGACGTTCTTCGCAATATTCTTCTCATACGGCTTATCTGGAAGCTGCTGGCGTTCCTCTAAGTGAACCAGTCCCTGGGAATGTGCCAGTCTCGTTGTCGTACGGAACATAATCGGGGTATCGTACTGCTCGGAAAGCTCGAAAGCTCTCTTAATAAATACCCTTGCTTCTTCACTGTCTGACGGCTCAATCACAGGAACCATGGCGGCACGTGCTACCATACGGGAATCCTGCTCATTCTGGGAACTGTAAATACCCGGATCATCGGCTGCTACCAACACCAGTCCTCCGTTTACTCCACTGTAGGAAATGGTATAAAGCGGATCAGATGCCACATTGACACCAACATGCTTCATGGAAACAAGGGCACGCACGCCACTGATCGAAGCTCCGATTGCCACTTCGGTTGCCACCTTTTCATTCGGGGACCACTCGGAATATAATTCATCCTTATATTTCACCAGATTCTCACTGATTTCCGTACTGGGTGTTCCGGGGTATGCTGCCGATACCTTTACGCCGGCTTCATATGCGCCTCTGGCAATTGCAGCATTTCCCAGCATCACAACGGTTGTTCCTGCTACTTCTTTACTCAAAATAAAACCACCTCTCTATTTATTCTTTAGTCCAAACGATCCCCTTTCCATGACCGGCATAACCAGAGCCACAGAAAGGGGATTGTGCATTACGTCTGTTTCCCTGTAAAAGAACTGCTTATTTGATCTCTACAATCCAGCCTTCCGGAGCCTTGATGGTTCCCATCTGGATTCCGGTTAAGGTATCATACAGCTTCCTGGTAACAGGTCCCATCTGTTCCATACCACTTGGCAGGCAGATTTCCTTACCGTGATCCACAATCTTGCCGATCGGGGAAATAACGGCTGCGGTACCGCAAAGACCTGCTTCTGCGAAGTCTTTTACTTCATCGAAGTATACTTCTCTTTCTTCTGCTTCCAGTCCAAGATATTCTCTTGCTACCTGTAACAGGGAACGTCTGGTAATGGAAGGAAGGATACTGTTGGACTTCGGGGTTACGACCTTGCCATCCTTTGTTACGAAGATGAAGTTAGCTCCACCGGTTTCCTCTACCTTGGTTCTGGTCTTTGCATCAAGATACATGTTCTCATCGTATCCCTGATTATGTGCATCTACAATGGCATGAAGGCTCATTGCATAGTTTAATCCTGCTTTGATATGACCGGTTCCGTTCGGTGCTGCACGGTCAAAGTCACAGACACGGATGGTAATCGGCTTAGCGCCGCCCTTGAAGTAAGGGCCAACCGGTGTTGCAAACACACGGAACTGATATTCATTAGCCGGCTTTACACCGATGACCGGATTCGATCCGAACATATACGGACGAAGATAAAGTGTTGCGCCACTTCCGTAAGGCGGAACGTAAGCTTCGTTTGCTTTCACTACCTGCTTAACTGCCTCTACGAAACGCTCCTTCGGAAATACCGGCATTTCCAGTCTTGCTGCACTCTGCTCTAATCTTTCGCCATTTAAATCAGGACGGAAAACCACGGTACGGCCATCGCTGGTAGTATATGCCTTCAGACCTTCAAATACGGTCTGTGCATACTGAAGAACTCCTGCACACTCATTCAGCACAATATTGGCATCCTGTGTCAGTCCGCCTTCATCCCAGGCTCCATTCTTAAAATTTGATACATAACGGTAATCAGTCTGAATATAACCGAAACCGATGTTACCCCAGTCAATGTTCTTCTTTTCCATCGCTGTTCTCCTCCAAACTCTGTGTAATATAACTGTTATTTATTATTATCCTATCGCTATAAAAAGTCAATAGTTATGAATAATCACGAATACTTCATCATTGCCTCTACAGTCTCCTCGAAGAACCACTTATTTACACGTCTGCGCAGGATACCGAAGATCTCACCATCTGTAAAGGAGCCGTTATCCCAGACGCAGCAGGTGATACCGTTGGCTCTGGCTGCCGCTGTATAATATGCATAATAATCCACACGATCCTGGGTGTTGTTGTCACGGTTCATTGCACCGTACTCTCCAATCACAACCGGAATTCCCTTGGATACAAATTTATTATACAGGCTGTTCATCAGATCATTGATCTCGTAAACACTCTGTGGATCCTCCCAGGAGAAGTAATCCGTTGCTTCGCTCTCACTTCCGGGACGGAGCGCAAAGTTATAGGGGGTATACGCATGAACGGAAACAATCAGTTTATCCGAGACAATATCATTCGGAAGCTGATAAAGATCCGTAATGGCTCCTGCTAAAGAAGCATCATAGCCGGGCATCATCAGATAACGCTCCACGTTATTACCCCCGGTTGCACGCACGGTATCGACAAAAAGCTGGTTTAAGCGGTTAATACTCTCGGCTGCCTCCTTGCATTCTGCCACTCCTGCATTGAAGTTCCACTCGTAATCCGTTCCGACAAGACGGGGCTCGTTGAGAGATTCAAAAATCAGGTGCTCATCATAATCCTTAAAGCGTTCCGCAACCTGTGTCCAGATTCCCCTGATATACCGGTCTGACTCTTCTGCATGTGCCGTATCCGGATAATAGCCGCCCTCGCCATCAATGTTGGCAGTATTGTCATGATGCGTATTTAAAATGACATACATGCCATTGTCATATGCATAATCCACAACCTCCTGTACACGGTCAAGCCATGCCTCACTGATGACAGGACCATTGCCGTCATCGGTTACATGATTGTGCCAGGTGACCGGAATACGCACGGTACGGAAGCCCGCATTCCTTAAGGTATCGATCATTTCCTTTGTGGTAACGGGGTTGCCCCAGCTTTCCTCGGAAGAAGTATCATCTCCGTACATCTTTCCCTGAGAATATGCCTCCAGCGTGTTTCCGAGGTTCCAGCCCGTCTTCATGTCCTTCACGAACTGAAAGCACTCCTTGTCCGGAATCTGCTTTGCCTCGATGGTAATTTCAGGGATATTCCCACTGTCCACGGCAAAGCCCGGATCGAGCTGCGTTCCTTCCTCCGGTCTTGTTACCACGAAGTCATTGGTTCCGATGATGCCGTCTGCGTCTGCTTCTTCACCCTGTTCTCCGTCCGTTTCTCCGCTCTGCGCTTCCTGCGTATCGGACTGCGACGCATCGGTGGTCTGTCCGCCACAGGCGGTAAGTCCGAGAGCCGCTGCAAGCAGCAGGGCTGCCATGCTTTTTCTTTTCATAATGCTCCATCTCCTCTGTTTTATCTGAAAATTCCATTACAATTTTCTGTATCCTGTACTCATCTGGCTTTACGCCGTTCATACTTCACAAAAGTATAAGGAATATCGAAATAGGTCTGCTCATCGCTGTCTGCGGTCACTACCCACTCCGGATCCTTCTCCAGATTCGGGAAGTGTGCGTCTGCCTGATACTCCATATCAATGCGTGTGGCATGAACCACATCACAATAAGGAAGCATCTGCCGGTAAACGCTTTCACCGCCGATCACATAAACATCCTCAGACGGGTACTGCTTCAGCTCCTCCTTAAGCTCCGCAAGGGAATGCACCATTTTCGCTCCCTTCACCCGGTAATCCGGATTCTCCGTTAATACAATATTTACCCGGTTAGCAAGCGGCATTCCATTGGGAAAGCTCTCTAAGGTTTTGCGTCCCATAACAACGACTTTCCCATCGGTTTCCTGCCGGAAAAACTTCATATCTGCCGGAATACTCACAAGCAGTTCATTGTGGTTTCCGATCGCCCAATTATTATCTACTGCTACAATCATGTTCATGACCGTATTCATCTCCTGTTTCTATGGATCAGATATCCCGATCCCATTTATCGCACAGTGCGGTTACCTGATCTGCGAACTTCGCAAGATCCTTATTCGCGCATCCTTCATTCTTATGAATAATGGCAATAAGCCTCTGACCTGCTGCCAGCAATCTGCTGAATACATCCGTACCGGTGCGTACCTTCTTCTTCGCAATCGGAATCGGCTGTGCTTCGTACTCCAGCTTATTGGTCAGCAGATTAAACACCGTCCCGCTGTAAGGCGCATAAGCCTTTAAACCATGCTCCACCTGCAGGCATTCCACAAAGGACCTGCATACGGAATCCTCCCCATGTACCACGAAGACCCTTCGCGGCTTTTCAGTAAATGCCGTTACCCATTCAATAAGCCCGTTCTTATCCGCATGTCCGGACAGCCCGGCAAGCGTTTTAATACTGGCACGTACCTGAATCGGTTCGCCAAAGAGCTTTACTTCATCGACCCCTTCCACCAGTACCCGTCCCAGCGTTCCGACTGCCTGATAGCCTACGAACAGGATCGTACATTCCGGCCGCCATAAATTATGCTTTAAGTGATGGCGGATCCGGCCCGCCTCACACATGCCGGACGCAGAAAGAATCACCTTCGGGGTATTCTCAAAATTGATTGCCTTGGATTCATCACTCGTAATCGAAAGCCGCAATCCAGGAAAGGCAATCGGATTAATGCCTTTTTTCACCAGTTCCATGGCATCCTCATCAAAGCAGTCCAGTTCATTTTTATGGAAAATGCCGGTTGCCTCTACTGCCAGGGGACTATCCACATACACCGGGAAATCCTCATGATTTTTTATGAGCCCCTCTTCTTTGATCTTACGGAGGAAATACAGAATCTCCTGCGTACGTCCTACTGCAAAGGACGGAATCACCACGTTACCGCCACGGTCAAAGGTCTCCTGCAGAATCCCTGTCAGCTCCTTAACGTAATCCGGACGCTCTTCGGAATGGAAACGATCCCCATAGGTGGATTCCATCACGACATAATCGGCTTCCTTCGTGTAAGCCGGATCCTTAATGAGCGGCTGGTTTTTATTTCCAATGTCTCCGGAAAAGACAATTTTCTTCGTTACATTCTCTTCGGTTGCCCAGACCTCGATACTCGCAGAGCCCAAAAGATGCCCAACATCCGTAAAGCGGATCTTCACTCCCTCACAGACCTCGATCATCTGATTGTACTCGCAGGGAACGATCCTGCGGATAATATTGTCTGCATCCTCCATGGTATAAAGTGGCTCTATAAGTACATTGTCCGCACTTCTCTTCGCCTTACGGTTCTTCCACTCCGCATCCTGCATCTGGATATGTGCACAGTCACGAAGCATAATGCTGCAAAGGTCTGCCGTTGCTTCCGTTGTCAGGATCTGTCCCCGGAAACCTCTCGCCGCGAGCTGTGGCAGCATACCGGAATGATCCACATGGGCATGGGTAAGCAGCACATAATCAAGCTGTGCCTCACACACGGGAAGTTCTGCATTTTCAAAGGTATCAATGCCCTGCTGCATACCATAATCCACCAGAATATGTTTGTCTCCGACCTGTAAATAATGACAGCTTCCTGTCACCTCATGATCCGCCCCAATAAATATTAATTTCATCGCCATCCTCCCTTCCCTTCACACAAGTATACCATAATTTCATATAATATAGCAAACGAATAAGGAGCTCCCCTCCATGAATTTCTCTCTGATTTTCTCGCTTCTGCTGATCACCCTTTTGTGCGCAGATGCGTTTGTTTTTGGATTTTCCTACGGACTTGACCGGGTGAAAATTCCACCCTCCTCCCTGTTCCTGATTTCCTGCATCTCCGGGGCAATGCTTACCCTCTCCTTCCTGTTCGGTGACCGGCTGCTTACCCTGCTTCCCCCTTTCTTAAAGACCTATCTTCCGTTTGTTGTCCTGCTTCTTCTTTCCCTTTACAAAATCTACGATGCCCTGCCTGCCTTTCATCCTCCGCAAAGCTCTCTCACCTCTGAAGCACTTTCCCACAAAATCAACCGGAAAGAAGTACAGATTCTTTCTTTGAATGAAGCGGCGCTTCTTGCCGTTACCCTGTCGGTTGACAACATCTCCGTCGGATTAAGCATCGGCACCTGCCATCTTCCGCTTTTCCTTCTACTGTCCTACTCCATATTCATCCATGTTGTGACCATTTGGGGTGGATGGCTCTTAGGACATTACTTTTCCAAACGCTGCTCCCACAATCTTTCGATTGTCAGTGCGCTTCTTCTGCTCGTTCTTGCCTTTGCCCAGCTACGGTAAAAAGGCATAACAGTTCATGCACCGCAAGCGGTGTCAGCGCCAGGATCTGAAGCCGTCCCCACTCGCCAAGCGTCAGGCGATTGGTTTCAAACAACGTCACAAGATAAGGCACTTCGGTCACCAATACCTGCAAAAGCAGTCCGATTCCAAGCGCTGCCAGCATATACAGATTTTGAAAATGCTTCATCCGGAACACCGACCGGTTGACATCCCGCATGCCGACCGCATGCACCAGCTGACTCATGCCAAGCACCGTAAAGGCATGGGTCTGTGCTTTGTTTAAGATCCATTCGATTTCCAGAATTTTCTTCATGGAAAGAAGATTCACCGGAAGCTGCCGCTCCAGCAGTTCCTCATAAGGGACTGCCATAAAGGCAAGGATACTGATGACTCCGATCACCACGCCATAGCAGAGTGTGCAGGACAGTCCTCCATGGGAAAACATCGTATCCGTGCTTTTACGCGGCGGCTGCTTCATCAGCTCTTCCCCATCGTTTCCATCCATGCCGAGGGCAAGGGCTGGCAGGGAATCCGTAATTAGGTTTACCCACAAAATATGACTTGCCTTTAACGTTGCGGGAAACCCTGCCAGAATTGCCACCAGCATCGTGATAATTTCCCCGAAATTCGAGGACAGGAGAAACAGGATCGTTTTGCGGATATTCTCATAAATTCCGCGCCCCTCACGGATCGCCTTTTCAATCGTGGAAAAGTTATCATCCGTCAGAATCAGGTCTGCAGCATTCCGTGCCACATCCGTTCCCCCCTTTCCCATCGCCACACCGACATCTGCCGCCCGCAGTGCCGGGGCATCATTGATCCCGTCTCCGGTCATGGCTACCGTTTTGCCCTTTGCTTTGAGTGCATGCACAATACGGACCTTATGCTCGGGGGACACCCTCGCAAATACCCGGATTCCTTCTACACATTCCCGCAGCTCTTCTTCCGAAAGTGCATCCAGTTCCTCCCCTTTCATGCACTGTTCATGACCTTGTGCAATACCAAGCTCCTTCGCAATGGCCAGCGCAGTATCCACATGATCTCCGGTGATCATCACCGTCTGTACATGGGCATGACGGAAGCTCTGTACCGCCTCTGCCACACCTTCCCGCGGCGGATCCATCATGCCGACAAGTCCCAAGAATACCAGATCCTTTTCCTCTTTCAGATCTCCCTTTTTCTTCATGGCAAGTGCCATAACCCGCAGCGCACCGGAAGCCATCTGCTCCATTGCCCTCCGCGCCTCATTCTTTGCTCTTTCCGAAAAGGCGGCTTCTTTTCCATTCTTCAGAACCGTCCGGCAGTCCTTTAAGATCCGGTCGGCTGCGCCCTTGCTGTAGGCAACTTCCCCATTGACGGTTTTATGTATGGTCGTCATCCTCTTGCGTACGGAGTCAAAGGCACACTCCGAAATGCGTACATACTCCCTTTCTGCTGCTTCCTTTTCCCGTCCACATTCCCGCGCCAGAAATAATAATGCAAGCTCTGTCGGATCTCCGATATTTTCCTCTCCCAGCACTGCGTTGTTGCAAAGTACACAGGCATTTAAAAACTGCTCCTGCTCCTCTTTCCGGAAATCCTCTACCGAAAGGAGCCTTCCGTCCACATAGCATTGCTTCACCGTCATCCGGTTCTGGGTAAGCGTCCCTGTCTTGTCCGAACAGACCACATCCACTGCTCCCAAGGTTTCTACGGAAGGGAGCTTGCGCACAATCGTTCCGACACGCACCATCCTTGAAACGCTTAAGGCAAGTACCACCGTCACAATCGCAGCAAGACCCTCCGGAACCGCCGCAACTGCCAGTGAAATCGCGGTAAGCAGCATCTCTCCGATATCCCGCTTCTGCAATACGGCCACCGCGAACAGGAATACGCAGATACCGACTGCTACAAAGCTTAAGATTTTGCCCAGATCTGCCAGACGCTTCTGGAGAGGTGTCAGTTCTTCCCTGCCCTCTGAAATCATCCCCGCAATCTTTCCGATCTGCGTCTGCATTCCGGTTTCCGTCACAACCGCTTCACCGTGCCCTGCCGTTACCAGGGTGGTCATAAACACCAGATGCTTCTGATCTCCGAGCACTTCCGCAGCATGGAGCATTTCTTCTTCCGGCTTCTGTCTCAGAACTTCCTTATCCACCGGTACGGATTCTCCCGTAAGCGCCGCTTCATCAATCTGCAATCCACTCGCTGCAAGCAGTCTTCCGTCCGCAGGAACCTGTCTGCCTGCTTCTAAGAAAATCAGATCTCCCGGCACCAGTTCACTGCTTGGAATCTCCATTTCCCGGCCATCCCGCTTTACAAGTGCTCTGGGACTTGATAACTGCTGCAAAGCCTCGATCGCCTTTAATGCCTTTCCCTCCTGAATCACTCCGACGACTGCATTCAGGACAATTACTGCCGCAATAATCATCGATTCCCCTGCTTCTCCCAGGAATAGCGATACGGCAATAGCCGCCATCAGAATATAGATCAGGGGATCGTTTAACTGTTCCCAGAAGAGTTGAAGCACACTTTTGCGCTTTCCTTCCTCGAGCCGGTTCGGCCCGTAAATTTTCTGCCGTTCTTCCACCTGTTCTGCCGTCAGGCCGTTGTGCGGATCCGTTTCCGCATTCTTGTCCCATTTTACAATCGTCTGCTCATTTAACATAGAAATCCCTCCTGCTCATACTTTTATATGCATGGGCAGAAGGGATTATGCGCTCTTCCTTGTTCGTTCTTCGCGTTGTTTCCTTTATGGAGTTGCTGACGGGCTTGCCGTGCTTGCTGCAATCGCATTAGCATACACCGGATCCAACGGCGGCGTATAATTATCATAATACGTGGAGTTACACCGGATACAGGTATAAACAGTATAGCCCTGCGTCGTGTTTGTTGCCGGAATCACGACAGACCGGTAGGTATGGTTATTCAGATCCCGTTCAATCGGTTCTGCATATGAACTTCCGCAGGAACATACGAAAGAACGGATTCCGCGCTCTGTACAGTTGGCCTCCTTTAACACATAAGAAACATAATTATGCTTATGTGCAGAAGGAGAAGCTGATGCACTGGCTGTGGCTGTCGCACTGGCTGATGCACTGGCTGATGCACTGGCTGTGGCTGTCGCACTGGCTGATGCGGAAGCGGACGGGCTTGCCGAAACCTTATCAATCGGTCTGGAGTCAAGTATCACACCACAAACCACACAGGTTCTCTGCTCACGTCCCAGTGTCGTGGAGGTTGCTTCCTCTGCGGTAGTCCAGTCCGAAGCAATATGTCCCGGTGCCGGAATCATTTCAGTATAAAAGCTTCCGCAGCTACAGCTGTAACGGCGTAATCCCGCCAGGACACAGGACGGCTCGCGCTCCGTCGAAGCAGTATACTGATGGATATGTGCCGGTGTCGGAGACGCAGATGCATTGCTTCCGCTTGTCGTTTCCACCGGAATCGGCTCACTTGCCACGATCTCATCACAATAAATACACTTCTTCACACGCAACCCTTCTTCGGTTGCGGTCGGTTTCCTTACGATCTCCCAGTCATCCGGAACATGTCCTGTTGACATCACATCCACATAGTATTCATCTCCGCAGATCGAACAGGTATATTTTATCTGTCCGGCAGCATAACAGGTTGCCTTTTTGACAACCGTTTCCTGATAGTCATGCGCATGATTGCTGACATCCGCAGAAGCAGGTGTCGGTGTTGGAACCGTGCCTGCGGCAGCATTTCCATCTGATACCGGTGTCATGGTCGGAACAGCAGATGCCTGTACCACCAAATTCCCATTGCTGTCAATTGTAACATCCGACGGAAGGGAACCCATCTGTCCTCCGGTATCTGTATTATTATTCTGCGATGTATTCGTCATGGAATATCCTACAATCCCAATGGTCGCAAGACAGGCTATTACTGCCAGCACACCAAGGATTGCCGTCAATACCTTAAGTATTCCGTTCATGAACATGCTCCTTATTTTATTAGAATTATCAAAATTTTCTTTTCCGGTTTGAAATTAATCAATTTCATAAACAGAAGTGGTTACCACACCCTGATCACAACTGCTTATAATCTGCAGGTTTTTGGTTCCTACATTCTGGAACTGAAAATCCAGGCTTCCCTCCGCAATGGTCGCATCCATGTTTTCCGGCACATAATCGACCGGTGCCGAATGCTTATGACGCTCGGTTACCTTAATCTGTGCAGGCGCACTTTCTGCAATTCCACAGTATAAGGTACTGGATACCTGACAGATTCCACCGCCTACCGATGTTGTCTTCCGTCCGGAAGCAAAGCTTTCTGCTACGACATAACCATTTTCCTTCGTTCTTGTTCCTATTGATTTGGAAAAGGAAAACGTACTTCCCGGAGTCAGAACAATTCCGTTAATCCGGCTTGAAGCAAGCTCCACATTGATTCTGCGGTCTTCCAATGTATCATAAACACTGGACTTTGTACAAAGCAGCGTCTTATTTACAACCGGCTGATCTGTTGCATAAGCCTTTCTTCCTTCGGCTCTTCCATACGTTACATAATGCCGGTAAAGATCTGCTTCCGCAGTACCGATCTCAGCCGTTACATCCGGATAAGCAGCCGCATAAAATTCGGCATCAAACTTCTGTCCATCCGGCATTTCCTTTTCCCCTGCCATGGCAGATGCACCAAACGCCAGCCATAAACACATTGCTCCTACTACATACTTCCATTTTTTCATGTTGTTTCTCCTCATTTGTATCCCGGTTCTGAATAGTTATAAATTATTGTAACACTTATTTGAGATTGGAACAATCCATTATTTTCCCTGTTCCGGTTTGATAATGCGGATGAGATGCTTATCGAGCATCATCGTCCTGTTCCATGGATTTAATGCAATTCCCTGAATGTCTGGTACTGCCAGTGCCGCATCAAACAGCTTATCCAGATCCGAAAGGAATGTGGACTTCACACTGTCTGCACCCTTTAATTCTTCTTCAAAGCTGGTAAAGGCAGGCCACCACCTTGCGCCATCCCCGGTTTCAACCACCTTAAGATTCATCTGTGTGCCGGCAATGGACGGTTCCACATCCACAATCACCTGACCGCCTTGCTTCATTCGTCTGCGGATTACCGTAAGCGCATGGGCCAGCATTTCCGGAGTTGCCTCCTGCTGCAGGGCAAGAATGGCTTCCTCGATCTGTTCATTTCCTTTTAGGCCTTCATCCTGTGTCAGTTTCTTATTTTTGCTCATAAAGCACCTGCATTTTCCTTCCTTATCCCGTATACTGATTGTTCCTTTGTATTCCACAAAATTCTTTGATAGGAAACCGGAACCGGTATTCCAAACTTTTCTTTTAACAAAGCAACAGCCTGTTCCCTTTCCGTAAGCGGCTCACGTACAACCACCTTTCCCTGTTTGTATACCTTGTATGTATTCTCAACAATTGTCAGATTACTATCTGGTGTAAAAATAGAAATCTTCATAAATTTGTTAAATGTAGAGTCCGGATGCTTCTCACAGTAAAACGTCGGCATCACATAATCTTCATTAATCTGCGGTTCCTCCGTAAATCCCAGAAGGTCCTTCCATTCTTTGCCAGGTTCCTTTTGTTCAAGAATCCATCCATAAAAAGAATCCCTCCGGTAGCGATACTGACTGATACCGTCATTCTGTATTTCATTCTCCCGAAGCCTCAATGGAATACGCGGTGATTCACTTCTCACTCCGACATCACATATATAACGTTCTGCTCCAAGTTCAGTCACAAGAATTCTATGACGCCTCATCTGTATATGCCATGGTTCATCCATAAAACGTGCTGCGTATTGTTTTACCTGATATCCGAGACTTATCAGTAATTCATAAAATACGCCCTGCAATTCAAAGCAGAATCCTCCCCGATTCCGTTCAACAATCTTAGTAAAAAGGTCTTGTGGATCCAAAGATAATGCAGCTCCATTCATCAAATCCAGATTTTCATACGGTATATGCTGCAAATGACATTTCTGTAATTCCATAAGATTTTCAAGGGAAGCTCCTGAAAATCCCCGGTAATGAATCCGTTCAAAATATCGTGATACCTGCTTGTCTGAATACATAAATAATCTATCGTTCCTTTTCATTGTTAATTTGCGTAATCAATTCCACATATGCATTCTCTTCCAGATCATACCCCAAGTACGCAATTCCCTGATAGATCCGGTCCGGAAGTTTCTCTTCCTGTACGAATTCCAGATAATCTCCGATTGACTTAATCAGTTCCAGTTTCCGTTTCTGAATCGGTTCATCTGCTTCGTGGAATCTCTCCATATCATAATCTGAGGTGTTTCCGCATGGGTTCTTACATACCGCACAGTCCGGTGAAATGGCAAACTTTTCCCGATGAACAGCCTCCACGATCTCCTGCTCATTTCCACCGTTCCGAATCTGTGAAAAGGCCTTGCGGATGACTCCGTCGGTCTGCTCCGTCTTTCCATTATTGGAAACTGCCCCCACAAGCCCGATTAATGCGCTGATCATCTGTTCTCCCTGCATATGATGTCTCCTTAATCTTTCCTACCTCTGTATTTCATGGGGTTACCATGCCGTTCTTCCTGTCTCAATCAGACTATCCATATCTGCAAATGCATTTTCAATCGCTTCTACATGATAAATCTCGTACATATTAAACACAAAGTCTGTCAGCCCTTTTTGATCTAAAGTATTCAACACTTCCGCTGCCGTTTTCTTTTTATATTGTGCATAACTTTCCAATAAAAAAGTAAAAAAACGAAATTCCTTACTCAATCTCATCCCCCCTTAAATAAAGAGAATTCCCAGGATCTCCAGTTGCCTGCTCGGCTTCCCACATATCAAAGACTGCTAAAGGACTGAAATACCATAGCTTCATATCGTCATCTTCCAGCATATTATGTGTTTTCGAATTCAAAAAAAGCTTTAACGCTTCCATTTCCGGGATCTGACGGCTCTTCGCAATCAATATTGTTACTTCACAATCAAAATTTTGAAGAATCGAAGATTTTGTTCTGTTTCTCATAGCTTATCCACCTCAATTAATTTCAGCATTTCCAGTCCTTTCCAGGTCAGAAATGCATACTGATCAGATAATTTTTGTGGTTTCAGCAGAATCAACGCTGTATTTTCATCAATTGTTCCTGACATATAATCATTAATCACCGGCATCGTATTATCATTTGCTACCGGTCCAATCACAATATCATACTTTTTACCGGCATATACCGCTTTCCGGTTATCAGTTACATACCGAAGCCATGCTGCATCTGCTAATGTAAATCGTAATACGGATAGTTTTTCAGCCTTTTCTTCATCATATTCATATACCGATACAGTCGGTTCTCCGCTTCCCCGTCGAAGGGTCTGAGATCTGGCCCACTTTTCTGCCTGTTCCCTGTTAGAAGTTGTGTAAAAACCTGCTCCAAAATCAAGTGTCCGATTTGAAATAATAATCTGCGGAGTCTTAACTTCCACATTACTTCCATGATATAACCACATTCCTTTAACCTCCAATGATCGTTCCCACATTTCCATGCAGGGCAAGTCGTAAGAAGCCGCACAGAACGAGGTGTCCTACATAAAACACATAGAAAAACCACTTCATCCACTTTGCCTTACCTCTTGTTCCATTGTAGAAATGCATAAACGGCCACACAATAATAATGCCGAATTGCAGAAGTCCATAAACCACATCAATACAGAGACACCACACCAGTACATACATGGAAATATAAGCAAGCATTCCAAGCACCTGTTTCTTTAAATTTCCCTTGTTCTGATAAATATGTAAGGTACATAATACCGGGAAGCATGACCAGTCCGAAGGAAAAGCCAGGACACACAGCACAAGAAGAAGTGCGGTTTTCTGCCAGTTTTTCAGTGGAAAGCTTCTCTTTTCATCATCAAAAATATAAAGCCCGACTGCTGCAAGGAACAGCGGCCAGATGACACTGGTCTGGTTCAATACCGAATCCCGGAACGGAATAAAAGAAATTCCGAAGCAGAAATTATAGGCAAAATGTGCCAGAACTGCAAAAATAAGGAGACGTGCCAGATACTTCTTAAAGTTTCTGGTATACTGGTATCCCTCCGCAATCATAAACCACATCGTCGGTGCCGCAAGCCGCCCGAAAAGATGAATGGCAAGCAGCCACCAGTCCTTATGGTATCCCGGCCAGATGGTGGATGCAAGATGATCCATAAACATTGCAACAATCGCAAATACTTTTAATTCATTTCCCGAAAATCCCTTAAATTCTTTCTTACTGATGGTCTGTTCCATAATTTCCCTCATTTTCTGCTGATCAGTATATTGTCAACCTGAACTTTTACTCATCCTCATGCTAATATAATTCAGAATCCGTGTCAATTCCGCCATTTTAATCCCGATACAAAATTCCTTTTTTCAGCATTCCAATCGTTCCAAGCGCCATAAGCCCCAATCCTGTGCTTAGAAAATTAATATATTTCCACACGTTCACCTGCTTCACTACCCGGTCGCTTGCCAGCTCATCCATCCGGAAGCCCTCTGCTTCTTTATACCAATCCGGATCCGGTGCATCTGCCCGGATAATCTTACCGACAAAAGAAACGCTCTCCCCTTTTCCCTGTCGAAATGCCTGTAACTGCTTCTTAGTTTCTTCTTCCCCAGTCATGACACGTATATAACCATTTCCGCCCATTGGAACACTATAAGTTTCGTAATCCTTTGAAAAGGTGATAAACACTTTACTCACCCCTGTATATTGGTCCTTATGGTATGGGCCGACCGGACGCACCACATATTGTGTAATATTACACCTGACAAACCGCCCCGGTTTAAGAGATGCAGAGTCCAGATTTTGCAATTCATACGCAGCCGCATATCTCCACAGTTCAACAGCGTTCCCGGCTGCCATAACGATACCGATCAAAAAAACAGCCGCATAAAGTATAAAATTTTTGGCCAGAATATATTCTTTTTTCATACCCCTTTTTAACAATCCCTTATTTTACCGGCTCATGTAATCCATAAGCTGACATTAACTGCTCTACTTCCTCTCTGGCTTCAAGAAAAAGTCTGGCAAGCCCCGGATCAAAGTCAGCTCCGATTCCCTTCTCAATAATGGCAAAGCACTCCTCCACCGGCATTGCATCCCGATAGCATCTCTTTTGGGAAACCGCATCAAACACATCGGCAATAGCCATAATTCTGGCATGAAGCGGAATCTCCTCACCCTTAAGCCCTTCCGGATATCCTTTGCCGTTATACTTTTCATGATGATACCTTGCAACCTCATATGCGATCTTCCGGAATTCTGCATTATCAAGATCCTTAAAGGTATGCAGGATAATATCCCCGCCTGTCGCAGCATGCTGCTTCATAATTGCATATTCTTCCTCTGTCAGCTTTCCGGGTTTCTGCAGAATACTGTCCGGAGTTGAAATCTTGCCAATATCATGAAGCGGGGCGGCATTTCTTACATTGGTCGCATAGTCCTTATTCAATATCTCATGGTATTTCCGGTCATGCCGCATCTTTTTGAGGATCAGATCCACATAAGCCCTTGTCCGCTTGATGTGCCCGCCGGTATTATTATCACGGCTTTCTACCATAGTTGCAAATCCGTCAATCATTTCATCCTTATGCAGGGTAATCTTCCGGATCGAAGGGTTTTCAAAATCAATATAGATTCCGAGCAGCAGAATGGTAGGAAATATGGAGGTCAGCAGAACCTCCGGGAAAATCACCTGTACAATCAGAATTGTTCCTGCAATGACAATATAGGACAAGGTTCCTAATATCTTGTTCTTTGAAAGGAAGCGGTGCCTGGAAATCATGAAAAACAGAATAACCCCGTAATATAATATCAACGTTGCAAAGCTGGTATATACGGAAAATCCCATAGAATACCATGTCGTCTTTCCCTCTATATAATGCAGCTGGCCAATCCCCGCTATCGTCAGGGCAATCATCAGCAGCCCCGGTATCGCCAGTAAAATATTTTCCTTTTTCTTACGGAATCCGACAACCTGATCATACATATACTCTGCGGTAACAATGATCGTAATATCCATGAGGACAAAAAACAACAGATGTGCCACCCGGTTAAACCACTCAGGCACTATATTCAGATGATTCACTGTCCATGCCGTCAGCCCGTCAAAAAAAACTGCCCACGGCGCAACTGCAAGAAGCGCGTCAAAGTATTTATTGCAGGGTATTTTCTCCCGCACCGTCTCTCTCACATAAGTAATTACGATATACAAAACTACCAGCAGACAACCCAGTTGTAGCTTTACATACTGCATGTTCCTTTCCCTCTTTCATCTGTATTAAATATATAATAAAAAGAAACTGCCCAATCACTCGGGCAGTTCTAAGGTTTTCAAAGGTGAGTATCGTTTCCGTCTTAGCCATGAAGACCATTGGACTGGCGAATCATGTCCTCGACAACAATATCATAAATCTCTCCCAGCGTATTGCAGTACTCCAGCACCTTCCAGGGTTCATTGGTATGGAAATGGATCTTAATAAGATCCTCATCACCGGCTGCAATCAGACTGTTTCCTTCAAAATGCTCTGTGATGTAATCAGCAATCTCATCCTCGTCAAGATCCTCATCTCTGCGATCAATAAGAAGCTGCGTATCATAACGGTATGCAAACTGATCATCTTCCGCATCAATACTATGTATATCTGACATAACATCCTCCTTGCTAAAATACGACTTTCATGCAGATTATAGCATCGCTCATAGTGCTTTTGCAACAGGAAATTGAGAGCTGGTTGCGGTCTGTTGTTTTCCGTGTTAGAATAAATATATCCGGATTAGTGGTGGTCAAGATAAAACATTACCTGGTAGATAGTGAAAATGTAAACGACAACTGGTTAATGCTCCTGGATATGGCAGACGAGAATGATGAAATTATCATCTTTTATACGAAAAATTCTCCTCATATGGCATATTCCTCGGTCATTAAGCTGTTGCAAGAAAGACGCACGATTCAGTTTGAAGAGTGCTTCGAGGGACAGAATGCTTTGGATTTCCAGCTCATATCCTATTTAGGATATCTGATCGGAACGGATCCATCGGAATCTTCGGAATTCATTGTGATGAGTAACGATACCGGCTTCGATCCGGCTGTCCGTTTCTGGAAAAAGAAGGGATTCCTTGTAAACCGAATTAATGTGAATTACTGCAAGTTGGGTCTCCAGCGTCAGAAAGAAGACGTTGGCCGCACCGTTGAAGAAGAGCTTCCTATTGCAGCTCCTGCTTCGGAAGAAGAAGCTTCTCTTCCGGTACAGGCTGTTAAAGAGGCTTCCCCGGAGAAATCAGAGGATCTTCATTCAGAGAATCTTCATTTAGAGGATTTTCCTAAGGAAGAAATCGATACCTTCATCAACTGCTTTGGAAAAACCAATCTTGTTGCGCTTCACGAAACCTTTGTTCATGTCTACGGTCAGGAACAGGGGCAGCTTATTTACAAAACCGTAAAAGACGATTCTTATTCCTTTACTGCGGAAACCTATTCCCATCAGGATAAGATCAGACATTTCACAGATATCATCTTTGCCCACAGCGATGTGAAAGATCCCGGTAACTTTGTTTCCTTCCTGGATAATAACAAAGATAAAACCAAGAATCTGAACGGCATCCGCGCGATCATTATCAAAACCTACGGCAAAGATAACGGCATGAAATATTACAGTCTGTTCAAGCCGTATTTCAAAATGATATCTGCACTAAAATAATATGGAAAGGTAATCCGGATATCCCATCGGCAGTTACTTGGCCGATGGGATTATTTTATACCGCCGGGTTAATCCTTTATCTGTTTCTGATGCTCTTAATTGTTCTTTCAAGCACACCGATATCGAGCGGCTTGGATACATGCGCATCCATACCTGCATTCAGGCAATCCTGCACATCGGAACTAAACGCATTGGCCGTCATGGCAATAATCGGTATACTCTTTCCAAGCGGATTTCCGCCCTGTCTTATCATCCGGGTGGCCTTTAGTCCATCCATAACCGGCATTTGTACATCCATAAAGATTGCATCATAGTCACCTGCTTTCACATTCCGGAATGCTTCCACAAGCTCTTTTCCATTGGAATATATATCACAACCTGCTCCTTTTATATCCAATATAGCTCTTAATACCTCTGCATTCAGTTCATTGTCCTCTGCGCACAGGAACTTCATTCCATTTAAGACAGATCCCTTAGCATTCTCATTCTTTTCGCCATGATTCACTATTCCGGCAATGGTATTGCAAAGTGTGGAGAGGAAGAACGGACGTACCACAATACCATCCACTTCACCCTGATGTTCTACCCCAATCAACCGCCTGCGTTCCTCATACTTACAGCAATACAGTAAAAGCGCATCTCCTGCGGCTTTACGAATCCGGGGTATGTAATCCTCCAGCTTCCGTTCCCCCAGTGAATTGCCTAACAGCACAATATCCACCGGCTGATTCAGCAGAACATGCTCTGCCTCCTCTTCTGTTCCTGCTGTTCTTAATTCCGTATGCTTTACAGCGGTAAATGCTGCTCTTGCATTTTCTATAAAATCCTCATCATCACAAATCAGTAATACATGCGCATACGGGAAATCGGTTTTATGAGCTTTGTCTGTTTTTAATCTTAATACAACCTCAAAGCAGCTTCCCTTATCCGGTTCACTCTGTACGGTAATGGTTCCACCCATCATATCCACAATATTCTTCGTGATTGCCATACCAAGACCTGTTCCCTGAATCTTATTGGTCATGGAATTCTCAGCCCGGGTAAAAGGTTCAAAAATATGTTCCAGAAATTCAGCATCCATTCCCCGTCCATTATCAGCAACCCGGATATGAAACTCTGCCTGATCAGGAGTTTCACAGCTCTGCTCCGTAAGCTCAAAAGTAATCTTTCCGCCATATGGTGTGTATTTTACGGCATTGGAAAGCAGGTTAATAAAAATCTGACGCAGACGCACCGCATCACCGTACAGATA
>CAVHRK010000043.1:0-50832 GCA_963638365.1 Anaerobutyricum sp. | reverse complement strand
GGGTAATAAAGCGGCAATAAGATGAGAAGCAGGAATATCTTTTCCAAAAGAGTCTTTGAGCATATCCTGAATAAGTTCAATTTCTACATTTTCAGCGTTGGCAGTAGGCTTGAATTTTCGGGCAAGCGCCTTTTGATTGAAGACAATACTGTCAACCTCAATCATGCCTTTTTTTAAAAGATTGGAAATAAGCCGTTGTACGCTGTAGATTGTACTGTCATTATCTAATTGGACAATTTCTGAAACCATGAGAGGTTTCTTGGCATTCCATAATATTTTCATAACATCGAGTTCGCGTTTCGTCAGTTTCATGTAAAGAGTCCTTTAATTAAGTCTTGTTTTAAACATTATAAAAGACAATCGTTGATTGTGTCAATCATTATGAATATTACGGCCAAATATCGGAATTGATTTTATAATAATTTTATGATAAACTACGATTGTTATAGAAAGGCAATCGAAAATAAAAGAGGAGGAACAATCATGGTAAAGCATATAAAAGGACTTATAATCGCTTCATCTCTTCTTATGCTGTTGAGTGCCTGCGGCAAGGCAGAAGCAGATCTGCCAAGTGCAGAGACAGGGGTACAGGAGGAACAGACACAGGAGAGCTTGGAGGATTCAGAAACATCAGCAAATTCAGAGACAACGGAGATTCCGGAAGATGCAGTGATGATTCAGGATGTGGCAGTACGGCTCCTTAGCGTAGACGCGAATGAAAACATCGGACTAATGCGGAGAACTTTTGAAGCATATGGGGATCAGGCTGCGATTGAGAAAATTTTCCGGGGAAGCAATACGGTTATGGAAAAGGATGCACAGAAAGTAACTGTGACAGAAACAGCCTTTTTTAATAGTGTGGATGAAGTATGGAAGCTGTCCTGCCTTCTGGATGGAGAAGGTGCGGAATACACCTTTGAGGAAGGACAGATGACGGCGATTGAACAGAAGGAATTTACGGCAAGTACAAACAGCGGCAATCAGACCGATGTGATTCTGACTCCTTATGGGGTATGGATTCAGAGTGTGGACAACTGGATGGTGATGTCGGAGGCTTATCAGTTCACGGCAGAGCTTGCAGATGGAAGTGAGGATGAAATTGTGATTCTGCCGCTTACCAGAAGCCGGCAGGCAAGAAGTCAGGAGATGAAAGAACTTCCGTATCTGGGCGATGGCTATGTGCTTGGAGAAGAACTTCAGGATGAAAATGGTGATACCCGGGGCGGCAGATTTATTTTCTGGGAAGAAGTTTCACTGGATGACGTGGTGGATATACATATCTATCAATAAAGGGATCCATGATAAATGATAAGATTTGATTAGAAAAAAAGAGCCAGATATTTGTTGGGTATACAAATATCTGGTTTTTATTTTTGGTTTGCTTCAAGAAAATTATTTGTGAAAAAAAGTTGCATAAAAAATATAACATGATATAATAATGATAAAGGTGTGGGAAAACGCAATTTGGAGGAATGCGCCATGATGATCGAAGTGAGAGCAAGGAACTGCTATGCATTTGAGAAAGAAATTATCTTTTCGATGAAGGCTGATATGCGTAACAAAAAGTTTGCTGCTAATGTTCATAGAGAGAATAATTTCAATGTACTTAAAACGGCAGGTATTTATGGACCGAATAATGCAGGAAAAACTTGTCTGATTAAGTGTATCAGAGCGATAAAGCGGGTGCTTTTAAATGAAAAAAGCGGACTGATGAAAAACATCTTTACAGATAGTGATATCTGTGAACTGGGCGTAACTTTTATGCAATCGGGAAGAAAATTTTCCTTTGATTTTAAGTATGATGTCCGGAAGGAAGAGTATATATATGAATCGTTCTCAGAAATTTTTAAGGATCAGTATAACAATGAAAGAGAAGTGTGCTGGCTGAAAAAGGACTGCGTAAATGAGATATATCAGTGCATGGATGAAGATGTACAGGTGATGATACCGATTGTTTCCAAGAACAATCTTCTGTGCTATCTGATCGATACGAGTAAATTTCGGTACGTTCATGAGATGAAACAGATTCTCATTGGTTTTGCGGATAAAATAGATATTATTAATATGAATGATATACCAATGAAGCATACCATTGAACTTATGAAAAATAAAAACCAGTTACAGCATAAGGTCGTCGAATTTATAAAAAATGCGGATCTTTATATGGATAACTTCGAGTATGTCGATATGGATAAGATTCAGTTGGATGTGGGGGAGGACAATGAAAAGCCGGAAGAGAAGGTACTTGATATTCCGGAGAATATTATGGATCAGATCAGGCTTGTTTCTACCTATAAAGGTGTCCATGTGCCGAGTATGCTGTTTGATTCAACAGGAACCAAAAAAATTGCGGCGATTGCAAGCTATGTGATTGAAGCGCTTGAGCAGGGAAGAATTCTTGTTGTGGATGAATTGGACAGCAGCATTCATTTTAAGCTTACAAGAGCGATTGTAGCAATGTTTAATAATGAATTAAATACCGGTGCACAGATGATTTTTACCGTTCATGACATTAATCTTATGGATTGCAGACGGATGTTTCGTAAGGAACAGATCTGGTTTGTACATAAGGATGAAGAAGGAGTATATGTATATTCACTGGCAGATTTTACAGCACAGCAGGGTGTAAGAGATACAACAGATATTATGGAAAAATATCGGAAGGGAGCTTTGGGAGCTTTGCCGGATCCTGAACTGATTAACTCTCTGCTTAGTATTAAAGGAGAGGTGAAGGGAGATGCTGTCCATGCCCAATAGGCTTCCACAACTTTTTGATAAGCACAAGATATGTATTATCTGTGAGGGCAATGAAGAGTATGAATATCTGAACCGGTTGAAATCTCTGAATGTGTGGAATGAGAAGTATGAAATTTCATTAGTCAATGCCGGAGGAAATGGAAACATTCCTGCAAGATATCAGGATCGATACCAGAATGCGTCAGATGAACTGGTACTTGTGTTTTGTGACACCGAAAAGAAACCATATGAACAATATGGTGACATTAAGAGAAAAATCAATGAGTTTCATGATGTCCCGAATGCTGCGGACGAAGTGATTATTTTTGGAAACCCTTGTACCATGCAGATTATATCAAAGCATTGGACGGATGAGAATCTGAAATCTCCGGCAAAACCCGTAAATGCTCCATTGATAGAGAAATACGCCGGAGTGAGGAATTATAAAGGAAGAGCGGATCAGATCCGGGAAATTATGGAACAGGTCACTGCTGAAAATTATGCTGATATGCGTCAGAGAGTGGAGCATCTGACAACAGATGATTCTATCATTGGCAGTAGCAATTTTGGAAAATTTATTTTATTATTGGAAAGTGATGATAGTGGATGGATCGATAGAATCAACAGTAGTATAGAGTAATTTGGGTAAATACAATAAGAACAGGAGAACATTATGGGATTATTTCATTGGGGAAAGAAAACCGGTACGCCGCAACAGGAAAAGCACCTGACGCAGGAGGAACTGACGCAGATCTGGAAGGAGGCATATCAGGCAAGTCCGAAGGTGTATGAAAAGGAAGACGGGACGCTTCTTGCAGGATTTGCTTTGACGGAGGATTGTGATTCGTTGTTTCCGGTTGTTCCGGAGGAGCAGTGGGCAATTAAGGATAAGACGATCAGTGAATGGGCATCAGCCTGATCAGTCTCACCAATCCAAAGGGTGGGGTGATTGGACAGGTAGAATATCATGAAGCCATGAAACGGCTGACACCATATATCTTAGCACAGAATGGAAACTGGGTATTGATCCGGAAGATGACGCATCGGGAACTTCAGGGTTTATTAGATTAAGTAGGAATTTTAAAAAGTAATTATCAGCAGGAATGTAAGCATCTGCAGAAAGTAATCAGACAAGGCTTGGAATAGCTGCAAATTAGTAACCGTTCAGCCTTGGTCATTGATAAGAAGGGACATACAGAAATGAATACAAAAATTGCACCAATGGGATGGAATAGCTGGGACTGCTACGGAGCAGCGGTTACCGAAGAAATTGTACGGAAGAATGCAGAATTTATGGCAGAGCATCTAAAACCATATGGATGGGAGTATATCACGGTGGATATTCAGTGGTCAGAGCCTAATGCTACCACGAATGAGTACCACCCGTTTGCCGATCTTACCATGGATGAATACGGAAGACTGCTTCCGGCGGTGAACCGTTTTCCTTCGGCAGCAGGAGGCGCAGGATTTAAGCCGCTTGCAGATTATGTACATTCGCTCGGACTGAAATTTGGAATCCATATCATGAGAGGAATACCGAGACAGGCGGTTTCACAGAATACGAAGATTCTTGGCTCTGACAGAACAGCAAGAGAGATTGCGAAGACCGACAGCATCTGCCACTGGAATACGGATATGTACGGAGTGGATCCGGAAAAGGAGGGAGCAAAGGAGTACTATGACAGTATCTTTGCACTCTATGCCTCCTGGGGCGTTGACTTCATCAAGTGTGACGATATTGCAAGAGAGCTTCCCCACGAAGAAGCCGAGTTAATTATGCTGAGTGAGTCGCTTCATAACTGTGGCCGGGAGATGATTTTGAGCCTGTCACCGGGACCTGCCCTTTTGGAAAAAGCAGAGCTTTACAAGCAGATTTCCAATATGTGGAGAATTACGGATGACTTCTGGGATGAGTGGAAGCTTCTGTACAACATGTTTGAACGCGCCGAAAAATGGTGTATCCATGCAGGAGCAGGGCACTGGCCGGATGCGGATATGCTCCCGATCGGGCCGATCCGTCAGGTCTATGATCTGGCGAACTGGACGAACTTTACCAAGGAGGAGCAGATCATCATGCTGACCTTGTGGAGCATTCTGCGTTCCCCATTAATTATCGGAGGCGAAATGACGGGCTTTGATGAGTTTACGATGAGCCTCATTACCAACGAGGACATTCTGGCAATGCATGCGGATGCACGTTTTTCTCATCCGGTGTGGAGACGGGACATGGATGGCACAGAGCATGCGGTGTGGATGGCAGCAGGAGCGAAGGGCGGCATTTATGTAGCTGTATTTAATTTGGGAGAAAAGAACAGTACGATTTCCGTTTCCCTTGCCGATATGGAACTGGAAGGTGAGTTTGAGGCAAAAGAACTTTGGAGCGGAGAAGCTGTGGAGGTTAAGGAAACGCTTAAGGTATCCTTATGCAGCCATGGAGCAAAGGCATATTTCCTGAAAGGAATGAACTTATGAGGGTTATGGAATACATCAGAGAGCACCGGGAGGATGAAAATCCGTTTGAGTGCGTGATTCTGCCGGATGGGAGTGTGGATGCGCCTGCGCCGTCCCACATTGAGAAGCTGGCACAGATTGCGGGAGAGGATAAGATTTCTCTAAATAGAAAGATGGAGAAAAATATGGAGCCGTTGTTTTTCATGGTGGAGTATACGGGATGTATGCTCGTCTGGGAAACAAGGGTGGTAGAACCGTCCCATCCGACGAAGGAGCAGGAAGAAACGCTGGAGCTTCTTTATGATGCTGCGATGCTTTCTCCCGGATTTAAAAAGGAACAGGCAGGGCCGGAGTATGAGGCCTGTGTCCGGAGGGTAAAAGGACAGTCATGAACGACAGAATTTCGTCCCGGAGGATCCCATATTGACAAGAAACCGATATACTGTTTATAATAACTTAGAACAAAGGCGTTCTTATATGCACGATGGAAATCGATGGATATAAGGATGCCTTTACGCTTTTTTACAGGGAAATTTTATAAGGAAAACAGAAAGGAAACAGCTTATGAAGAAGGGTTATACAAAGGAAGACATCTTAAGAATGGTAGAAGAAGAGGATGTGGAGTTTATCCGTCTGCAGTTTACCGATATGTTCGGATGCCTGAAGAACATGGCAATTACAGTGAGCCAGTTAGAGAAGGCGCTGAACAACCAGTGTATGTTTGACGGATCCTCGATTGAAGGGTTTGCAAGAATTGAAGAATCGGATATGTATCTTTATCCGGATCTTGACACCTTTACGATTCTGCCCTGGAGACCGCAGCCGGGAACCGTTGCACGACTGATCTGTGATGTATACCGGAGCGATGGAACACCGTTTCAGGGAGATCCGAGACATATTTTGAAAAAGGCAGTTGCACATGCGGCAGAGCTGGGCTATGAGTTTGAGGTAGGTCCTGAGTGTGAATTCTTCTTATTTAATGTAGATGAGAACGGAAGACCAAGCACGGAATCCTATGAGCAGGCAGGCTATTTTGATCTGGATCCGCAGGAAATCGGTGAAAATGCGAGACGTGACATGGTTTTAACCTTAGAGGATATGGGACTTGTTGTGGAGGCTTCCCACCATGAGGCAGCACCTGCCCAGCATGAAATTGACCTGAAATATGATGAGGCAGTTTTGACAGCGGATAATCTGATGACCTTTAAAATGGCGGTTAAGACGATTGCGAAACGTCATGGGCTGCATGCCACCTTTATGCCTAAGCCGAAGTTCGGCATTAACGGCTCCGGTATGCACATTAATATGTCCCTGAACCGTAACGGACAGAATATCTTTAACGATCCGTCCGATGAACTGGGATTAAGTAAAGAAGCTTATTATTTTATGGGTGGAATCATCCGTCATATGAAGGGGATGACCTTAATTACCAATCCACTCGTAAATTCCTATAAGAGACTGGTGCCGGGGTATGAGGCACCGGTTTATATTGCGTGGAGTGCAAGCAACCGGAGCCTTGCCGTGCGTGTGCCGTTTGCGCAGGGAGCCGGAAGCCGTATTGAACTCCGGTGTCCGGATCCGGCAGCCAATCCGTATCTGGCACTTGCCGTATGTCTGGAAGCAGGACTTCAGGGAATTATTGAAAAGATCGAACCTCCGAAGAGCGTGGACTGCAATATTTTTGCCATGAGCGAGGAAGAGAAGGAAGCGAAGAATATTGAAGCCGTACCGGATTCGCTGGATGAAGCAATGGAGGAATTTGAAAAGGATGCTTTCATACAGCAGATTCTGGGAGAGCATATTGCGAAGAAATATCTGGCAGTTAAGAAGCAGGAATGGGCGGAGTACCGCGAACAGATTACAGACTGGGAGACGAAGAAATATCTGAATCAGTTTTAGAGGGGAGATCCGGAGATGAGTAATATTATTATTACATTTCTCAGGATAAATGATGCTCAGAATATTAAGAATATCCTTGTCCGAAACGGATGGAGCAACGTGAATATCTGTACATCAGGAGCCGGAACCCTTGCCATGGCCGACCAGTTAG
Source organism: Anaerobutyricum sp. (assembly GCA_963638365.1). Lineage (GTDB taxonomy): Bacteria > Bacillota > Clostridia > Lachnospirales > Lachnospiraceae > Suilimivivens. The sequence continues at coordinate 43,595 of CAVHRK010000043.1, read as the reverse complement.
AGAGTGGTGTGGTCATCTGTGGATACCGCCTTCCGGATATGGCGTATATGCAGCTCAAGGAGGATCTTCCGGCGGGCTTTCAGATGCTTCTTATTGCATCGAACAGTGTTATGGCAGGAACATCTTCTAACGATGTGACGCATATGGAAACGCCGCTCAAGGTGCAGGAACTGATCCAGACCATTCATTTCATGGAGGAGGATGCGGCAAGACGCAGGAGAAAACGGAGAGAGCAGCCACGGCAGCGAAGTCCGGAGGAACGTGCAGCCATTCAGCAGGCAAAGGATATTCTGATGAAGAGTAATCATATATCTGAGGATGAAGCACACAAATATCTATTAAGAACCAGTATGCAAAGTGGCAGGAATCTGTTTGAAACAGCGCAGATGGTACTGTTGCTCAAAAATAAATAAAAGAGGTAAAAGCGATGACACGTGTGAATGAAAATTATTTGAAGCTTCCCGGAAGCTATCTGTTTTCCACGATTGGAAAGAAGCGCAAGGCTTATGCAGAAGCGCATCCGGACAGTAATATTATCAGTCTTGGGATCGGGGATGTTACCCAGCCATTAGCTCCGGCCATTATTACGGCACTGCATAAGGCTGTGGATGAGATGGCTAATGCCGAGACTTTCCATGGTTATGCACCGGATCTTGGATACGAATTTTTAAGAGATGCGATTGCAAAGAACGATTATCAGGATCGTGGCTGTGAGATCTATGCGGATGAAATTTTTGTTTCCGATGGAGCAAAATGTGACTGTGGTAATATTCAGGAGATTTTCAGTGCGGATGCGAAGATTGCAGTGTGCGATCCCGTATATCCGGTTTATGTGGATACGAACGTAATGGCTGGAAGAACCGGCGAATACGATCCGAAGTCCGAAACCTGGAGCAATGTGATCTACATGCCCTGTGTAGCCTCCAATAACTTTGCACCGGAGCTTCCGAAGGAAGTGCCTGACCTCATTTATCTGTGCTTCCCGAACAATCCGACGGGCGCAACGATTACGAAAGCACAGCTTCAGGAATGGGTAGATTACGCAAACCGTACCGGATCTGTCATCATTTATGATGCTGCGTATGAAGCTTATATTTCAGAAAAAGATATTCCTCATTCGATTTACGAATGTGAAGGGGCAAGAACCTGTGCCATCGAGATGCATTCCTTCTCCAAGAATGCAGGCTTTACCGGCGTGCGTCTGGGATATACTGTCATTCCGAAGGAACTGACCTGTGGCGGTGTTGCCCTGCATGGCTTATGGGCAAGACGACATGGAACGAAATACAATGGCGCTCCTTATATTGTACAGCGTGCCGGGGAAGCGGTTTATTCTCCGGAAGGAAAGCAGCAGTTAAAGGAGCAGGTCGCTTACTATATGAAGAATGCCGCTTATATCCGTGAAGAATTGGCTGATGCAGGCTTTGCGGTATCGGGTGGCGTGAATGCACCTTACATCTGGTTAAAAACCACGAACGGTATGACGAGCTGGGAATTCTTCGATTATCTGTTGGAAAGAGCCAATGTGGTCGGCACTCCGGGTTCCGGCTTTGGACCGAGCGGAGAAGGGTACTTCCGTCTGACCGCGTTCGGCAGCCATGAGAATACGAAGGAAGCCGTACGCCGGATTAAGGCGTTGTAAAAGGAAAGTCATAATTCTTCATAAAATCAATAAAGCATTGCATTTCCTCCCGGAGAAACAATCCCTTTTTCCAGACGATGCCAATCTGGGCATACAGGGGAGGATTTAAAGGAAGTCCAACACAATCAGGAAATTGCGGCAGGTGATCTTCGTAAAGAAAACCGCCGCAGTTTCCCTGATGAATAAATTTCAACATAGTGTAAATCTGACTGCTTTTCATAAGAATGGTGGGAGAGATCTGCAGCTGCTGGAACCGCATGCCCAGAAGCTCATTCTGGACTGAGTCTGCGTTCAGCATAAGTAACTGTTCTTCGTTAAAATCCTCCATATTCATAACCTTCTGCGAAGCTCTTTTGTGGGAAGGATCCACCACATAAAGGAGCTGTTCCCGTATCAGGGGAATACTTTCCAATTGATCAATATCATATTGTTCCATATTAACCAGACCGAGGTCCAACTGCTCCGTTCGTACAAGCTGGCATGCCCGGACCGAACCATATTCATGCAATTCCAGAGGAATCGTTGGATATTTTGCGTGAAAGGCATTCCACAGCGCCGGAAAGAAAATGGTACTTAAAATCGGGGGGATACCCAGCTTCAGTACCGGATGTACTTCGTTCAGCTTTTGAAGCTGCCGTTGCAATTCGTCCCCTTCTTTTAAAAAGGAAGAGGCTTTTTCATAAAACTGTCTTCCGGCATCGGTCAGTTCGACCGGTGTTTTGTTACGATAAAAAAGTGTAACATCGAATTCATTTTCCAATTCCCGGATTGCAAGCGAAACGGCAGGCTGCGTGACATAAAGCTCGGCTGCAGCCTTGGTGATGCTGTGAGTACGGCATGCGGTACAGAAATAGCGAAGCTGATTTAACGTCATGGAGATTCTCCTTTTATAATACCTATTGATAAATTGCAGAATTTGTTTCTTATAACTATAAGAAAAATTAATGATAATATAAAAAACATTAAATAGATTTATCTTTATGGAATCAGTATAGTGAAAGTAAGGAGAATGTGCAACGGAAATCTGCAAAAATAAATAGAAAATGGAGAGAAAGCAATATGGATAAAATGGAAAAAACAGAGCGGATGACGAAAAGGTTGGTGCAGTTTCTTACCTATATCAGCAATGTGCTCCCGGATGATGTCATTGCGAAATTAAAAGAGCTGGCACAGGGAGAAAGAGACGAACTTCCCAGGATTTTGTATGAAACGATGGAGAAGAATCAGGAGCTTGCAAAGCAATATCACAGGCCAAGCTGTCAGGATACGGGGGCATTGCAGTTTTTTGTAAAATGCGGGACCGGATTTCCACTGATCAATGAACTGGAGAGCTTATTAAAGGAAGCGGTAAAAATAGCAACCAAGGAGGCTCCGCTCCGCCATAACGCGGTAGAAACCTTTGATGAATACAATACGAAGGAAAATGTCGGAACCGGCATTCCAACGGTATTCTGGGAAATCGTACCGGATGAGGATTCCTGTGAAATTTATGCTTATATGGCAGGAGGAGGCTGTACGTTACCGGGAAAGGCAGCTGTATTGATGCCGGGAGAAGGATATGAAGGTGTGGTCGATTTTGTACTGGATCAGATGACCACATATGGCGTCAATGCCTGTCCGCCGCTGCTTGTCGGGGTCGGAATCGCAACTTCGGTAGAAACGGCAGCCGTTTTGTCAAAGAAAGCATTACTACGTCCGGTTGGATCTTATAGCAGTAATGAACGTGCAGCGAAGCTGGAAAAGTTATTGGAGGATGGAATCAATAAGATCGGGATTGGACCGCAGGGAATGGGGGGAAAGCATTCTGTGATGGGCGTGAATATTGAGCATACAGCCCGGCACCCTTCCGTAATTGGGGTTGCGGTCAATGTAGGCTGCTGGTCTCATCGCCGCGGACATATTATTTTTGATAAAGATCTGCATGCCGTATGCGATACCCATACGGGCATGACATTTGAGGTATAGGGGGAAGCTTATATGGTTGAAATCAGAAATGGAAAAAAGGTACTTATTACGCCGATCAGCAGGGAAGATCTGAATGATATCCAGATCGGAGATGTGATCTGGCTCGATGGTAAGGTCACGACCTGTCGGGATGTCGCACATAGACGGCTTGTGGAATATGGGAAGGAGCTCCCTTTATCGATAAAGGATCAGGCAATTTTCCATGCAGGACCGATTGTACAGGAGGATCCTAAGGCACCATCAGGCTTTGAGATGGTTTCAGTCGGACCCACAACGTCCATGCGGATGGAGAAATTTGAGTATGAATTTATCCGGCAGACGGGGGTGCGGCTCGTGATTGGCAAAGGCGGAATGAAAGAGCAGACAGAAAGAGCATGCAGGGATTTTGGAGCATTGCATTGTGTTTTCCCGGCAGGCTGTGCAGTGGTTGCTGCAACAAAAATGCAGTGTATCGAAGGGCATTACTGGGAGGAACTGGGAATGCCGGAGACGTTGTGGGACTGCAGGGTAAAGGAGTTAGGTCCGTTAATCGTCTCTATTGATGCAAGGGGCAATAATCTGTTTGAACTCAACAAGATTTCGTTTCATACCAGAAAAGAACGGATTAAGCAGGAAATATATCCGGAAGTGCGATTTATTCAGTGATGGGGAGGTGTATAAGGATGCAGCAGAAGAATGATCCGGTTTCGGTAGAAGTAAGGCAGGGGCTTGTGGAGGTCAGAAATCAGAATCCGTTTCGGATTCTTGAGCTTGATATCTGCATTTACCGGGCAGGGGAAGTAAAGAACTATCATGTGAACAGTATCGATGCATATGGTAGCTGGAAAGAAGGGCAGGAGACGAAGAACTATTCTGCGTTCCGTTCCGTAGGGTTTTATGAAGGAAAAGAGCAGGTGATTGATCCGGCAAAGTTCTGTGAAGAGACCGGAATTTACGAGGGAGAGCCACATCATGCGCTTGTCTGGCCGGAGGATCCTCCGGAAGAGGCATGGAGAATGAAAATGGAGTTTTCATTCCGGGACATGGACACAAAGGCAGAAATCACATTTCCTGCAAAGGGACCGCGGATTGCGTTCCTTGGACATAGCTTTACCGGGCTATGGGACAGCTCGTATTATTATTTCCGGGAGCTCGCAAAAATGGGCGGCTTTCATGCCCAGGTTGCCTACAGCTACTGGGGTGGAACCGGGATCGCGGCATATGGAGGAGTTGCCCTGGAAAAGAAGGAGAGAGCCGCACAGGGGCAGAAGGTATTGGATGCCAATGAATATTATGATTATATCTGTGTGGCAGGAAACAGTGATGAAGCGTTGGAAACGGATAGCGGTACAGTAGGAGCAGTCGATTACCGGCAGAGAGAAGGCATGCTGGCGGGTGCGCAGGCTCTTTATCAGAAAGCTGCCGGGAAGGGGGCAAAGCTGCTGTTATGGGTTCCGCATGCTTATCAATATGGATTCTTTCAGAATATGGGAATGAAGCCATGGAGAGAAGGAAAGGTCGGAGAGATCTATCAGCGGGATGGAAAAGAATATGTGCTTACCCTGTCCCATCAGGAAATGACACGGGAAAATCGCAGATGGTATCAGGATATGGTGGAAAAGCTGGGAGACCGGGCAGAACTGCTTCCTGTGGGAGAAGCCTACGACCGGGTTTATTTTACCTATGGAGAGCAGGTAAATCCTTATCTTAAGCCGGGCGCAGAGTGCGGAGACTGCGGACATCAGAACAATATCGGAAACTATATTGCAGCCTGTGTGCTGTATGAGGTAATCTTTCAGAAATCACCGGAAGGACTTGGCGTTCCGGTTTCCCATACCTGGGGAATGGAGGGTGGAAGCGTTACTCTGCAGCAGGCGCAGCAGATTCAGAAAGCAGTAGCGGAAATGTTCCGGGAGAAAGAAAAATAGAATAGAACAGTAAAAGGCCGCTGCTCCGTTACGGAGTCAGCGGCCTTTTCCACAACAACATTTTATAGGAGCTATGTAAAGAGATTACTCAACATCCTGAAGTGCATCGTAATCTTCTTCGCCGGTACGAATCTTTACAACCTTGTCAACGTTGTATACGAAGATCTTGCCATCACCGATATGTCCGGTGTACAGAGCCTTCTTAGCAGCTTCAATGACATCCTCAACAGGAATCTTGCTGACAACAACTTCGACCTTAACCTTAGGAAGTAAAGTTGCATCCATTTCAACGCCTCGGTACATTTCACCGGCACCCTTCTGGATACCACAACCCATAACCTGTGTAACGGTCATGCCGGTCACACCTAAGTCGTTCATGGCTTTCTTTAAGTAATCGTATCTGGAAAGCTTTGCAATAATAACAATCTTGTGAATACCTGTATCAAGGGAAACAGGAGCGGTAACAACCTTTACGGAAGCATTCTTTGCAGCAGGTGAAGCTGCTTCGTAAGAATCGGTGCCAAGACTTGTGTTGGCATTTGCTTCCATGGTCATGGTGTTGGAAATATCCATGATGCTGAATCCGGAATAAGCGGATGCAAGACCATGTTCAGTAGGATCCAGACCAACAATTTCTTCTTCTTCGGTAACTCTTAAGCCGATGGTTGCTTTAATAATTAAGAATGCGATCGTAATGGTAACAGCGGTCCAGGCTGCAACAGTGATGAAGCCAAGGAACTGTAAACCAAACAGATGGAAACCACCACCGTAGAATAAACCGTTGTAGGTGTCGTTTCCGGGAGCAGTGGTAGTTGCGAATAAACCGACTGCCAAAGTACCCCAGATACCATTTAAGCAGTGAACTGCTACGGCACCAACCGGATCATCGACACGAAGCTTGTAATCAAGGAACCAGACGCCAAATACTACTAATAAACCAGATACAGCACCGATGACAATAGCACCGAAAGCATCGGTTACATCACACCCTGCAGTAATTGCAACAAGACCTGCAAGAGATGCATTTAAACACATGGAAATATCGGGCTTACCATATTTAATCCAGGTAAAGATCATACATACAACGGTAGCAATTGCAGGAGCAATGGTCGTTGTTACGAAAATGGATCCGAGCTGATCTACGCTTGTAGCTGCAGCACCGTTGAATCCATACCAGCCAAGCCAGAGGATAAATACACCAAGTGCGCCGATCGTAATGTTGTGACCGGGAAAAGCATTTACTTTAACAATCTTACCGCTTTCATCCTTGGTAAACTTACCAATACGGGGACCTAAGAGAGCAGCGCCGATTAATGCGGAGATACCACCAACCATATGGATGGCACAGGAACCTGCAAAATCATGGAAGCCTAACTGGGCTAACCAGCCGCCGCCCCAGATCCAATGTGCTTCAATGGGGTAGATCAATGCAGAAATTACTGCGGAGTAAATACAATAGGATAAAAATTTGGTTCTTTCTGCCATGGCACCGGAAACGATCGTAGCAGTCGTTGCACAGAATACCAGATTAAATACGAAATTGGACCAGTCGAAATCTGCGTAACTGGTGAAAATATCAAATCCGGGCTTACCAATGAGACCGACCAGATCTTCACCAAGCAAGAGGCTGAAACCAATTAAAATAAATACGACAGTACCAATACAAAAATCCATCAGGTTCTTCATGATGATGTTACCGGTATTCTTGGCTCTGGTAAAACCAGCCTCCACCATTGCGAAACCAGCCTGCATCCAGAATACAAATGCGGCGCCAATCAGAAACCAGACGCTGAAAACTTCACTGTCTACGGCACTTAAAATTTCTTCTGTCATAATACATCTCCTCCTTTTTAACACATGATCTATTTTACTTATGAGATAAAAGTAAAATTGGCGTGCACACTTAAGAAAGTATACACGCCATTGTGTTTGTTTTTATTCAATTATTATTGTTGTACAAAAATCTTAGATATGGAACAGCAGATCACCGTACTGCGGGAACGGCCAAGCACTTTCGGCAGTATCTACTTCGAGTGCATCACAGTCGCTTCTTAATTCTTCCATAGCAGGAAGGATCTGATCCTTATAGAAGGTTGCCTGAGCAAGGCCATCGGAAATCTTTCCGCCTTCTTCAAGGAGAGCAGCCAGTTTGTTTGCTTTGTCATAAGCGGAATCTTCCAGTACGGAAAGCTTCTCAAGCAGATCTTTTTCCATCTTGCAGGACAAACCTTCGGTAACCGCGAGTTTCTTCTTTGCAGTAGTAGCGAGATCCCCGATATAGGAGTTTACAGCAGGCAGAATCTGTTTCTTTGCCATGTCAACCATGGTAAGACCTTCGATGTTGATGACCTTGCTGTAGGTTTCCAGTAAGATTTCATATCTAGATTCCATTTCCTTTTCGGTAAAGATTTTATGCTTGGTGAAGAGTTCTACATTCTTCGGTGCAAGGAAGGTAGGAAGGGCATCTACGGTAGTCTTTAAGTTCAGAAGACCTCTCTTTTCAGCCTCTGCTTTCCATTCATCCGAATATCCGTCACCATTAAAGATGATTCTCTTATGTTCCTTAATGGTCTTCTTAATCAGTTCGTTGAGCTTTTCGGTAAAGTTCTCAGCACCTTCGAGTTCATCTGCAAACTGCTTTAATTCCTCTGCAACAATGGTGTTGAGGATGATGTTCGGTCCGGAGATTGATTGGGAAGAACCAAGGCTTCGGAACTCGAACTTGTTACCGGTAAAGGCAAACGGTGAAGTACGGTTACGGTCTGTGGTATCCTTCGGGAAGGAAGGAAGTACATGAACACCGATTTCCATCTTTTCTGCACCGCTTCCGTTATAGGGCTTGCCGCTTTCGATCGCATCCAGAATGGCTTCCAGATCATCTCCAAGGAACATGGAAATGATTGCCGGAGGTGCTTCGTTCGCGCCAAGACGATGATCGTTTTCAGCAGATGCAACGGAAACTCTCATCAGATCCTGATATTCATCTACCGCCTTGATGACTGCGGATAAGAATAAGAGGAATTGTGCATTTTCATAAGGAGATTTACCAGGCTCTAACAGGTTGACACCAGTGTCAGTTGTTAAAGACCAGTTGTTGTGCTTACCACTTCCGTTGACACCCTTGAATGGTTTTTCGTGGAGCAGGCAGACAAGATTATGTTTCTTGGCCACATTCTTCATGATTTCCATGGTGATCTGGTTGTGGTCGGTTGCAATATTGGTAGTAGAGAAGATCGGTGCCAGCTCATGCTGTGCAGGCGATACTTCGTTATGTTCCGTCTTAGCTAAAATACCAAGCTTCCATAATTCTTCGTTTAATTCCTTCATGAAAGCGGAAATTCTTGGCTTGATCGCTCCAAAGTAGTGATCTTCCATTTCCTGTCCCTTAGGTGCCATCGCACCAAATAAGGTACGTCCGCAGTAAACAAGGTCTTTTCTCTGTTCGTATAAGTCCTTATCTACAAGGAAGTATTCCTGCTCGGGACCAACCGTTGTGATGACACGCTTTGCATCGGTGTTACCGAAGAGACGTAATACACGAACGGCCTGTTCGCCAAGGGCTTCCATGGAGCGGAGAAGAGGAGTCTTCTTATCAAGTGCTTCACCGCCGTAGGAGCAGAATGCAGTAGGAATACAAAGCACTCCATCCTTTACGAAAGCGTAAGAGGTAGGATCCCATGCGGTATAACCTCTTGCTTCAAAGGTGGCACGTAAGCCGCCGGAAGGGAAGCTGGATGCATCCGGTTCGCCTTTGATCAGCTCTTTACCGGAGAACTCCATGATGACACGTCCGTCATTCTGTGGAGAAATGAAACTGTCATGCTTTTCAGCGGTGATTCCGGTCATCGGCTGGAACCAGTGTGTATAATGGGTAGCTCCTTTTTCGATTGCCCAGTCCTTCATGGCAATGGCAACGACATTGGCTACGGTAATATCTAAATCTTTGCCATCCTCGATGGTCTTTTTTAAGGATTTGTAAATGTCTTTAGGAAGTTTATCTCTCATTATGGCATCGTTGAATACCATACTTCCGAAAATTTCTGGTACATTACTTCTCATAAATGGCCTCCTTTAAAATGGTTGTGTTGACTCAAAACCAATTCTGTTTTGAGGGTGGCTGCACAAGTGCGCATCTTGTGCAGCGCTTTAAGGAAAACAATTTCCACATAAAAAAAGACGCCACAAGGATTTACCTCATAGCGCCTTTGCTTATGATAGTTCGGATTGTAGACCTAAATTTTCCGGTTGTCAATAGGTTTTTTAAAAAAATTATAAGAAATTTTTTGAAAAACGGGATACAAAAAATTGCATTAATTAGGAAGAAACGCAGAATTGAGAAAATTGTCAAATTTCTATTGACATCGGTGCAGAAACCGTTTAAAATGGCGGTTAGATAAAAATTGCATTATTGTATACAGGATAAGACAAAGGAGTCTGTTGAGGGACAAGTGCCCTCTGCAGGCTCCTTAAATATTTATTTTATTGTTTTTTTATGATTTTAATATAAGGGTGAAACGAAAGGAGAACAATTATGTTTGACACGAAGAAAGATCTTCCACAACCTGCTTTGTACCAGTCTTCATTTGAACATGACAACTGCGGTATTGGTGCAATTGTAGATATGAAAGGAAGAAAAACGCACAAAACAGTATCCGATGCGTTGAGCATCGTAGAAAACCTGGAGCACCGTGCAGGTAAGGATGCTGAGGGTAAAACAGGTGACGGTGTCGGTATCTTATTGCAGATCAGCCACAAGTTTTTTGTAAAGGCCTGCAAGGAAGCCGGAATTGTACTTCCAAAGGAACGGGAGTATGGTGTGGGAATGTTCTTCTTCCCGCAGGATGAATTAAAAAGAAACCAGAGCAAGAAGATGTTTGAAATCATCGTAGAAAAGGAAGGACTTGAATTCCTGGGATGGCGTGTGGTTCCGACCGTACCGGATGTACTCGGACAAAGAGCGATCGACTGTATGCCGTACATTATGCAGGGATTTGTCAAGAAACCGGCAGAGACAGAAAAGGGCATTGATTTTGACCGAAAGCTGTATATCATAAGAAGAATTTTTGAACAAAGTACAGAGAATACCTATGTAGTAACGCTTTCCTCCCGAACGATTGCTTATAAAGGAATGTTCCTGGTAAAACAGCTTCGTACCTTTTATCCGGATCTGCAGAGCGAGGATTACTGTTCCGCAATCGCGCTGGTACATTCCCGATTCTCTACCAACACGAATCCGAGCTGGGAAAGAGCCCATCCGAACCGGTTCATCGTACACAATGGTGAGATCAATACCATCCGCGGTAATGCGGACAAGATGCTCGCAAGAGAAGAAACGATGGAATCTGAATACTTAAAGGGAGAATTATATAAGGTACTTCCTGTGATTAATTCTTCCGGTTCCGATTCCGCAATGCTGGATAATACGCTGGAATTTCTGGTGATGAGCGGTATGCCGCTTCCGTTAGCCGTAATGATTACCATTCCGGAGCCGTGGGTGAATAACCGTACCATGTCCCAGAAAAAGAAAGACTTCTATAATTATTATGCAACGATGATGGAGCCGTGGGATGGTCCGGCATCCATTCTGTTCAGTGATGGAGATATTATGGGAGCGGTGCTTGACCGTAACGGACTTCGTCCTTCCCGTTATTATATTACCGATGATCATCAGCTGATCCTTTCCTCCGAGGTCGGCGTGCTGCCGGTTGCTCCGGAGCATATCTTAAGAAAGGATCGTCTCCGTCCCGGTAAGATGCTGCTTGTCGATACCGTAAAGGGCGAGATGATCGATGATGATGCCTTAAAGGAGCAGTACGCTTCCCGGCAGCCTTACGGAGAATGGCTTGACGGCAATCTGGTAGAGTTAAAGAACCTGCATATTCCGAATGAAAAGGTTCCGGAATATACCTATGAAGAGCGTCAGCGTCTGCAGAAGGCATTTGGTTATACCTACGAGGATTACCGCAACAGTATTTTACAGATGGCAAGAAACGGACAGGAATCCATTGCAGCCATGGGTATTGATACCCCGCTGGCCGTGCTTTCCAAACATCATCAGCCGCTGTTCCATTATTTTAAACAGCTCTTTGCCCAGGTAACCAATCCCCCGATTGATGCCATCCGTGAGGAAATCGTTACCTCCACCACGGTATTCATTGGTGAGGACGGCAACCTGTTAGAGGAAAAGGCAGGCAACTGTAAGGTATTGCGTGTCAACAACCCGATTTTGACCAATACCGACCTCCTTAAGATTAAAAATATGAAGGAAGACGGCTTCCATGTGGAAGTGGTTCCGATTATTTACTATAAGAGCATGAGTCTGGAAAAGGCGATTGACCACCTGTTTATCGAGGTGGACCGTGCTTACAAAGAGGGTGCCAATATCCTGATTCTGTCAGACCGCGGCGTGGATGAAAACCACATGGCAATCCCGTCCCTGCTTGCGGTTTCCGCATTGCAGCAGTACCTGGTTGCAACGAAGAAGAGAACGAGCGTAGCCATGATCTTAGAGTCCGGCGAACCGAGAGAAGTACATCACTTTGCAACCCTGTTAGGCTACGGGGCGTGTGCAATCAACCCGTATCTGGCCCTCGATACCGTAAAGGAACTGATCGAAAACAACATGCTCAACAAGGACTATTATGCAGCCGTGGATGATTATAATTCCGCTGTGTTACATGGTATCGTCAAGATTGCTTCCAAGATGGGTATTTCCACGATCCAGTCCTATGAAGGATCCAAGAACTTTGAAGCAATCGGTATTGATTCTTCCGTCATTGATAAGTATTTCACGAATACGGTCTGCCGTGTGGGCGGCCTTACCCTGAAGGATATTGAGAAGCAGGTGGAAGAGCTGCATACAGAAGCCTTCGATCCGTTAGGACTTGAAAATGACCTGACCCTGGACAGCCCGGGAAGACATAAAATGCGTTCCGGAGCAGAAGAACATCTGTACAATCCGCAGACGATCCATCTTCTTCAGGAATCCACGAAGAGAGGAGATTATTCCTTATTTAAACAGTACACTTCCCTTGTCAATGAAGAGGACAATGTACGGAACTTACGTGGCCTGCTTGATTTCAATTATGCAGCAGAGCCGGTTCCGATTGATGAAGTCGAGGATGTGGATTCCATCGTAACCCGTTTTAAAACCGGAGCGATGTCCTATGGTTCCATTTCCAAGGAAGCACATGAGACACTGGCGATTGCCATGAATACCCTTCATGGAAAGTCCAATTCCGGTGAAGGTGGTGAGAGCATTGACCGTCTGACGATTGGCAAGGACGGATTAAATAAGTGTTCCGCAATTAAGCAGGTGGCATCCGGACGATTCGGTGTAACCAGTGAGTATCTGGTAAGCGCGAAAGAAATCCAGATCAAGATGGCACAGGGCGCAAAGCCCGGTGAAGGTGGACATCTTCCGGGCAAAAAGGTTTACCCGTGGATTGCACAGACCAGACATTCCACTCCGGGCGTAAGTCTGATTTCCCCGCCGCCTCATCACGATATTTATTCGATTGAGGACCTGGCACAGTTGATTTATGACTTAAAGAATGCGAATAAGAATGCAGGAATTTCGGTTAAACTGGTATCAGAAGCAGGGGTTGGTACGGTCGCAGCAGGTGTTGCCAAGGCCGGTGCCCAGGTCATCCTGATTTCCGGTTATGACGGTGGTACGGGTGCGGCTCCGAAGACCTCCATTCACAATGCAGGTCTCCCGTGGGAGCTTGGTCTTGCAGAAACCCACCAGACCTTGATTATGAACGGACTTCGTAACAAGGTCCGGATCGAGACAGACGGAAAGCTCATGAGCGGCCGTGATGTTGCCATTGCAGCCATCCTTGGGGCGGAAGAATTCGGTTTTGCAACCGCTCCGCTTGTTACCATGGGATGCGTCATGATGCGTGTCTGCAACCTGGATACCTGCCCGGTTGGTATTGCAACCCAGAATCCGGAGCTTCGTAAGCGTTTTGCAGGAAAGCCGGAATATGTCATTAACTTTATGAGATTTATCGCGCAGGAGCTGCGTGAATATATGAGTAAGCTCGGTGTCCGCAGTGTGGATGAGCTTGTGGGACGTACCGATCTCCTTAAGAAAAAGGAGCATCTGGAGGGACTTGCCGCACACATCGATGTTTCCAACATCCTGGATAATCCGTATGCTGCAGACCATACCAAAGCAGTCTTCGACAAGAAGCAGATTTACTCCTTTGACCTCGATAAGACACTGGATGAGAAGGTACTGCTTAAGAAGCTTGGCCCCGCACTTAAGGAAGGTAAGAAGAAATCCATCGAGGTTCAGGTCAGCAACGTCAACCGTACCTTTGGTACTCTGTTTGGTGCAGAAATTACCAGACAGTATAAGAACAGCCTCGCAGAAGACAGCTATGTGGTAAAATGTCAGGGAGCAGGCGGCCAGAGCTTTGGAGCGTTTATTCCGAAGGGACTGACTCTTGAACTTTGCGGTGACAGCAACGATTACCTTGGAAAAGGACTTTCCGGTGGTAAAATTATCGTTTATCCTCCGAAGGATGCACACTTTGCGGCAGATGAAAACATCATCGTCGGAAACGTTGCCCTCTATGGTGCGACCAGTGGTAAGGCATTCATTAACGGTGTGGCAGGCGAACGATTCTGCGTCCGTAACTCCGGGGCCCGTGCTGTGGTAGAAGGTGTCGGCGATCATGGATGTGAATACATGACCGGTGGACGTGTGGTTGTCTTAGGTAAAACCGGCAAGAACTTCGCAGCCGGAATGAGCGGTGGTATCGCTTATGTACTTGATGAGGACTTTGATTTATATACCAGACTGAATAAGGAACTGATTAACTTTGGTGAGCTTCAGAAGGAAAAGGATATTGCAGAATTAAAGACGCTGCTTGAAGAGCATGTGAATGCAACCGATTCCCCGAAGGGAAAAGAGATCTTAGCGCACTTTGAAGAATATATACCGAAGTTTAAAAAGATTATTCCGAAAGAATATGAAGCCTTAGGAGGTACATTATAATGGGAAAACCAACTGGATTTTTAGAATATGACAGAGAGGTTTCCAAAGCAGTGAAGCCTCATGAGAGAATTAAGAACTTCAATGAATTTCATACCCCGTTATCGAGAGATCATCAGCAGGAACAGGCAGCAAGATGTATGGAATGCGGCGTGCCGTTCTGCCAGTCGGGTATGACCTTAATGGGGATGACAAGCGGATGTCCCCTTCATAACCTGGTTCCGGAATGGAACGATCTTGTGTATACCGGCAACTGGAAACAGGCGTACAACCGTCTGAAAAAGACCAATAACTTCCCGGAATTTACCGGAAGAGTGTGCCCGGCACTGTGCGAAGCAGCATGTACCTGCGGTCTGCACGGCGATCCGGTCTGCACCAAGGAAAATGAGTTATCGATTATTGAATATGCATATCAGAACGGCTATGCAGATCCGAAGCCGCCGAGAACCAGAACCGGTAAAAAGGTGGCAGTCATCGGCTCCGGTCCGAGCGGACTTGCAACGGCCGATCAGTTAAACAAGAGAGGACATTCGGTCACCGTCTTTGAGCGTTCCGATCGTCCCGGCGGACTTCTGATGTACGGCATTCCGAATATGAAGCTGGAAAAACGCTTCGTCGAGCGGAAGATCGATGTCATGAAGCAGGAGGGAATTACCTTTGTAACGAATGCAGAGGTGGGGGGAGAGAATCCGGAATATGCGGCTTCCAAAATCATGGAGGAATTTGACCGCGTGATTCTTGCCTGTGGATCGGCCAATGCCAGAAACATTGATGTGCCAGGGAGAGATGCATCCGGCATTTACTTCGCAGTAGATTACCTGAAGTCCGCAACGAAATCCTTACTCGATGCCAACATGGAGATCCGCAAGGCATCGAAGAACTGGATCAGTGCCAAGGATAAAAATGTAGTCATTATCGGTGGTGGTGATACCGGAAATGACTGTGTCGGAACAGCCATCCGTCAGGGTGCGAAGAGTGTGATCCAGATCGAAATGATGCCAAAAGCGCCGGACAAAAGAACCGAATCCAATCCATGGCCCGAATGGCCGAGGGTATGCAAGGTGGATTACGGTCAGGAGGAAGCGATTGACCAGTTTGGCAAGGATCCCCGTATTTATGAAACCACGGTCAAGGAATTTATCAAGAATGAAAAGGGTGAGTTGACGGCAGTAAAGACGATTAAGCTGCATGGCGAAGTCGATAAGAAGACCGGCAGAAGAGTCATGAAGGAGATTGAAGGAACCGAACAGATTCTTCCGGCAGAGCTGGTATTGATTGCAGCCGGATTCTTGGGATGTGAAAAGAGAATTGCAGATGCATTCGGCGTAGAACTGAATGCACGTACCAATGTGAACACCGAGGCAGGAAAATATCAGACGAACGTACCGCATGTCTTTACCGCAGGCGATATGCACCGTGGACAGTCCCTTGTTGTCTGGGCGATCCGGGAAGGAAGAGAAGCGGCAAGAGAAGTGGATGAAAGTCTGATGGGCTATTCCAACTTAGGCATACAGTAAAAGAAAGTGAGGGTGAAAACAATGACCAAGTATATTTTCGTAACAGGAGGTGTCGTATCCGGACTGGGAAAAGGAATTACGGCCGCATCTCTGGGGCGATTGTTAAAATCAAGGGGCTTAAAGGTAGCTGCGCAGAAGCTGGATCCGTACATCAATGTGGATCCGGGAACCATGAGCCCGTTTCAGCATGGAGAAGTATATGTCACGGAGGACGGTGCCGAAACGGACTTGGACCTCGGACATTATGAACGGTTTATTGATGAAGACCTGAACCGGTTTTCCAACCTGACAACCGGTAAGGTTTACTGGAACGTATTAAATAAAGAACGCCGTGGAGAGTACTTAGGCTCCACGGTGCAGGTCATTCCCCATATCACGAATGAGATCAAGGAGTTCATTTATCGTGTCGGAAAGCAAACTGACGCGGATGTCGTAATTACAGAAATCGGTGGAACCATCGGTGATATTGAGTCCCAGCCGTTCCTGGAGGCGATCCGTCAGATTGCCCTTGAAATCGGGAGGGAAAACAGCTTATTCATTCATGTGACACTTGTGCCATATTTGCGTGGCTCCGAAGAACACAAGTCGAAACCGACTCAGCATTCCGTAAAGGAATTACAGGGAATGGGAATTAACCCGAACATCATCGTGCTTCGTTGCGATGAACCGTTAGAGGATTCCATTAAGAACAAAATTTCCATGTTCTGTAATGTGAAGCCGGATTGTGTTATTGAAAACATCACCCTGCCGAATCTCTATGAAGCACCGCTGATGCTCGAAGAAGCAAACTTCTCTTCAATCGTGTGCCGGGAGCTTTCTTTAGAAACAGCACCCTGTGATCTGAAAGAATGGACCGCGCTGGTAGAAAAGATCAAGAGCCGGAAGAAAGAAGTCCAGATCGGACTTGTCGGGAAATATGTACAGCTTCACGATGCGTATCTTTCTGTGGCAGAGGCTTTGCAGCATGCCGGATATCAGTGTGGTACTTATGTGAAGATCCATTGGATTGATTCCGAAAAATTAACGGAACAGACCGTAGAGGAAGAATTGGGAGCTCTTCAGGGAATCATCGTTCCCGGCGGCTTCGGAAACCGTGGCATTGAAGGCATGATTCTGGCAGCAAAATATGCAAGGGAAAAGGGCATCCCCTATCTTGGCATCTGCCTTGGCATGCAGATCGCGGTTATGGAATTTGCCCGTCATGTGGCCGGAATTACCGATGCCAACTCCGGTGAGTTCGATGAGCTTTGTGCCAACAAGGTCATTGATTATATGCCCGGACAGAACGACGATATTGATAAGGGTGGTACATTACGTCTTGGAAGCTACCCCTGTGAAATCCAGAAGGGAACCAGAATGGAGAAGTGCTATGGCACGGATCACATTAACGAGCGTCATCGTCATCGTTACGAATTTAATAATGCATATCGGGAGAGCCTGCAGCAGGCAGGACTTACCTTAAGTGGTCTGTCTCCGGACGGACGTCTTGTGGAAGCGGTAGAACTAAGTGAGCATCCGTTCTTTATCGGTGTTCAGTATCATCCGGAATTCAAGAGCAGACCGAATAAATCTCATCCCCTGTTTCAGGGATTTGTCAATGCAGCGTGTGAACATGTACTGAAGACGGAGGAGCAGTAATGGACAATTTAAAAGGAATTCATGAAGAATGTGGCGTTTTTGGGTGTTTTACCCAGGACGCCACAAGCCTTGCAGAGATTGCTTATTATGGGTTATATGCCTTACAGCACCGCGGGCAGGAGAGCTGCGGAATTGTGGTCTGTGAGGATGGTCTTTTTACCTCTCATAAGGATCTGGGACTTGTCAATGATGTGTTTTCACGGGAAGTACTGGCGAAATTCCCTGCGGCAACCGCCTGTGTCGGTCATGTCCGCTACGGAACAACCGGTGGCAACAACCGCAGCAACTGTCAGCCGATTGAGGTCAATCATCAGAAAGGAAAAATGGCACTGGCACATAACGGCAATATCAGCAATGCCTATTCTTTGCGTAATCAGCTCGAATTGAACGGTGCGATTTTCCATTCTACAAGCGATACGGAAATCATTGCGTATATCATCACCCAGAAACGATTAAAAGCCCCCTCGATTGAGGAGGCTCTTTGTGATACAATGGAAGTGTTGGAGGGTGCCTACTCTCTGGTGCTGATGTCGGCAACGAAGCTTATTGCGGCAAGGGATCCTTTGGGAATGCGTCCCCTGTGCTATGGAAAGACCGCAGACGGCATCTATGTGGTTGCTTCCGAAAGCTGTGCCCTGGAAGCAGTCGGAGCCACCTTTGAGCGGGATCTGTTACCAGGAGAGATCATTGTGTTTGATGAAAACGGCGTGCGTTCCATACGGACACACTGTGGGAAGAAACGCTGCCGGATCTGTATTTTTGAGTACATTTACTTTGCACGTCCAGACTCTGTCATTCAGAGTATGCCGGTGCATGAAGCAAGAGTGCAGGCAGGACGGATTCTGGCAAGGGAAAACCCCGTGGAGGCCGATGTGGTGATCGGTGTTCCGGATTCCGGACTGGATGCTGCCTTAGGGTATGCACAGGAATCGGGCATCCCCTATGAAATCGGCTTTATCAAGAACAAATATATTGGCAGAACCTTTATTTCACCGGGGCAGCAATCCCGGATGAATCAGGTCCGCATCAAGTTAAACCCCATTCACAATGTCGTAGAGGGCAAACGTGTGGTACTGGTGGATGATTCCATTGTGCGCGGGACAACCAGTGGGCAGATCGTGAAGCTCCTCCGTAATGCGGGAGCGAAGGAAGTCCATATGCGTATTTCCGCACCGCCCTTTTTAAATCCCTGCTATTACGGAACCGATATTGATACAAAGGAGAATCTGATTGCCTGTCATTATTCGGTTGAAGAAATTGCAAAGCAGATCGGCGTGGACAGCCTTTCCTATCTGCCGGTCGAGGATCTGAAAAACCTGATCGGAAGTGCGGATTACTGCAGTGCCTGCTTTGACGGTGATTACCCGACCGCCATACCGGAGAATACCTCGAAGGACCGTTTCGAGAGCCGGCTTTCCGAACGGGCGTCGAAGAAGTGACTGTGGCAGGTTTAACTATTCAGAACTCCATTCGTTATATTTTGTCTTGCAATCAGAAGAATATTTGCTACACTTATTAAAGGAATCGTTACGAATTTAATGAATTGATACAGAAAGGAAGAGACAGAAATCATGAACAGTCCGGACAGGAAGCTGATTCTGGAGGATGGCAGCGAGTACATCGGCTACCATTTCGGAAGTCAGGATGAGCGAGTATGTGAAATCGTATTTAACACCTCCATGGTGGGATATCAGGAGATCCTTTCCGATCCGTCCTATACGGATCAGATGGTTGTGATGACCTATCCTCTGATTGGTAATTATGGAATTACCGATGAGGACTTTGAAAGCAAGCTTCTTTCCATCGGAGGAATGATCGTCAGAGATTATAATGATATGCCCTCGAATTTCCGGTATACCCAGACCTTATCCGAGGTCATGGAAGAGAACCATATTCCGGGAATTTATGGAATTGATACAAGAGAATTAACCAGAAGTATCCGTGATCTGGGATCCAGACGCGGTATTATGACCGATATTTCAACGACATTGGAGGAAGGTCTTGCAAAGATCAAGGCAACCCCTGTTCCCCACGATGCCGTATCCCGGGTAAGCTGTCATAAGAAATGGTATTCCCGTACCGCAAACCACCGGTACAATGTCGTAGCCATTGACTGCGGAATGAAAATGAACATTGTCCGTTCCTTAAATAAATATGGATGCAACGTGACGATCGTTCCTTATGATGTTACGCTCGATCAAATCGAATGGATGAGACCGGACGGCATCTTTTTATCAAACGGCCCCGGAGACCCGGAGGATGTGACGAAAGTCATTGCACTGATTAAGCAGCTCCGCGGCAAGTACCCGATCTTCGGTATCTGCCTTGGTCACCAGATGATTTCCCTGGCCTATGGTGCGAAAACCTATAAATTAAAGTTCGGTCACCGCGGCGGCAACCATCCGGTGAAGAACTTAAAGACCGGCCACATTGAAATTACTTCCCAGAACCACAGCTATGCCGTAGATCTGGATAGCCTTGAAGGAACGGGATTGGAAGTGACCCATATGAATCTGCTTGACCATACCGTAGAAGGTGTCTGCTGTAAGGAAGACCGGGTTTTCAGTGTACAGTATCACCCGGAAAGCGCGCCCGGACCGCAGGACAGCAGCTATCTGTTTGAGCAGTTTATTGAGAATATGAAGGAGGTACAGACAAATGCCTAAACGGACAGACATTAAGAAGGTACTGGTCATTGGTTCCGGCCCGATTGTCATTGGACAGGCAGCAGAGTTTGACTATGCAGGAACACAGGCATGTCTGGCGCTGAAGGAAGAGGGGTATGAGGTCATCCTCGTAAACTCCAACCCGGCGACCATTATGACAGATACCTCTATTGCAGATAAAGTTTATATGGAGCCCTTAACCCTGGAATATGTAGCGAGAATCTGCCGTTATGAAAGACCGGATGCCATCGTACCCGGAATCGGCGGTCAGACCGGATTAAACCTTGCCATGCAGCTTCAGAAAAAGGGCGTTTTACAGGAATGTGAAATCGAATTATTGGGAACCGATGCCGAAAGTATCGAATGTGCCGAGGACCGTGAGCTGTTTAAAGAGCTTTGTGAACAGATCGGAGAACCGGTCGTTCCTTCCCAGATCACCTATTCGGTGGAAGAAGGCCTGGAAGCAGCGAAGAAAATCGGCTATCCGGTCATCTTGCGTCCTGCATTTACCTTGGGTGGAACCGGCGGCGGCTTTGCTTATGATCCGGAAGAAATGCAGCAGATGATGAAGAATGCGCTGGCATTATCTCCGGTACATCAGGTTCTGGTAGAAAAGAGTATCAAAGGCTATAAGGAAATTGAATATGAAGTAATGCGTGATGCGAACGATACCGCGATCACCGTCTGCAACATGGAAAACCTGGATCCCGTAGGTGTGCATACCGGTGATTCCATCGTTGTGGCACCGAGCCAGACACTGACCAATAAAGAGTATCAGATGCTCCGTGACAGTGCCCTTAAGATCATCCGTGCCCTTAAGGTAAAAGGTGGCTGTAACGTCCAGTTCGCACTGGATCCGCAATCCTTCTCTTATTATGTCATTGAAGTAAATCCCCGTGTGTCGAGATCTTCGGCACTGGCTTCCAAGGCAACCGGTTATCCGATTGCGAGAGTATCTGCCAAGATTGCCGTTGGTATGGATCTGGATGAAATCCAGCTTGCCAATACACCGGCCTGCTTCGAACCGGCCCTTGACTATGTGGTTACGAAGATGCCCCGTTTCCCGTTTGACAAGTTTACGGATGCTTCCAATGTACTGAGCACCCAGATGAAGGCAACCGGTGAGGTTATGGGTGTTGGCCGGACCTTTGAGGAAAGTCTGCTGAAATCCATCCGTTCCCTCGAGGATCACAAGAATCATATTCATATGGAGAAGTTCGACCGTGAGAATATGTCTAAGGAAGAACTCCTTCAATATGTACAGGAGGGCAGGGATGACCGTATTTATGCGATCGCCCAGCTGATGTGGATGGGAGCCGATCATTCCCAGCTTTGTAATGCCACACAGATTGACCTGTTCTTCCTGGATAAGATTAAGAAGATCGTGGACTTTGAAAAGGAATTAGAGGGCGCTCCGGTCGGAGATGAAACCTTTTTACGAGAAGCAAAGAAGAGAGGCTTTTCGGATGCCTATATTGCAGAGCTCTGGAAGCTGAAGGAAGAGGAAGTCTACGACATGCGTAAGAAGTACGGCATCTTCCCGATTTACAAGATGATTGATACCTGTGCAAGCGAGTTTGATAGCTATGTACCGTATTTCTATTCGACCTATGAAAGTGAAAACGAATCCATCGTATCCGACCGTGAAAAGATCGTCGTGTTAGGATCCGGACCGATCCGAATCGGACAGGGTGTCGAGTTCGACTACTCCACCGTTCATGCGGTACGTGCGATTCAGGAAGCCGGATACGAAGCCATTGTTATCAACAACAATCCGGAGACCGTTTCTACCGATTATACAACGGCGGATAAGCTTTACTTTGAGCCGCTTACTGTAGAAGATGTCATGAACGTTATGGAGCTTGAGCATCCAAAGGGCGTAATTGTATCCTTAGGTGGACAGACGGCCATCAATCTGGCAAAGCCCCTTGCCGAAAAGGGTGTTCCGATCATCGGAACAGGATGTGAAGCGATCGACAATGCCGAAGACCGTGACCTCTTTGAAAATATGATTCAGAAGACTGGAATCCCTCATCCGCAGGGAATTGCCGTTACCGATATTGAAAGCGGTGTGGAGGCAGCAGCCAAGGTTGGTTATCCGGTACTGGTAAGACCGAGCTTCGTGCTTGGTGGACGTGCCATGGAAATCGTAGCCAATGAAAAGATGCTGCGCCATTACCTGAAGAATGCCGTGGAAGTGGATAAGGATAAGCCGGTTCTGGTAGATAAATATGTCGTTGGTAAGGAAGTCGAGGTCGATGCGATCTGCGACGGAGAAAAGGTATTTATCCCCGGTATCATGGAGCTTGTAGAACGTACCGGTGTCCATTCCGGAGACAGTATCAGCGTTTATCCGCCGTACGACATTTCCGACAAGGTCAAGGAAACGATTGCAGATTATACCACACGTCTCGGACTTGCCATTGGTATCCGTGGACTGTTCAATATCCAGTTTATTGTAGACCGTCAGGATCAGGTATTTATTATCGAAGTAAACCCGAGAGCTTCCCGAAGCGTTCCGTTCCTGTCAAAGTCTACCGGACTTTCGCTTGTCAATATTGCAACGAAGGTCATGATGGGTGAAAACCTTGCATCCCAGGGCATTACCGAGATGATTCCGAAGGAAAAGGAAAGATGGTATGTCAAGGCACCGGCCTTCTCCTTCGAGAAGTTGAGCGGTATGGACGCTTACCTTTCTCCGGAAATGAAGTCCACCGGTGAAGCCATCGGCTATGACAAGCGTCTGAACCGTGCGTTCTATAAGGCGTTACAGGCATCCGGCATCCGCATGAAGGATTATGGAACCGTTGTTGTAACCCTTGCCGATGAAGATAAGGAGGAAGCGCTTCCGCTGATCCGCCGCTTCTATAAGCTGGGCTTTAATATTGAAGCAACGATCGGAACAGCCAATTTCCTAAAGGAGCATGGCATCCGTACCAGAGTGCGCGGCAAGCTGAGTGAGGGCAGTGATGAGATTCTGCGATCCATCCGTGCCGGATATGTCAGCTACATCATCAACACCCGTGCGATCCTTTCCGGTGTGCACTATGAAGATGGTGTTGCCATAAGAAGATGTGCGGTACAGAACGGAGTTACCATGTTTACCTCCCTCGACACCGTAAAAATCCTGCTCGATGTCCTCGAAGAAACCGTTCCGGAGATCTCAACGATTGACGGTGGAACGCCGTGGTAGAACGTTTACGGTCTGTAAGTTTTCCGGTAGGAAGCAGGACTTAGATGATACACAGACTGAAATTGCTTATAAAAGTTGGTCCGGTTATTGAATCCGAGAGACAGGGCAATTTCTTCTACCGTTAAGCTGGTTTCCAATAACAGCGAAGCAGCCTTCTGCATGCAGAAAGACATGCCATAATGATAAAGGCTCATACTGGTATATTTTTTACAGATTTTATTAATATAATCTCCCGAATAGTGCAGTTCTTCTTCGAGCTCCTTTCGGGAGATTTTTCCATTTGTGGTGACCATAAGATCTTCGATTGCCTGGAAAAGCGTGTTTTCACTGTCCGAACCAATCTGAACCGGCGTGTTTTCAAAGTTTTCCGGTTCGTTTAACAAAGACAGCAGCTTTAAAATATGTCCCTTGATGATGGAAGAGGAACCAAGCCGCGGATTCAGCAGTTCTTTTGTCAGTTCTTCAAAAATCAGATGGATATGAGAGATCAGCCACTGTTCGTTCTGTTTGGGGATAAAGTCGATATATCCCTTTTCCATCGTGTCATTCCGGTTAAAAATATGAGAGAGGAAGCTGGCAAAGCCGGTCGTGGTATGCTGCTTTTCAATATCAAAATAGCAGAGGGAAAAATCCGCAAACAGCGACTCCATAAAGGAATCGGAGATATCTAAGAATACAACCCGGAAATCAGTGCTGTGTTCCTCGGTGTGAAATACATTTTTGTTTAAGAGGCAGCAGCTCCCGGCCGTATATAAATGTCGTTTGTTTTCAATAATCTGATAAACCTCTCCGGACAATACAAATAGAAATTCATAATAGCCGTGCTGATGCAGCCGGGCTTTTTTTAATTGATTCTCAATTTCCTGTTTTTCCAGTGCAGAATACATAAACTCATTCGGTGAAAGGGAAGTCATGGCAAAGTAATGTTCGTCATCATTGGGGTGGAAGGAAAAGAATTCAAGCTTAAAGGGAGCATCCATGTGATACTTTAAAAGCGGAGTATCAATATTGGAAGTGGAAAAAGCAGAGGATCGATGCCGGAGATCATCCAGATTTTGTTCATCGTTGTTGGTAAAGTAAATCATATAAAAATTCCTCCATGAGAACTGAAAACGATACAAAATGACCATTTTAATTCGATATAGTGCATTTTAATTGCAAAATGTACTATTTATAATATTACTATCAAGCAACGGGAAATACAAGAAGCTTAGGAGGGAAGAGATGAAAAAAGCAAAACAAAAGGAAATGTTATCGAACAAATTTTTTGATTCACGAATTCATTCTGCAAATACAACCAATGCAGAACGGTGGCTGGGGTATTTTTTAGGACCTGCATTTGTCATGACCATGTTTTACATATCCGGTCAGACCTATCTGAATATGTTCTATACCGATGTTCTGAAAATGACCCCGATTATGGGCGGTATGTTTTTGGTTATGCTGCCGATTGTTTCCAAGATATTGGATGCAATTACCAATATTATTATGGGACGGATTGTGGACAACACAAAGTCACGGCAGGGAAAAGCAAGACCGTGGATCCTGATTTCCGCACCGCTTCTGGTGATATCCGGAATCCTGCTGTTTACCGTACCGACAGGGAATACCACGGTTCAGGTGATCTGGGTATTGCTCAGTTATAATTTTTATTTCAGTGTCGCATTTACCATGTATAACATCAGCCACACGTTAATGGTTCCGCTTTCTACCAGAAATGGAAAGCAGAGAGATACGTTAGCGATGCTGTCTTCCATGGGACAGAGCATGCTGCCCGGAACGGTAGTCAGTCTTTTGTTCCCTGCACTGATTCTTCCAGCGGTAGGTGTGGATCAGGGAAAATGGATTAAAGTCATGGCCGTTCTTTCGATCCTGATGCTTCCGGCGGTACTGCTTGAGTATTATTTTACAAAAGAACGAATTACGGAAGAAAATGCGACGGTGGAAGACAACGATGCCCATACGTTAAAAGAACAGTTGAAGGCATGCTTTTCCAGTAAGTACTGGATCATGATCATGGCAGTGGTTATCCTGTATAATCTCTACAATAATTTTCAGGTTACGAGTACGACCTATTATTGTAACTGGGTTTTAGGAAGCTATAACGATGGAATTACAATGACACTGGTGAATGCAGTCGGGCAGGCACCGCTTGGATTTGGAATTGTTCTTCTGTGGCCCCTTGTCAGAAAGTTTGGTAAGAGAAATGTCATGATCGGTGG
Organism: Anaerobutyricum sp.; assembly: GCA_963638365.1. Taxonomy (GTDB): domain Bacteria; phylum Bacillota; class Clostridia; order Lachnospirales; family Lachnospiraceae; genus Suilimivivens. Next base: position 17,841 of record CAVHRK010000043.1, on the reverse strand, counting down.
TCTGGGACTTGGAGTACTGGGAAGTATCATTTGTATGCTGAATCCCCGGACAATGGGAATCGTTCTGGCAGGCTTAATGTTAAAGTCACTTGGTATTCTGCCAATCATGTATACCTTATTATCCATGATTGCGGATGCGTTGGATCATGTGGAATGGCTGAACGGATTCCGGGCAGACGGATTTTCCGCATCCGTTTACAGTATTATCTTAACCGTTACAACAGGAATCAGCTCCGGTTTGTTTAACCTGGGGCTCAGTTCAACCGGATATGTACCGCCACAGGCTGACGGAAGCTATGTAGCACAGGCACCGGCCGTACAGACTTTCTTCATCTGGGGAATTTTCGCTATACCGGCTATTTTCTTTGTTGTAATTGCCTGCGTATTATTCTTCTACCGGGTAGAAAAGGAACTTCCGCAGATTAAAGGAGATATCGAAGCAAGACACAAGGCAGAAGCAGAGGCAAGAGGAGAAGTATATCTTTCTCCTGATGAAAAGGCTGCCATGGAACAGGAAGAAAACGACCGCATTGCAGAGAAAAAGCGGATCGAAGAGTTAAAAGCAAAGTGTAAGAAAAAAGGGTTAAACTTTGAGGCAGAGGAAGCAAAGTACCAGAAAAAGCTGGCTGAAAAGAAAGCAAAAGAAGAAGCTAAAAAGAGAAAAAAGCAGAAATAGGAGTGAGGAGCAGATGAAAAAGGTATTGAAAATTGTATTAATAGTGATTGTTGCGATTGTAGCGGTATTGGGACTTATCACTTATATTATTATAAGCAGCATGTCTACTTCGCATCCTGAAAAGCTTGCCGGAAACGCAGCCGAGTACAGTGTAGAAAATACACAGACCAATGAGGACAGTCCGTTGAAGGGTAAAACGATTATTTTTCTTGGAAGCTCGGTTACTTATGGTTCCGATGCAATGGGAGAGTCCTTTGTTGATTTCATGGAAAAGATAGACGGAATTAACGCGGTAAAGGAAGCTGTTTCCGGAACGACACTGATCGATAAGAAATCGATGGGAAAGGAATCCTATATTGCCCGGATGAAGCAGCTGGATTCCTCAATAGCAGCAGATGCATTTGTATGTCAGTTGTCTACGAATGATGCAACGAAGAAACTTCCGTTGGGTGAAGTCTCAGATAGTAAAAATATGGAAGAATTTGATACACAGACGGTTATTGGCGCAATGGAATATGTAATTGCTTACGCGCAGGAAACATGGAATTGTCCGGTTATTTTTTATACAGGTACCCAGTATACAAATCGCGGGAGTGATGAGTATCAGCAGATGATCGATGCACTTTATGTATTACAGAAAAAGTGGGATATTGGAATTCTGGATCTATGGAATGATGAAGAGATGCAGAAGGTTTCTGAAGAGGACTATGCACTTTATATGTCAAATGGAATCCATCCCACAAGAGCGGGATACCGTGACTGGTGGACTCCGAAATTCGAAAGTTATCTTGAGAATGATCTTGGACTCAACTAAGGAAGGAGAGGAGTGATCCTCTCCCTGAGATAGGAGGATAGAAATGCAGAAAATCAGTTTTAGTGACAACTGGCTCTATGAGCATCATCCGGTAATCATTCCACACGACGCCATGCTTGCAGGCGAAAGAAATCCAAAGAGCAAAGGTGGAAGTGCATCGGGATATTTTGATGGCGGTAAGTATTATTATGAAAAGCATTTTCAGGTGCCTGCCGAATGGAAACAGAAGCATCTCTGTCTCCAGTTTGAAGGAGTTTATAAAAACAGCAGGGTTTTAATCAATGGAAAAGAAGCCGGCGGTGTCGAATATGGATATATTCCGTTCTTTATTGAACTGGATGATTTTCTAGAGTATGGATGTGAAAATCATATAGAAGTATATGCGGATAACAGTGAGCAGCCGGAATCAAGATGGTATTCCGGTGGAGGAATCTACCGGCCAGTCTGGTTGTGGATCGGAGAGAAGAATTACATTAAACCCGAAGGGATCCGGATTTCAACACTGTCCTATGCACCTGCCCGGATTGCAGTCAGGGTGGAATGTGGAAGCAGTCTGTCACAAGGAAGAAAAATAGAAATTCTGGATCAAGGGCATGTGATAAAGATGGCAGAGATGAAAGGTGCAGAGGAAGAAATACTGCTGGATCTGCCGGGGGCAAAGCTTTGGAGTGAGCACACACCCTATCGGTATCAATGCCGTGTGACATTGGAAAACGGAGAAATGGCGGAAACCCGGTTTGGCATCCGGAAAGTGGAATGGAACAGTCAGGGACTCTTTATCAATGGAGAACATACCCTGCTCCGTGGCGGCTGCGTGCATCATGACCATGGACTTTTAGGAGCTGCAACGTGGAGGGATGCCGAATACCGCCGGGTAAAAAAGTTAAAGGAAGCAGGTTACAATGCAATCCGGTCTTCCCACAATCCCTGTTCTGCGGCAATGCTGGAAGCATGCGATGAATTAGGCGTTTATCTGATGGATGAAACATGGGATATGTGGTTTTCCCATAAAAACCAATTTGACTATGCATCCTGTTGGAAAAGAAATTATATGTCCGACTTAAAAGCCATGGTGGAGAGGGATTACAACCATCCTTCCGTCATTCTGTATTCGATTGGAAACGAAGTCTCGGAACCGGCGAAGGAAGAAGGGATTGAAGTAATCCGCGAAATGGTGGATTATCTTCACCGTGTGGACAGAAACCGTGCGGTAACCGGCGGGTTCAACCTTATGATCATCAGCAACGCAAAAAAGGGAAAAGCCGTTTATGATGAGAAAAATGGCGGCAGAAAGAATGACAGCGACGCCAAGATGCAGGGAATGAATTCTACACTGTTTAACATGATAACCAGCATGGTCGGAACCGGGATGAATAAAGCTGCCAATTCAAAAAAAGCAGATCTGGCAACCGCTCCGTCACTGGATCTTCTGGATATCTGTGGTTACAACTATGCTTCCGGACGTTATCCACTGGAGGGAAAGGCACATCCGGACCGTGTCATATTCGGGAGTGAAACATTTCCACAGGATATTGCAAAGAACTGGGAGATGGTGAAAAAGTACCCATACTTAATTGGAGATTTCATGTGGACAGCATGGGATTATCTGGGAGAAGCAGGAATTGGAGCATGGTCTTATACGCCGGATGGAAAAGGATTTAATAAGCCGTATCCGTGGCTCTTGGCGGATTGTGGTGCATTTGATATTCTTGGAAATCCGGGAGTACCGGCAGCACTGGCAAAGGCAGCATGGAGTCTGGATGAGAAACCATGGATTGGCGTGCAGCCGGTGAATCATCCGGGAGTACGGCCTGCAAAGTCTGCCTGGCGGGGATCGAATGCCATTGCAAGCTGGTCCTTCAGTGGATGTGAAGGAAATACTGCAGTAGTTGAAGTATATTCTTCTGCTTCGACCGTGGAGCTGTTTTTAAACAACAAATGTCTCGGCAGAAAGAAGCTGAAAGGCTGTAAAGCGGTTTATAAAACGAAGTATGAAGCAGGAAGATTATCGGCCATTGCCTATGATGAGAAGGGGCAGGAAGTTGGCAGAAATGAACTGATATCTGCAAAGGCAGCCTTAAAAATTTCCGTGGAGCAGGAGCAATATGAAGATCTGACCTATCTGAATATTGGGATTACAGATGAGAAGGGAATCGTGGAATCCAATGCCGACAGAAAAATAGAGGTTCAGGTAGAAGGGGGAGAATTGTTAGCAGTTGGTTCTGCAAATCCCCGTACGGAAGAAAATTACAGACAGGGCAGTTTTACTACTTATTATGGAAGGGCACAGGCGATTGTCCGTCAGGGCACCGGGTGTAAAATTCAGGTCTCCGGCGAAAATCTGAAGAGTGTATCTCTGGTGTTAGAGAAATAGACAGAGACTGTGTATAGAAGGAGAAGTGTTATGCAATATCATAGTATCAGACCGGGAAAAGAATGGCTGGATACCGCAGGAAAGCCCATACAGGCGCATGGAGCGAGTATTTATCAGGAAAAGGATACCTACTATTGGATTGGGGAGAATAAAGAATTTACGGATGGAAAAAACAAGAAAATCTGGACGTGGGGGATCCGCATGTATTCCTCCAAAGATCTGTATAACTGGGAGGATTGCGGACTGATTGTAGAACCGGATTTAAAGAATAAGAAATCTCCCTTACATCCGTCCAGAAAAATGGACAGACCACATCTGCTGTTTAATAAAAGAACCGGAAAATATATTCTGTGGTTAAAATATTTTGATAAAGGCTGTCATTACACAATTCTCAGTGCAGACAGCCTGAAAGGACCGTACCGGATTGTCAATGAGTGCCTGAGACCGTACGGACGGAAAGCGGGAGATTATGATCTGGCTGTGGATGAAGCAACCGGGCAGGGTTATCTGTATTGTGAGGTTGACCATACGGATGTGATTGCGGCAAGGTTAAATGACAGCTATACGGATGTCACAGGAGAACCGGAAATCATTTATCAGGGTTATAAGCCGCCTTTATCCAGAGAGGGCGTGACACATCTTACCCGGAATGGAAAGCATTATATCATTACAAGCGGAATGACCGGATATATTCCGAATCCCAGCGAAGTAGCAGTATCGGATGACTGGATGACTGGCTATCAGATACAGGGAAATCCGCACAGGAATGATGAAAGCAGTGCATCCTTTAACAGTCAGATTTCCAATGTTTTCAAAGTAAAGAATACGGATCAGTATATTGCGATTGCTGACCGCTGGGTGCCGGAATTTGTCGTAAACAAAGAGGTTTATGATTTCCTGTATCGTGCAATACGTTCCAATTATGATAAAACGGTAAAAGCGACATTAAAAGAAAAAATGGCGCTGATGAAAACACCGATGATCGGAACGGCGAACACCTCGATAGCACGATATGTCTGGCTGCCCATTCAATTTGAAGGGGATCACCTATATATTGACTGGAAAGAGGAATGGAACGTATAAATGATTTATGTCGACAGGCAGTTTTATCTTGTTGGATAAGACTGCCTGCTTTTTACCCTGAATTCTTATTAACAATTCTGAAACAATTCTCAAACATTTCAGAAACGAAAAGAAGATACGATATGTTATAATTTTAGTGTCGGGGAGAGTGTACAAATGCAAAAAAGAACACATAGCAGGAAGTCCATTGTGAATGAGATACAGTCTTTTACAAGGAATAACCGGATTGCCAATACGCTGATTACGGATACCAGGCTTCGTACCGTATTGATGACGCTGCCGGGAATGGGCTTAAATCTGATTTATGCTGTATTTAATGGAGTCATCGGAGTAATGAGCCGTTCTGCATGGTATGGTTCTCTGGCGGCGTATTATTTCCTGCTGTGCATCATGCGCTTTCTGTCGGTATCCTATGCAGGAAGGGTGTATGAGGTAAAGGTTCCATGGAGAAGGGCAGACGCCAGTCAGCCGGATGGAGTGTCAAAGGAAGAACAGTTGGAAATTCGTGCATGGAAGGTGCACAGGAACTGTGGAATTCTGTTTTGCATGATCAGTATTGCCCTGGGTGGAGCGGTGATTGTGCTGGTATCCGGGGAAGGTGGAAAATCTTATCCGGGGCTGATGATTTACGCAGTGGCAACCTATACCTTTTATAAACTGGGGATGGCTATCTGGAATATGATCAGGGTAAGGAGAGAAAAGTCCCTTCTTCTGGTCACACTTCGTAATATCAGTTATGTGGATGCACTGGTTTCCCTGTTATCTTTACAGACCGCAATGTTTGCAGCATTCGGACAGGATTCCGGAGATATGATTCCGCTTATGGATGCACTTACCGGTGCGGGTGTGTGCCTGATGATTCTGGCACTTGGCATTTATATGATACATAAATCAAAGAAAGAATATCGATAGACCCGGAAGCGAAGGAGGTTAAAAATGATACATATACTTGTAGTGGATGATGACAAAAATTTAAATCAGACCGTGTGCACCTATTTGAACGATTGCGGTTTTGAAACAAAAGGGGTATTAAGCGCCAATGACGCTTATGATGAAATGTATAACAGTCTGTATGATCTGATTATTTCGGACATTATGATGCCGGAGGTGGATGGATTTGAGTTCGCGGAGAATGTGCGGCAGGTAAACCGGCATATCCCGATTCTCTTCATGTCAGCCAAGGATGATCTGCCCTCCAAGAAAAAAGGCTTCCAGATTGGCGTGGATGACTATATGGTTAAGCCGGTAGAACTTGCAGAACTGGAAATGCGTGTGCGCGCACTGTTAAGACGGGCCAACATTGAGATGGAGCGGAAACTTGTGGTTGGAAATCTGGAACTGGATGCGGATGGCATGACCACCACGGTTGACGGGGAGGAGATACCGGTTACCACAAGAGAGTTTAATATTTTATATAAAATGCTCTCCTATCCGAAAAAGACATTTTCCAGAGCACAGCTTATGGATGAGTTCTGGGGAATTGATTCCGGTACAAGTCTGCGGGCTGTGGATGTATATGTAACAAAGCTGCGGGATAAGTTTTCAGAATGTGATGGTTTTGAGATTAAGACGGTCAGAGGTCTTGGCTATAAGGCGGTGCTTTTATGAGTGACAAGAGTTTAGAAATCAAAGTGAAGGAAAGCAGATTCCCGACGTCTCTCTTCTTTGTGTATCTGATTGTTTTACTGCTTATGAGTGGAATTCATACCGGATTGATAGTGGGAATGAATACACTTGGATGGAACGATCTGGTGCAAACGCTGATTCCTATTTTATACTGGTCAATGGTTGCAGGAGGACTCACGCTTTTTACCAGAAAACAGATTCGGAGAGTCTATGAAGAACCCATGCATAAACTGGCAGAAGCAACGAAAAAAGTAGCAGAAGGAGATTTTTCCATTTATATTGCCCCTCTGCATACTTCGGATAAACTGGATTATCTGGACAAGATGCTGATGGATTTTAATAAGATGGTGGAGGAACTGGGAAGCATAGAAACGCTGAAAACCGATTTCTTTTCCAATGTATCCCATGAGATTAAGACACCCATTTCCATTATTCAGAATAATGCGGAACTGTTATGTACAGAGGATTTGAGCGATCCGCAAAGAAACTATGCGGAAATGATCTTTCATACGTCGAAGCGGCTGGCAGATCTGATCAGCAACATTTTGAAACTGAATAAACTGGAAAAGCAGACCATTACACCGGTGATGCAGACCTATGATCTGTGTAAGCAGCTTGCCGAATGTGCGATTGCCTATGAGCCAGCATGGGAAAAAAAGAATCTGGAATTTGATGCAGATCTGGAGGACTATGCGGAAATCTCGGCAGATCCGGATCTGATGGAACTGGTATGGAACAATTTATTTTCCAATGCAGTAAAATTTACAGAACCGGGGGGAAAGATTACACTGACGGAAGAATCCAATGAGAATGAAATTCGTGTGTCAGTGACGGATAATGGATGCGGTATGACCGAAGAAACAAAGAAGCATATCTTTGAGAAGTTTTATCAGGGAGATACATCCCATGCCACTGCTGGAAACGGACTTGGTCTGGCACTGGCTTTACGGGTGTTGCAGTTAAATCATTATCAGATTGAAGTGATGAGCAAGCCGGGAGAGGGAAGTACTTTTACGGTGATTCTTCCAAAGACAGAAAAGGAGCGTTTGTCCGAAAATGAGTGAAAGAATAAGTGAACATATGGCAGACAGTTTTGATTATCTGAAGGTAACCGTAGAGGAAAAATATGGTTCCCAATACATGGACAGTTATCAGAAATTCGGTTGGAAAATGGATGAAAACATGCAGCCGGAGAAGAATATGGGGAAAATCACTCTTTATATGAAGCGAAGCAGACAGATTATCAATAAAGTAGAACTGACGCGCCTGCAGAGACATTATGAATCCTGTATGCAGGAAATTACTGCACTGGAGGATTCGAAAACTTCTATTCCGACCATTGCTTCCATAAGCTGCGGTCTGCTAGGCTGTGCCTTTATCACAGGATCCGTATTTGCAGTGACGAATGTTCCACCTATGATCTGGCTGATGGTACTTCTTGCCATTCCGGGATTCCTGCTCTGGATTTCTGCATACTTTACCTATAAAGCGGTACAGCGGCGCAGAATCGGGAAAGTAAATCCATTGATTGAAGCAAAGTATGATGAAGCATACGAGGTATGTGATAAAGCGTACAGGCTTTTGTAATTACATAACATTCACAGGAACCGCCACGGGGTCAGAAATGATTCTATGGCGGTTTTTCTTTTAACAATTCAGAAACAGATTTCAAACGAATTGCAAATAAACTCCGGCTATCATGTAGACAACATCAAAAAAAGAAAGTGAGGAGTTCAAAATGGCAAAGTCCAAATTAATTGCAGCGAATCAAAAGATCGCAGATGGAGTTGTAGGTGGATACAAAAAAATTGAAGAAGGAGTGGTTGGAGGTTACAAAAAAGTCGAGGGAGCAGTCGTCGGAGGTTATAAAAAGATCGAAGACGCCTTTGTTGACCGGTATCTGACACAGGAAGGAGAATCAGTTGAGGATGCAAAGAAGCGACTTTACGAGGAACAGGAGAAGCGTCAGGCTGAGGGAAAACAAAGGTATGACCATCAGATGAAGTAGACTATGAAACATGTAAAAAAGGCACATAAGAAAGCCTTTAGAATAAGTAAAACAAGATAAGGAAAGAGAGGATTTTTAACATGAAAAAGAGTAATTTTGTAGCATTAATTTTAGGAACTGTCAGTGGAGTATTTTTCGCATTGGGAATGTGTATGGCACTTCTGCCGGAATGGGGCATGAGAAATCAGGGAATTGTAAGCGGCGTGATCGGTCTGGTACTGATGCTTGTTACCATTGGAATCTGGAGAAAGATGGAAGGTAAGGAACCGATTAAGCCAAGTGCGAAAACAGTTGGAGCTACCCTGTTAGGAGTGCTTGGAGCATTACTTCTGGGAATTGGCATGTGTCTTTCCATGGTATTTGCAAAAATGCTGCTTGGCATTGTGATCGGTATTGTCGGAATTGTCGTTCTGCTTATGCTGATTCCACTGTTGAAGGGATTGCATGATTAATCGGATGATTCAATATAGAAACGGCGAAAGAGGATGAGTCTTTCGCCGTTCATCTGATGTTATAATTTCTATTCATGAGTTTCTTACAAACTTGAAGTTGTCAGTCTGCAAGTTGCTTCAGTGTGTCTCCTGCAATACGGTAAACTGTCCAGTCTGACATAGGTTCTGCACCTAGAGAAAGATAAAAATCAATGCTTGGTTTGTTCCAGTCAAGACACCACCATTCCAAACGACCACAGCCACGCTCGACTGCAATAGATGCCAGTTTTTTTAGAATTGCTTTACCATATCCTTTTCCACGATATTCAGGTTTAACATATAAATCTTCCAGATAAATTCCTGCACGTCCAAGAAATGTAGAGAAATTATGGAAAAACAATGCAAAGCCGACTTCTTTTCCATCTTCAACAGCAAAAATTACTTCTGCTTTCTGCTTATCAAAAATCCATGTTTCAAGTGTAGTTTCATCAGCAACTACTTCATCTAACATTTTTTCATAGTCAGCAAGTTCCTTTATAAATTGCAATATCAAAGCAGTATCTTTACGTTCTGCATTTCTAAATGTCAAATTACTATCCATGTTTATTACCTCCGTCAAATTCCGAGTTGTGCCTTTGAATTATATTTTTTCTATGAAGTGATTCTCGGATTCATTCCAATACTTTTTATACACAAAATCATCGTTACCATTAAAATTAAGCTGATACATTCGGAATATGACCGGAAAGTCTTTGGGCTGCCACTGTTCTTCATAAGAATAACAATATTTCATACCGATCTTCTGCATAACATTTCCACTTCTTGGATTATTTCTGTCATGCGTAGCAGTAATGTATGGCAAACCATCTTTTTTCACCTGCGCTATAACAGCTTTGCCAGCTTCTGTAACAATTCCTTTGTGCCAGTATTCCTTGCGGAGTCCATATCCCAAATCGTGATGTTCTTCCATATCGACCTTAATATATCCAATTGGAAAATTATCTTCTTTCAGGCAGATGGCGTAGGCATAAGCTCTCGGCTGTGCATATTTTGAGGCATATCGTTCCTCATAAAATTGTCTTGTATCATCAATGCTTTTCATGGGATACCACGGCAGAAATTTATTCACTTCTTCATCTTTTAAAATCAGAAAAAGTGCGTCCATATCTTTTTCTGAAAATTTTCTCAAGATCAATCGCTCTGTTTCTAATGTAGGGGTATTCATTTTTTCTCCTTCAAATCCCGATTTTGTCATGATAATCATGTTACTCTTGGGTTTCCGGTCCTTGCATCCGATTATGTGGAGCCCTGTTCACAAGCCAGATTCCACAGGCTACCATCAGGACGGCAAGGAAATACTGCCATTTTAGTTGTTCGTGAAGCAGCAGGGAAGCGAAAATAACGCCCAGCACAGGAATAAGTGCATTGTAAATCGCAATTTTACTGATCGGGTGGTAGGCAAGCAGCTGGTTATATACAGCAAAGCAAACCGCGGAAATCAGAATTAGGACGAGTAATACGATAATCCCTTTCAGGGTCCACGTCCATGCATGATCTGCTCCGATCAGGAAACCGGTTACCAGAAGAAAGACGCCTCCGATTAACATGCTTAAGCCCGTTGCGTGCATCATATTCATTTTCTTTGAAACCACCCGGGTAATCACACCACCGAGGGCAGCGCAGAAAGCATTCAGGAGAATCATTCCGTCACCAAGAAATGTAATATTTGAAAAATAATTCATTCCGGGTTCCACATTAATAGAAATAATTCCCACAATTCCAAGCACACAGCCGGCCAGCTTGGGAAGAGTCAGTTTATCATCTGCAAAAATAAGAACCGACAGGATAATCAGGAAAAATCCACCCATCGAATCCAGAATCGTGGATCGTGCGCTTGCGTTATAGCCAAGGCCGATATAGGCAAACATATAATGGAGAGTCGTATTTACAATAGCAAGGAGCAGGAGCCATGAAACATCCGTTTTGTTCTGCATAGCAAGGTCTATTTTTCTGGACCGGCAGAAAAGCAGCACGAAGAATCCTGCGAAAAAGAAGCGTACACCTGCAAAAATGATTTTCCCTCCTAAATCCGAGGAAGAAATTGCAAACTGTTCATAGCCGATTTTGATAAGAGGGTATGCCAGTGACCATCCAAATGCACAGAAAAAAGCCAGTATGGATTTATATTTTGGGTTTTTAAAGTAGTTGTCCATGATGGTTCACCTGTCTTTCTTTACAAATTGGAATTATTATGCTTCTTTCATCAGTTCTGGCACCAGATTACTGTAATATTTTGTTTGGCCAGATAAGACTTCATCATAGAAGTTCTGCTTCCAGTCAATGAATGCAACAGCCTGTTGCAGTTTTTCGATGGACTTTAGCAGATCTTCTTTCTTATTTTGCAGAATGATTTTTCGTTTGGGAATAGATTCTTCTCCTTCCAGGCAAAGAGCAAGATACTCTTTCATTTCAGCTATGCTCATGCCACAGTTTTTCAGACAGTTTAAACTCTGAATCCACTTTATATCGTGATCGTCAAACACCCGGTAATTTCTTTTATCTCTTTTTACATTGGGAATAAGTCCTTCGTTACAATAAAACTTCAGATTTTCGTAGGGCATATTGGTTAATTTGCAGGCTTCTTTCATGGAATACATGACATCCTCCTAAAAAACACTTGACCGGTAGTAACTACCGACTGATAGGATTATAGCATAATCGAAAAAGTGAATCAATAAGGAGGAGAAACAGATGGAATATATTGCATTAAGTAATGGCGTTAAAATGCCACAGCTTGGCTATGGCGTATATCAGGTAACGAAGGATGAGTGTGAACGGTGTGTACTGGATGCACTGGAAGTCGGATATCGCAGCATTGATACAGCCCAGAGTTATTTTAATGAAGAGGAAGTTGGATGTGCGATTGAAAAGTCAGGAATCGACCGGAAAGAAATCTTTTTAACCTCTAAGGTATGGATTGAACATTTTGGATACGAAGAATGTAAAAAATCTGTGCTGGAATCCATGGAAAAGCTGCGTACCAATTATCTGGATCTGATGTTGCTGCATCAGCCTTTTGGCGATACTTACGGTGCATGGCGAGCTTTGGAAGAACTGTATAAGGAAGGAAAGCTTCGGGCAATCGGCATTTCCAATCATTATGCAGACCGCATGGTAGAATTTGCAAACTTCACCAACATTAGGCCGATGGTAAATCAGATGGAAACGCACCCATTTAACCAGCAGAAAACATTAAAAGAATGGGCTGACAAATATGACATCCGGCTGGAAGCGTGGGCACCATTTGGCGAAGGAAGAAAAGGTCTTTTTGAAAATGAAGTCTTAAAAGCAATCGGACAGAAATATGGGAAATCAACGGCGCAGGTAATGCTCCGCTGGCATATTCAAAGAGGTGTGATCGTAATTCCAAAGTCGGTACATAAAGAACGTATGATTGAAAACTTAAATGTATTTGACTTTGCACTTGATGAGAATGATATGAACCAGATTTCACAGTTGGATACGGCCACCAGTGCCTTTTTCTCACATCAGGACCCGGCAATGGTGGAATGGTTCGCGAAAATGGTTGAGGAACGCAAAACACAGCATGACAGCAGTAAAGAGAAGAAGAACTGGTAAGAAGGTGAATTGGAAAATACCAGTTGTAAAAAGCGTATGGATTCATTAGAAATTCATACGCTTTTTCATTAGATTCTTTTGTTAGTTATTTTACAAACTGGAATTTGTCACTATTTGTAGATATATCGGACTTCTCGCAATTCTTTCCCTCCGATATTATCATCTAAAAAATCATCTGTCGGTGAAAAACCAAATTGTTCATAAAAATGCCTTGCTCTGCTGTTTTCTTCAAGAACCCACAAAAAAATATTTTCGTATCCTTGTATTTTTAATTCTGAAATGGTAGATTTCATAAGATTTTTTCCATAGCCTTTACCCATATAATTCGGTAGCAGATATATCGAAATAACTTCACCCCAGTCGTGAAACTGCTCAAAACGGGATTTACAAAAACTGCTTGTTCCCACGATTCTGCCATTGTCAATACAAATCAATGTTTTCCAGTTTGGGTTATCTAAGGTTGACGACCAGCGCCCATTAGAAATTGAATCCAGATAGTCTTGAGGTATTATGCCTTTATATGCGCATTTCCAACTTTCCTCATATATCTTGCTTATTTCCGTTCTATCATCAGTAGGTATAATATATTGAATTTCCATTTTCTCACCTCTCCAAATTCCGAATATACAGCATGGGAAGAGTCAGCCTGTCAGCAAGTCCGTTTCAAGACTGAGTAATTTGCTGATTTCTAAAGCAATATCATTCATATTGCAATCAAGTTCACCCATAAACCACTGCTTATAAACGTTAACGATACCACCTGCAAAATATGAAATCCTCAGTTTGACGGTTTTGGTATTTTTTAAATCCTCAGGGATATCGGTATTCGACAGCATGTGATCAGAAAATATTTTCTTTAGCTTTTCAAGAAAAATTTCAGAATTGTTTGATCGGATAAGAACGTTGTAAAACTCCTCATCTTTTTCTAAGAATCTGCTTATTCTTAAAAGCAACGGTGTCGGATTTTTAAAGAAATTATCATATTGGAATTCTGCCAGAATATTCAGCATTTCTTCAACAAATTCGTTTTCTATTTCTTCGGTCACACCTCTCACATCGGGATAATGCGCATAAAATGTTCCACGGTTTATGTCCGCTTTTTTAACAATGTCAGTAACCGTAATTTTATTCAAATCCTTCTCTTTTAACAGCTCGGTATAAGCCTGCCGGATTAAAAGTCTTGAACGCTTTGCACTTCTGTATTCTGCTTTTTGTCCCATAAAATTACCTCAAAATCCACTAGTTTTTCATAATCTGTATGATTTTGTATAAATCGTAACAGATTGATGATTGATGGTTATTTCACATTGATTATAATGAAGTCAAATAGCAAAGTCAAACAATTGTCTGATTTTAGCTGTTTGAATAATTTTGACAGGAGATGATCATTTATGAAAAACTATGACAGAGTTCATCCACGTAAACCCGAAGGGATTGAAAACAGAAAAGCATATATTATTGGCGGTGGTATTGCCGGCCTGTCTGCGGCTGCATTTCTTGTCCGTGATGGACAGATGCCCGGCAGAAACATCACTGTTTTTGACAGCCTTCCTGTATTTGGCGGTTCAATGGACGCTTGCGGTAATGCCGAAAACGGCTACATTTCCCGTGGTGAAAGAGAACTTGAACCATATATGGAATGTCTTTGGGATTTGTTTGGTTCGATTCCCTCCATTTATGAAGAGGGCAGAACGGTTCTTGATGAAACAAGAGAATGCAACAAGAACTTTGAAATTGATTCAAAGCACCGATTATGGGAAAAAGGGTTTGTGCCGCATGACGAAACAACTTTTGGGGTAACACCGGAGATTCAGGAACAATTCATACAGATGATGATGACGGATGAAAAGGAACTGGAGGATGTTACGATTGAGCAATGGTTTGCACCTCAATTCTTTGAAAGCCAGCTTTGGTATTACTGGTGTGCGATGCTTGCATTTCAGCCATATCACAGTTTAATCGAAATGAAAAGATATGCCGTAAGATTTATGCACCAGCTTCACTTAATCCGGAGTTTACGGGGTATTTTACGTACCAAATACGACCAGTACAACAGCCTTATTCTGCCGCTCCAGAAATATCTTGCAGACAACGGAGTAAATTTTGTTGCCAGCACAACCGTTACCGATATGGACTTTGAAAATATCAACGATAAAAATTCGGTTAAATTACTTCATGTCAATCAAAGCGGAGAAGAAAAGACCGTTGCAGTATCCAGGGAGGATCTGGTGTTCTTTACCAATGGTTCAATGACACAGAATTCAACACGAGGCAGTATGACAGAAGCGCCTGTTATGAATAAAGATACAGACAAAAGAGGCTGCTTTACTCTTTGGGAAAGAATTGCAAAAAAGAGCAATGACTTCGGTCATCCGGAAAAATTTATCTGTTCACCTGAGAAGAGCAATTTTGTAAGCGTTACCGTAACCGTTAAGGATTACCCGGAATTCTTTGAATATCTGGAAGAAAAAACAGGCAATCCAACAGGTAAGGGTGGAGCAACGACATTTGTACATTCGCCCTGGTTTATTACCTATGGTGCGGCACTCCAGCCTGTTTGTCCGGATCAGCCGGACAATGTTCAAGTGCTCTGGTTTTACGGACTTCATTCCAATGAAAAGGGTGAATATATCAAAAAGCCTATGAATGAATGCAATGGCGAAGAAGTTCTTAGAGAATTTTTATACCACTGTGGACTTAAAAATGAAATGGATGAAATCATTGCCCATTCCATTTCTATTCCGACGGTTATGCCGTACATTACTTCCCAGTTTATGCCGAGAAAAATAACCGACAGACCTGAAATCATACCGCAAAGCAGCGCAAACCTTGCGTTTATCGGTCAGTTTGTTGAACTTGAAGGTGATGTTGTGTTTACGGTTGAAACAAGTGTCAGAACAGCGATGACCGCAGTTTATAAAATGCTTCATCTTGACCGGCCCATTACGCCTCTTTTCAAAGGACAATATGATATCCGTATGGTCAATATTGCACTTAAAACACTTCTTGGCAAAGACAAAATAGAAGTGTCGGATTTACCGAAGATCAATCCGCTTAAAATTAATGCCATGCAAAAGCAGTTTGTGGATTTCATCAACTCGATTCCTCCTGTACCGGAATATTACAGTGAAAGATTTGAAAATAAATAATTACCTGTACAGGAAAATTCCATAAGCAAAAATTCAGGTACAGCCGACGTGGGTTTCCGAAGGCTGTACCTTTGCTTTAGTTTAGCTGTTTTTAGCCATTCTTTCACTCATGTCATGGCTGCTGATTACAGGGATGAATTCAAAGTCCGTAACATCGTTCCAGTTGGAAGCCCATTCATGCAGCAATTCCAGATTTTCTGCTTCATTGACCTGATAACAGGTATTTCCATCCTGGGTAACCCAGCTATTGACATAGCTTACGCCGTCAGGCATCATGCGGCCTTTTTCATGGAAGCGTTTATAAAGGGCCTCCTTATCTTTATACCGTTCAATTACCATATATAACATATTGGTTTCCTCCTTAATCATAAATACATAAGCTTTTTACAAACGGGAATTAGTCTAAACAGAGTATAGCAATAACTTGTCTGGAAATCTACTGTCTGCTGATGCATTTGTCATTTTTAGCATTGCAAAGAAATGTAATAAATAGAAATAATCCTTTTCAAATGAATCATTTATGATATAATGGTTTAAAAATAATAACAAACAGGTCAAATGTGACCTGTTTGGAATAAAAAATAAACAGGTGTTGGATTATGAATTTGTATTACGAATTATTAAATAAGCCAGTGTTTACGTTGGAAGATATCAATCAATATTACAACAATATAGAAGCTGCACGAACGGCAGTCAGGAGGCTGATTGCACAGGAACTTATCGTGAGAATCAGGAAAAATATGTATACCTGCATCAGTGGAGAAACCGGATGTCCGGTGGCGAATAAGTATCAGATTGGAAGCGCAGCAAGTCCGAGTGCCTGCATTTCCCATCATACAGCCATGGAATATTATGGAGTGTGTGATCAGGTGTACTATGATGTTTATGTATCATCAGAGACACCATTTAAAGAATTTGAATTTGACGGATATACTTACTGTTACGTAGCCTCCAAATGCAAATTAGGAATAGAGGATGTTCATTATAGCGGTGGAGTACGGATAACAGATAAAGAACGTACTACGCTTGACTGTATAAAAGATATGGATAAAATTTCAGGAATTGAAGAAGTGTTATCGAATATTGAAGGTTTTACATCTTTAAATGAAGAAAAGCTGACAGGTTATCTACAGGAATATCATAATCAGTTTTTATATCAAAAAACAGGGTTTATCCTGTATCCATATCGAGATAAGTTGGGGCTCAGTCATAGCTTTTTTGAAATGTGTCAACATAAAACCGGGAAGAGTAAACGATATCTGACAAAGGAATTTACAAATGGCACATATAACAAGGAATGGAAATTAGTTGTACCAGATGAAATCTACAAATTGAAGAATGGAGTATTTAAAGATGATAGAATATAACAGAGTCGAATTAAGTAAGGCAGCCAAAGAAAGAGGATTTGTCAGAGATACATTTGAAAAAGTATTGCGTCTGAAAGAAATATTACGATATTTCAATGAGGATGAATATTTAAGGGAACATTTTGTACTGAAGGGCGGTACAGCGATCAATATGACAATTTTTAATCTTCCGAGACTGTCAGTAGATATTGATATGGATTTTACACCAAATTATTCTAAAGAAGATACGGAAGTGACCCGTAAAGAGATAACAGAACGTTTGCAGCGATATATGCAGGAAGAGGGATATCATTTGTCAGAATCTTCAAGATACAGTCATAGTTTGGATTCTTTTTTGTTTCAGTATCAAAACGCAGGTGGAAACAGGGATAACATCAAAGTGGAACTTAACTATTCTTTGCGGTCACATATTTTTGCACCAGTTGAGAGAAAGATTGTAACGGATGCATTTGACGATTCTATGGAAATCAGAACACTTGAGCCGATGGAAATTTTTGCTGCCAAGGCAAATGCTTTGATGAGCAGAGCGGCAGCAAGAGATTTGTATGATTTTAATAATATGCTTTTTTATGGTTTATTTGATGATAGTGAATATGAACTTTTTAAAAAGTGTATTATTTTTTATGCATCTATTTCCGCAGAGATAATTAATAAAACATTTGATACCTCAGCTA
>CAVHRK010000042.1:0-17072 GCA_963638365.1 Anaerobutyricum sp. | reverse complement strand
GTAGACATCAGTATGAATTAAGGTTTTTACATACGTGGATCTTTCTTGACAATTATATTTTTAAAGGTCAAAATGTACTTAATTTCTAATAAAAATTAAGAAAAAGAGTTATTCAGGAATAAAAATCATGCAGCGAAATCTTACCAAAGGCCCCATTACCATTCAAATATTATTATTTGCACTCCCCCTGATGCTGGGAAATCTCCTGCAGCAGATGTATAACATTGCCGACACCTGGGTAGTCGGTCAGTTTCTGGGAGCCGATGCGCTTGCCGCGGTTGGATCCTCTTATACCTTAATGACCTTTCTTACTTCCATTCTCATTGGACTTTGTATGGGAAGCGGAGCTGCCATTTCCATGCAGTACGGAAGCAACGATTATCCCAAAATCCGGCAGAGCGTTTTCATGTCCTTCACATTAATCGGAGGTATCACCATTGTAATCAATGTGCTCGTTTATGTCTGCTTTGACGGAATTTTATGGGTTTTACAGATTCCACAGGAAATCCGGCCTCTGATGAAGGACTATTTAATGATCATCTTTTTAGGGATCCCGGCTACCTTCCTGTATAACTATTTTGCCAATCTTCTCCGTGCTGTTGGAAACTCCGTGATTCCGCTTATTTTCCTTGCTGTTTCTTCTATATTAAATGTCACATTGGATTTAATTTTTGTGCTATATCTGCATTGGGGAATTCCCGGTGCGGCCTTTGCAACCATCCTGTCCCAGTGGGTTGCCGGAATCGGAATCGTGATTTACACGATGCTCTGCTTCCGCGAACTTCTTCCCGGCAAAGCAGACCTGCATTTTAACAGAAGTACCTTAAAAGAAATCAGCAATCTTTCGATCCTGACCTGTCTTCAGCAGTCCATTATGAACTTCGGCATTCTGATGGTCCAGGGACTGGTCAACAGCTTCGGAACGGCTGTAATGGCTGCCTTTGCTGCCGCAGTAAAAATTGACTCCTTTGCCTATATGCCGGTACAGGATTTTGGTAATGCCTTTTCCACATTTGTTGCCCAGAACTATGGTGCCAATCAGAAGGAACGGATCCGTAAAGGAATCCGCAGTGCCGCGGCTGTGTCCGGTTTGTTCAGTCTGTTCATCAGCGGTCTGGTGTTTATCTTTGCCAATCCTCTGATGCGGATTTTTATCCCGGCTTCTGAAACAGAAATCATCCGGATTGGTGTTCAGTATCTGCATATGGAAGGCTCCTGCTATATCGGCATCGGTATTTTGTTCCTGCTATATGGCTATTACCGCGCCGTAAACCGACCGGGTATTTCGATTGTCCTGACCATTGCATCTTTAGGAACAAGAGTGCTGCTGTCTTATGTATTGTCAGCCATTCCTGCACTTGGCACAACCGGAATCTGGATGTCCATTCCCATCGGATGGTTTCTGGCAGATGCTATCGGAATAGGAATATATTTATATCAAAGAAAATCGCAGCACTGATATACGCTTGCTTTTAAGTTTTGGTGTTACTATAATTATTTACAGACATTACACATATGTGCAACCTAAAGCCATATGTAATTTGAGATATATGAAATAAAAATTGATATGTGAAATGAACTAAAAATTATGTCTGAGGTAAAATGAAAGATGAAAACAGGATTAATTTTAGAGGGAGGTGCCATGCGCGGTCTCTTCTCTGCAGGAATCATGGATGTTATGATGGAAAATGGAATTACCTATGATGGTATAATCGGTGTTTCCGCCGGTGCCGTATTTGGCAGTAATTATATTTCCGGACAAATCGGCCGTTCCATCCGTTACAACCTGAAATACTGTAAGGATAAGCGTTACGGTGGTCTTTATTCCTTACTTACAACAGGTGATATCTATAATAAGAATTTCTGCTACAATGAAATTCCTTTAAAATATGATCCTTTTGATTTTGCAGCCTTCGAGAGCAACCCAGCTGCATTTTATGTCGTGTGTACCGATGTAGAAACCGGTAAACCTGTTTATCACAGGTATACCGGGCGGAAGGATCACGGCTTTGACTGGATCCAGGCCTCTGCCTCCATGCCGGTTGTATCCAGAATTGTGACCATTGACGGTCAAAAACTGTTAGATGGAGGAGTTGCCGATTCCATCCCCATCCGGCAGTTTGAACAGATGGGCTACGACCGTAATGTCATCATTCTTACGCAGCCGAAGGATTACCGCAAGAGCGAAAACAGCCTGATGCCGCTCATCCGCCACAAATACAGAGCTTATCCGGAATTTATCAAAACAAATGAAAACCGGCACCTTGTTTACAATGATACTCTGGACTATATTTTTAAGAAAGAAAAAGAAGGCTCCGTCTTTGTCTTCCGACCAGACGAAGCCCTCCCTGTCAGCCGTGTGGAAAAGGATCCTGTAAAACTACAGGCAGCCTATGACCTTGGCCGCAAAGCCGGTGAAGAAAAGCTTGAAGACTTAAAAGCATTCCTTCTCACGAATGAAAGGTAGAATAAAATCCTTCCGGAAATACATAGGTTTTATATTACGGGTCAGAATAAAACGTGCTTCGGATTAGCAAAAGCCGTGGAATGATATGGTATGGTTTTATGAAAATAATTTTGTTTCATTAACTTCATATATTGTGAAAAATTCAAATGAACAGGGTAACCGATCACTTCCATACTTCCGTTGTGAATCAGCTGTTGGCTGTAGCTTCCCTCTTCTACCGTTCCAGTCATAATTGCTTTTGCCCCCAATGCTGCCATTTTATCCACCATTTGTCTGGCCTTTTTGGAACGCAGCTGCGGATCACTGATAAAAATAATTCCCCGGTCTTCACCATTATATTTCATAACTTTCGTCTTCATAGAAACCGGCTGATACCAGAATTCATCCTTTTCTATCTTCCACAGATTATCCATAAAGATTTCATCTGCAAAAAAGGGAACATCTCCAAATTCTTCCTGAAAAAGCATAAACAAGTCCAGACCACGCCCATATTTCGGTACGGGAAAAACCACAACTCCATCGGAAAGCAACAGCTCCCGCGTTCTTTCGATCAATTTATGACATTGTTCCTGAAAAGACAATTCTGCCGTTCCATATGCACAATCCAGAACCGCCACATCTGCCGTTTGTTTTCGAATAGCATCACAGGTATATATTAAGGAATGCTCTGTATAATCACCGGAAAAAAATATACTTTTGTTTTCCATAAAAAAAAGATACCAGACACTTCCGGCGCAATGTCCACTGCGTCCCCATTCTACCTGCATGTTATTCACTGGAATATTACTTTCCAGCTGCTGTGTAAAAGGAAGTCTTTCTCTGATCTGCCGGAATGTTTCGCGACTGGCAATTACGGTTCCCTGAAATCCTCGGTTAAGCAGCCATTGCAAAGCTCCCGTATGATCTGCATGGGAATGGGTCAAAAACACATATTTCAGATCAGATATCTGCTCTGTCTGCAAATCCGGGTATGGATTCTCCGGACAATCCGCTTTTATTCCACAGTCCACCAGAAACTGAACCTGTCTGCCTTTTACTAAAAAGCAGTTACGTCCATGCTCACCACATCCTCCTGCAATATAAAGTTCCATGGCTATTCACCTCTTTTTCTACCAAAATAGTTCAATAACATTAAGGCCGTTGTCGTAATAAGCACACAGATCACAGCCATAGCCATTCCAAGAGACACACTTCCCTGTTCAAATTCCCGATTGATATAAGTAGAAACCACCAATGTATTCGGAGGTGCAATCAGACTTGCCGTAACCAATTCGCGGAATGCAATAATGAAAATCATCATCCATCCTGCCACAATACCCCTTGATATCATCGGCAGTGTAATCCGCCGGAATACATAGGAAGGGGAACCTCCAAAGATACGCCCTGCCTGTATCATATTCTCATTCATCTGTGTGAAAGAAGAAGTAACATACTGTACGGTATATGGCAGATAAAGGATGACATAAGCCAGTACCATGATTCCAATGGTATTATACAACGGAATCCACTGATAAATCGAATTCCAGAATAACATTACTCCAATCACCATAACAATACTCGGCAGCATTTCAGGCAATAGACTAATTCCTTCCAATATTTTTTTCATCCATCCTTTGGCATGCCGCGATACCACTACGATGGTTGTACCAAGCACCGAACAGATTGTTGCCGAAGAAACCGCAAGAAAAATACTCTGCTTAATGGCAGCCATAGCCTTTTTGGTCGTAAAGAGTTCCTTATAATGATCCAGTGTAAAATTACCTGCTGCAATTCCATATCCGCGCAATTTAATCACTGAAGTTATAATAATGGAAAAATATGGTATTCCTATGGTCACAAGAATTACCATTAACAACCATATCCATGCCACAGCATTTCCCCAGAAAGGGAATTTTACCCTATTCACCCGGTTTCCCTTTCCATTTAAAAGCTGATAACTGGTACGACTGGTAATATTATTCTGGAGCAGCCACATCATAATGCAAATAATTACCAGAATGGAAGATAATCCTGCAGATCGTCCAAAATCAATGGGTGCCGTTGTAGAATATTTGTGAATGTCCGTCGTAAATACATAAAATCCGATTCTACGCCCGAATGTATAAGGTGTTCCATATTCCGAAAGTGTCTTAACAAATACCAGCAATGCCCCAATCGCATAATTTCCCGTTAGTAACGGTGCAAAGATTTTCCGGATACGCCTTATTGGTCCGGCCCCAAAAACCGCGCCGCTCTCTTCCAGGCTGGATGGTATATTCAGCATGGCATTTTTCAGCATCGTCATTAAGAACGGAAATACATGAAAGCTCATAATCAGAACAAGGCCACCAAAGCAGAAAAAACCTTCCGACCAGGAACCAGTTGCCGGAAATAACTGCTGGAATAACCCGTTTTTCTGCATAAAGACAATCCAGCCCATGGATGCAATGTACGGTGGTGTCATAAAAGGCACCATAAATAAAATATCCATCCATTGATATTTTGCAGCCTGTGTTCTGGAAAACAGATAAGCCGTCGGAGCAGCAATCACCGACGAACATAAAACTACACAGATGCCAAGAATCAAAGAATTACATATGGTTTCTATATTTTCCTGTGAAGCAATATTTTCCCATGCCTGATAAAGGTCAAGGCGGCCATCAATAATGACCGCCTTGGCAAATACTGTAATCAGTGGACACAGAATTAATCCTGCCAAAAGAATTAATAATAGTACAATAAATTTATTTACAGATTTCATTTAATTTTGCAGCCGTATCGGATGCAACCTCCATCATCTTATCCCAATCTGTCGGAATCTGAGGAATATCGGAAAGATTGGTACGGTTCTCACAGGTAATATCGTTTCTTCCCGGTAACAGGTAAGCGTCAGCCACCAGCTTCTGTGCCTCATCTGAAAACAGGAAATCTACAAATGCCTTTGCATTATCCATATTAGGAGCCGTCTTTAAAATCATTGCAGGACGGGGATTTACAACGGTACCGGATGCAGGATAGTAAATATTGAGCGGTTCGCCCTTATTCATAGAAGAATATGCATTATAATCCACACCGGCAATCAGAATTCCTTTTTCACCGGTTGTAACAGCTTCCAACGCTGCCTTATTTGCACCCGGAACGGTTAAGCCATTATCTGCCCATGACTGCATAATCTGATCTCCATCAGAAGTTCCTGTTACAAGACCGGCAAGAAAGTCTTTGCAGGCACCGGACTTTTCAGGATCCGGAATGGCAATGTTGTCCTTATACTGCTCGTCAGCAAGCTCGGACCAGTCTGCACTTAATTCCGGGAAAATGGTTGTGTTATAGATGACTCCAACGGCAGATGCACTGTATCCAAACAGGGTAGCATCTGCATCAATCCAGCCTTCATTAATTTTATCCGCATTAGCCGGAGTATAGCTTTCCAACTGATCGTCTGCCTTCATAGACAATCCATCCGACCAGGAAGCAAGAATAACAACATCCGCAATCGGATTAGCCTGCTCTGCTTCCAGACGGGCAAGAATTTCTCCGGTCGTTCCCTGAAACTGCTCTACTTCAACAC
This sequence comes from Anaerobutyricum sp., assembly GCA_963638365.1. Classification (GTDB taxonomy): domain Bacteria; phylum Bacillota; class Clostridia; order Lachnospirales; family Lachnospiraceae; genus Suilimivivens. The sequence continues at coordinate 11,058 of CAVHRK010000042.1, read as the reverse complement.
CGGTCTTTTCTGTGAAAGCCTCTGCAAGCTTATCAGCAAGGCCGGCAGGACTTGGCATATATACAGTAACCTTTCCGCTTAATTCCGGAGTTTCTTCTACGGTTTCTGTTTGTTCGACCACCTTTTCCGTACTATCAGCTGCCGCAGGCGTTTCCTCTGCTGCTTCCTGTGTTTCAGCTTCTGCTGCATTATCTGTCGTTTCTGTTGCTGTCGTTGCTGTACTTCCACAGGCAAGTAAGCTCACACTGAGGCATGCAGATAATACAACTGCAATCCATGTTTTTTTCATAATGTTTCTCCTTCGCATGTAATAATTTGATTAGGATCTATATAAACAGACATTTTTTCTCCCGGAAGCACTTTATTTCCGGTATGAAATGTCCAATTCATATCTTTATACCGTGCAACAATTTCATAACATTCGCCCAGATACTGTACGCTTTGCACCGGCAGCTCATAATATTGAAAATTCTGTTTTAATTCTGTCGTAGCAACCTCCGGACGAAACAGCTCCGTGTTACTGATCCAGTTTGACTTTCCGACAAATCTTGCAACAAATTCTGTCTTAGGATGATGATAAATATTTTCCGGTGTATCATACTGTTCCACATGACCACTTTTGAAAACCGCAATATGGTCGCTCATGCTCATTGCTTCTTCCTGATCGTGTGTCACGAACACCGCTGTAATTCCCAGTGAATGAATCAGCTCTTTTAATTCGTGCCGCATCTCTTCCCTTAATAAGGCATCTAACGCAGATAGCGGTTCATCAAACAAAATGCACTCTGACCGGATCGCAATGGCCCTGGCAAATGCAACTCTTTGCTGTTGTCCACCTGATAGCTGATGAGGGTATCTTTTTTCATAATCGTTCAGTTGAACCATATGCAGGGCTTCTCTCACACGGCTCTGCAGATCCCGGGTATCTTTTCTTGCCCGTAAACCAAATGCCACATTTTCAAAGACGGTCATATGCGGCCACAAAGCAAAATCCTGAAATACAAATCCGATATTTCTCTTTTCAGGAGAAACATAAATTGATTTTTCTTTTGAAAATACGCACTGATCTCCCAGCCAAATTTCACCGGTATCCGGAGTTTCCAATCCGGCAATCATCCGGAGCAGAGTTGTTTTTCCACAGCCGGACGGTCCAAGCAGAGTCGTAAAGCTTCCATTATGAATGGTTAAGCTGATTGGTTGTATCACATTCTTTCCATGAAAAGATTTCGTAATGTTTTTAATGATAATATCCATGATCTGTGGCCTCTCTTTAATAACTACGCTTTAGGATACAAATCTTTCCCAGCCTTTTCCACCTAACTACCGTAAAATAAAAATAAAGTTTTTGTAAAACAACAAAAAAACAGCTGTCTCACAAAGCGGAAGTCATCCGCTCTGTAAAACAGCTGTTTATAATATTATATTAATAATAGCAATTTACCAGTTAATATCCGCCTGGCGGGCTCTTAAACTTGTTACCTTACCATCTTCTACAACGATCTGATATCCATAGGAAGAATATTCATCCGGTCCATAGACATAGTAATAGGTGGATTTTCCGGATTCCGAGCTTTCGTAATTGTAGTCGGCAATCGCTGCAAGAACTTCTTCCTCGCTGCTTCCAAAGGTAATGCCTCCCGGAAATACCATGGAGGAGTATCTATTGGCTCCAAAATCATATTCATCCAGTTCAATAATAAAGCAATTTTCCAATACGGTCGCATATGGAGCAAAGTTCTTGACTGGTACACGGATTCTCTGATTATCCTTCATCAGCTCTGCCATACCGGTGTCTCCGGCACCGATTACCATATCGCTGTTCTTTTCCTGTATTTCGAATCCGTTATCCGTAAATTCCTGAATCGGACAGGGAAGCTGATAAAGCGCACCATCATACTCTAAAATATTGGAATAATAATCATCTCCAAGCTGTGTTGGTGCCTTATATTCGCTGATCAGTTCCGGAACCTCTTCGCTCACCGAATTATCAAGCCCGTCAAGCTCGATCATATTCATCAACTCGAGCTCTTGGATCACTCCGGAATCTTTATAAACACGAAAGGTTACCCGACTGTAGTAATCCAGTTCATAGGACATTTTATAGCAAATCTCTCCATCATACTCATCGGTAGGCTCCCCATAAGCTTTCAGGATATCTTCCCTTGTAGACTCCTCAAATGCAATACCTTTCGGAAGTTCTATCTTCCAGTCAAAGTCCTGCATCTGATAATCGTACAGATTCAGTCCACAGACCTCACCTTCCTCCGGTGCTATGGCATTTAAAGATAAATTTGCAATGGAAGTATAAATCGTAACACCGTCCTTCTGCCATGGTTCCGCATAAAGATATTCGTTCGCATATAACACTTCTGTCCGGTCGCCAAGATATTCCCAGCCCAATGCCTCAAAATCATCAAACCACATCGGGAACTGGTATACCTGTCCATCCATCGCAATCTGGAAATCATACAGATTGTCAGACAGCTCTTCCGGCATTTCTACGGAAGACTTTTCACTCTGATCCTTTCCAGTAACTACCGTTCCGTCTGCATCTTCGTTTCCGGTTTCCTCTGACTCTTCCGGTTCCAGAATTTCCTCTTCCTCCGGAAGCTGTTCTTCCACGGCCCAGTCCTGTGACTGTTCCGGCTCATAATCCTGCATCATTTTGATTGCCACACCATAAGCACTGCATCCACAAAGATTCAATGCAAGCCCTGCTGCCACCAACGCTGCCACTGCTTTTTTCTTCATTTTACTTTTCTCCCTCATAAAAATTTATTTGTATTTCCGTTCTTTTACGGCAAGAACCGTAATGAAAATCACATCCATGGTAAAGAAAAACTGCATGATCGCAGAGATTACAAGCAGCGCTTTACTGTGAAATCCACCTTTATAGGATCGGACAACGTAAGCAACTGAAAATGGTGCAGCTGCAAGCAGAATAAGCCAGCCATATATCCCAAGTATCAATGCCATCACAGGGCCGACGAAGACCATAAACACAATCGGCGTGATCATCAATAGCAGACAGAGAACAATCAGAAGTCCTCCAACCAGATAAAAGGGAATCAGCGCATACTTGATAATCATGGAGCATACCAGTAACTGCTTCCTCTCAATCTTACTCTTTGCTGCCAGAACCACAATTAAGTTTACGATTCCTAAAATAACCGGTAACCAGAATAGCCAGGATGTAACTTTATCTGCGGCGTCTGAGTCCGACATTACCAAAAATGCCACCGGTCCCAGATATGCTGACAATGCATATAAAATTGCCAACAGATAAATCACAGGAAACTTCTTTTTTTTCTCCATCCTTACCTCCACTCAAAGGTAATCATACCTATGATATAAATTGCCAGAATACATACCGGCACAACAACACCGAAAATCGGTTTCATCCATGGCTTTATCTTTAATCCCTTACCCTTATTTGCCTCTGCCATAAGGTTATCAAATCCCCAGCCAAAACGTTTACTGGTACAGAACAATGCGATGATCATTGCACCCAGCGGCAGAATATTGTTACTTACCAGAAAATCCCAGAAATCCAGCCAGGTAGAGGATGGGGTAAACGGATGGAAGTCAAATACACTGAATCCAAGCGCAGTTGTAAGAGAAATCAGGAAAATCACGATTCCACATACAAGACACCCTTTCTTTCTGGTCCATCCGGTCATTTCCCGTACACAGGCAAGAATATTTTCACATACCGTAAGCTCTGTGGAGAATGCTGCAAAAACCATAAACATAAAGAACAGACTTCCCCAGACTCTTCCTCCCGGAATATTCTGAAATACCGTTGCCATGGTATCAAACAATAATGCGGGGCCTGCTGTTACCTCCAGCCCATACGCATAGCAGGAAGGAAAAATAATAAGACCTGCCACAATCGCCACAAAAGTATCCAGTGCAATGACATGCACGCTTTCTCCCAGAAGGCTGCGGTCATCTCCCAGATAACTTCCGAAAATAGCCATACCGCCCATGCCAACGGACAACGTAAAGAACGCCTGATTCATCGCTGCCACTACAATATTCGGCGTGATATCCGAAAAATTGGGAACCAGATAGAATTTATATCCCTGTAATGCACCTTCATAGGTACTGCTCTTAATTGCAAGGACTATCATAAGAATAATCAGAAGACACATCATGTATTTCGTTACACGTTCCAGACCCCCCTGTAAATCAAAGGTCAGAATCACGAATCCCAAAATAACTGCAACAGCAAGAAATCCCACATTGACCTGCGGATTGGAAATCATCTTTGCAAATCCCAGGTCTGCAACATCTCCTGTCACAAACTTTACAAAATAATAAATCAGCCAGCCGGTCACTACTGTATAAAATGCCATCAGAAATACATTACCAAGCAAAGCCACATAACCATGCAGATGCCACTTCTGTCCTTTTTTTTCGAGCTTGTGATACATTCTCACGGGACTGGCCTGGGATGCCCGGCCCAGTGCAAATTCCATGGTCATTGCCGGCATTCCAAGGATAATCAGGCAGAGGATATACAGTAGTACAAATGCTCCTCCTCCGTTTGTTCCAACCATCCATGGGAATTTCCATACATTTCCACATCCTATCGCGCATCCGGCACTCAGCAGGATAAAACCTAATCTGCTGCCCAATCGTTCTCTCTCCATATTCCTATATTCCCCCTCCGTTTATATTGATGTCTGCTTCGCAGCCGCTTGTTTTTCTTAGGCATCTATCACATCATACCATATTCGGGGCAACGAAGTACAGAAAAATAAGGAAATATCAATTTTATTCATATTCTCTATATTCTGCGCGGTATTCCCTGGGGGACACGCCATATTTTTCACGGAACAGCTTTGAAAAATGCTGGCTTTTCTGATAGCCAAGCTGATTCATCACTTCCTGTATCTTTAAATCCGTATGTAGCAGAAGTTCTGCTGCTCTTTTCATCTTGGTATCTGTAATATAGTTGGACAGATTCTCTCCGGCTACATCCTTAAACATTTTGGATAGATAATTAGGATGAAGATGTACCATTGCACCCAAAATATCCAATGATAAATCTTTTTCACAGTTTTCAGAAATATATTCCTTAATATAGGCAACCAGCTGCGCGTTATCCTTACAGCCACGTACTTCCTTTTGCAGTCTCTCCTTGAAATGTCGCTCTACAATCCGGTCCAATACCTCTTCAAAATCCTCTTTAAGTACCGGCTTCACTACATATTCCGAAGCTCCATAGCGCATAGCCTTATTGGCATACTCAAAGTCACTGTATCCAGAAAGAATAATGATTTTCGTGGGATACTTCTTCTCATAAATCATCATGGAAAGATCAAGTCCGGAAATCTTCGGCATCCGGATATCGGTAATCAGAAGATCAGGCTGATATTCATCCAGCAGATCCCTGGCAATGGAACCTCCTGTTGCTGTTAAAACCTGATCAAAGCCATATCCCTTCCAGTCCACCAGATCCTTCATATATTCTACCATATACGCTTCGTCATCAACGATCAGTACAGTCATTCATTGTCTCCTTTTTCTCCGGCTGAATGGTAAAGGATACCATCAGTCCACCCCAAATACTCTCACTGAATCTCAACCCCTCTGTAGTACTGTAACAGTTCAGCAGTCTCTGATTGACGTTCCACAGTCCGACACTTTCATTTTCCTCCCGACGGTTCTTCTGAATACGTTTCATTAACTGTTCGATCTGCTCTTCCGTCATGCCCTGTCCGTCATCGGAAATTTCAAACCGGACAGCTCCTCCGGCTATTGTATGGATTTTTATGTAGATCCGCTTGGCATTTTCACGCTCTTCAATACCATGTTCCGCAGCATTTTCAATAATCGGCTGTAAAATGAGCGGAATAATCTCCATATCTTCAAGACCATTCTCAACAACAATCTCATAGTCAATATTTTTCCTCATTGCCATAATGGACAGATATGCACGTGCATAAAAGATTTCCTCACGGATTGTTGTAATGGTTTTCTTCTGTGTGCAATACCGGTAATAATTGGCAAGATGTGCCGCCATCTTCGTTACAGCCTGCGGATCCCTCGCTACTGCCACAATATAGGACAGACTGTTATAAAGGAAATGAGGATTAATCTGTAGTTGTAACTGCTCCAGTTCTGCCTGACTGCGGAGCTGCTGCTCCCGTACGGTTGCATCAATGAGCTGTTTTATTCTCGCCACCATATGATTAAACTGTACAAATACATAAGAAAATTCACTATCCGGAATATCCGTAATCTGTGTCGCAAGATTCCCGGATTCTACTTCATGAAGCTTTTCTGTCAGAAGTTTCATCTGCATAAGGATATGCTTATAATATGAAAAAATTATGAAAAATCCGATTAATAGAACAACCAGCAGGGAAATTCCGGTTATCCATGTGATATTTACAATCGACTTTTTCATGGCATTCAAAGGATAATAGGAAACGAGCTGTAAGCCGTTCTCCATTACCTCCGATTCCACAATCTGATATTTTCCGTCAGAAAGTTTCATTTCATAAAACAAATCATGATCCGGTAATTCCGCTCTTTTTGCAAGCAGCTCCCTTTCCTCCTCTGAGGTAGAAAAATAGCTTTCTTTATCATCATAAATTAACAGTGTTCCTCCACTTCCGATTCCGGAAGCCATGGATTTCAGATCATACAGATAATCCCGGTCCATTTTAATCATCAGATATGGTTCTTCATCATATGGGGCATCATCTGTTACATATTTTCGAATATAAAATAAATCATTTTCAAAGTAAATCCATTCATTGTCTGCAAATAGTTCAACTACCTTGGGATCAATACTTCCCACCATGGCATTAGAAACAACACGATGTGAATACGGCCAGTATAGTTTGAATTCTGCCATACCGACATTACTTCTTTGTCTTCCAGTCAGATATTCCTTTAAATCATTTGCAGCCAGAATATAATCATAAACATCCCTGTCCTCGGTAACGCAAAGCTGTATGGTCTTTAACTTATCACTGTTTAAAATACCTACTGCTTCAATTTCAATCTCACGGATTTTCTGATCAAGCAAAGAACCGGAATGCTCCATCTGAATGGTAACAACTTCTGCCATGGAAGCTTCCAGACTTGCAGAACTGTATTGCATCAGAATCACAAAGCATGCTGTAACCAGAAAAATGAACACTATGAAAATCGTATAGATATGCCGGATCCTTTTCACCTCTTATACCGTTCCTTCCCGTCAGATCTTTCCCATTACCGGAATCTAAATAAATTATAGCAGACATTGTCGTTTATTACTATATAACACGTCAACAGAGAACCAGTCACTGTAACCGGTTCTCTGTAATGTCTTCCCAGCTTTTACTGTACAGATTTGTACCATTCATTAATTTCCTGGGTAATCTGTTCACCACCCTGTGCATTCCATTCTGCTACAAAATCATCAAATGCACTGATCGGCTCTTTTCCATAAATAATGTTCGTGTAGGTCTGTTTTTCTAAGGTCTGAAGCTGTTCCCAGCTCTTTTTCATAGTTTCTGTCGGCTCTGCATTAAACAGATCCGGAATCAATTCATCCTTTCCATCATATGCAATGACATAACCATTCGCTGTATCCGGCGCAGTTTCAAATGTTGCTGCGGCTTTAATCAGCGCTCCCGTATCAGGATCAGCACCTGCTGCCACATCAGCATACGGTTTCATTTTATCCAATGCCGGATAATTCTTTAATACCGTAGACTTGGCAGGATAGAACGGATCTACCACAACCGGATCAAATAAGGCAGGATCAAACACAACTTTTTCATCTACAATATCATAATCGTAATTCTCAATATAGCCATACTGGAAATCACCGGTACCGAATGCAACATCATACAGCCAGTCAAAGTACTTAAAGAATGCTTCCATCTGGTCAAATTCTGCATTAAACATCAGCCATCCGTCATTGATTTCGGCTCTCTGGTAGGTATGCTCCCCATTATCCTGCTTAATGTTCGGATAAGCAGCAATAACAGCGTTTGGATCAGCAGATGTTACATCTCTTACCGAATCAATTGCCCAGGGACGTCCGATAAAGATACCCGCCTTACCTTCGGTAAACTGCATCATGGCATCCCATGCACCGGTCGCTGCTGCCTCCTGGAAGATCCAGCCGTTCGCATGCCAATGTGCCATACGTTCCAGTGTTGCTTTATTTCCTTCACAAACAGAACCATAAACAAGCTGTCCGTTTTCATCCTCCTGCCACATGCCGGGAACATGCTTACCGGAATTAGCGGAGAACAGAATAACCGGATCAGAAACCCATCCCGTATTGTAAATACCGTCACCTGCATAGGTAAAACCGTAAGTATCCTTCTTGCCATTACCGTCCGGATCATCCTCAGTAAAAGCCTTGATTACTGCTTCAAATTCATCCATATTGGTCGGAGCCTGTAATCCCAGATGATCAAGCCAGTCCTGACGGATTATCATTACCTGACTTTCAGTCAGTGCCGGAGGACACGCAAGTCCATAAATCTTTCCATCCTTGGTCAGTGGATAGAAGGTTTCCGGATACTGGTCATAAATTTCTTTGATTCTATCCGGCATATATTTCTCAATATCCTGTGTAATGTCCTTTACACGGCCGGACTCAATCATATCTGCAATCATCTGTGTACCGTATACCGGGAATACATCGGGAAGTTCTTCGGATCCGGTTAACGCCAGGCGGAGCTTGGTATCATAATTTCCCGCATCACCGCCAAGAAGCACGGTATCCATTTTAATTCCCAGCTTTTCTTCGGTTAACCGTGTCATCGGATTATTGTTGATGTCATCCCCTTCATCATATTTACCTGCATTTTCATCCAACTGCTTGGCAATCGTAATCGTAAGTGCAGGCTCATACTTTCCATCCGCATTCTGTGTACTGACCTCTGTCGTCCCTGTGCTTTTACTTCCACAGCCACCAAGTAATACGGCGGATGTAAGTAATAATGCAGTTAACATGGTACTTCTTCTTCTCATTTTGTTACCCTCCATAAAAATAATATCACGTTTTTTATTCTTTTACCGCTCCCATAACAATTCCCTTCACAAAATATTTCTGTAAGAAAGGATAAACTAACAGAATCGGTAATGCTCCGATAAATACCTGTGCGGCTTTGATCGTTCTTTCGGACATTGCTGCTGCCGAAGTAGGATCAAGAGCCAGATCCTGCTGATTGCCCTGTACAACAATTACCTGTAAAAAGGACGCCAGTGGATAATTTTTCGTATCTGACATATACAGAATACCTGTAAACCACTCATTCCAGCTTCCTACCATAATAAACAGTGCAACCGTTGCAAGTCCCGCCTTCGAAAGTGGCAGGAAAATCTTCCAGAGGATTGTAAAAAAGCTGGCTCCGTCAATCAATGCCGCTTCTTCAAGTGCCTTCGGAATAGACCGGAAAAAGTTCATAATCAGGATCATGTTATAACAGCTGAATGCTCCCGGAATGATATATACCAGAAAGTTATTCTTTAATCCCAGTGAAGTATTCAGTATATAGCTTGGAATCAATCCTCCGCCAAACAACATTGTGAAAACAAAGAACCACATCAATACCGTTCTTCCACGAAACTCCTTTGACAACGCATATCCTGCAGTTGTAATCACAAACATGGAAAACAGTGTACCGATTGCTGTTCTTGCTATGGAAATGACAAAGGATCGGATAAAATTGCTGTTCTGCAATGTTTTTTCATATGCCAGAATCGTAAAATCAATTGGCCAGAACGTAACCAGTCCACTGTTTGCTGCCGCCTTTCCACTTAAGGAGATTGCAAATAAATTGATTAACGGAAGCACACACAACAATGCCATTAAAAAGAGAAATGTTAAGTTAAATACAACAAATACTTTTCTACTCCATGATGTATACGACATATGCTTTCCCTCCTAAAAGATCCGATACCCGGCATACTTATATGCCAGTCTGTAAGAGATTACCGTAAGCAGCAGACTGATTCCGGACTTGAACAGACCGACGGCAGTACCAAAGCTATACTGCCCGTTAATCAGGGATTGCCGATATACATAGGTATCAATAATATCACCGGTACTGTAGGTTAATGGTGAGTACAGGTTGAAAATCTGATCAAATCCGGCATTCAGTACATTTCCAAGACTTAAGGTTGCCATGACAATAATCATTGGCATAATACCCGGCAGCGTAATATATAAAGTCTGCTGCCACCGGTTTGCACCGTCAATTGCGGCTGCCTCATAAAGGCTCTGATCGATATTGGAAATTGCTGCAAGATAAACGATCATGCCAAATCCAAAGCCTTTCCATAAATCGGACAGTACAACGATCTGCCGGAACATTCCCGCTTCTCCCAGAAAGAAGATGGGCTGCATTCCCATTTTCTGTAAGAACAGATTCACAATACCATCCAGCCCCAGAATATCACGAAGCATACCGGCTACTGTAACCCAGGAAAGGAAATGAGGCAGATAAACCAATGTCTGAATACATTTCTTTATTCCGAGCTGTTTTACCTCATTTAGTAAAAGTGCCATGACAATCGGGACAATCAGACCAAGAACAATCTTGCTTACCGCAATAATTAAAGTGTTGATAATTGCCTGATAGGATTCTTTAAATGCAAAAATCTGTTTAAAGTTTTCCCATCCTACGAACTCTGATCCTGTAATACCAAGCCACGGCTTATAGTTCTGAAAAGCCATCACCAGTCCGCCCATCGGTATGTAACAGAAAATCAGCGCCAGCACAAAGGCGGGAAAAATCATCATATAAAGTGGCCAGTTATGCTTTATCTCCTGCTTCCACGTTTTCCTTGTGATCCCCTGCACCACAGGTTGATTTTTTCTTTTCACGTTTGTACCCCCTCTCTTTCTATGAAAATTATATACAGTCATTTTTACTTAAAATACACCCCGATTTTAAGTTTATGTACTCAAAATTAATTTATTTTAATTCATAAATGGCACTCAAAAATGATCCACCGGATCATTTTCTCATATGCATGGCAATCGAGTAGGAGGCGGTGATTAACCGCCGTCCTCTCACACCACCGTGCGTACCG
>CAVHRK010000041.1:0-2348 GCA_963638365.1 Anaerobutyricum sp. | reverse complement strand
TCCATATATTGCTGACGCACTGTTGTTAAATTAGGTACAACTTGCGTGCATTGCGGGATATCATCAAATCCTATCACTGCAATCTGATTTGGCACCGATATTTTCTTTTCATAAAAAAACTTAAGCCCTCCAATAGCCAAAAGATCTGATGAATAAAAAATGCCGTCTACATCATGTATCTCTTCATAAATATAGCGAGTAGCCTGATATCCTTGTTCTTCATTTACAAAATCAACCCGTCTCACTAAATTTTCATCAAATGTCCGCCCAGCCTCTTTCAAAGCCTGGATATAACCGTTTAATCTGTATTCCTGTGTAGCAATTGCTTTATTATGCAGTACAATCGCTATTTTCTTTTTTCCAGCTTCTAACAGTCTTTTTGTCGCAATATACCCGCCCTGCTGATTGTCACTTCCAATAAATGCTGCAAAGTGTTGAGAGCCCGCAAAATTAGGCTGACGGTCTATATATACCGCCGGAATGTTTTCAATCGGATTTATTTTTTGATCACCACTAACGTATATAATGCCACCAATTTGTAGAGCTTTTAGCATTTCTATATATTCTCCTTCCAACTCTACTTCTTCGTTAGTATCACAAATAATTGCCATATATCCCTTCTTTATCAGTTCGCTTTCAATTTTTTTTACAATATGCGCAAAAAATTCATTTGTAATATCCGGAACAATAACCCCAATAACCTGTGCTTTATGGACGCGAAGTCCTCGTGCCAATTCATTTGGTCTATAATTATACTGTTCTATAATATCCAATACTTTCCGTTCTGTTTCTTTCGAAAAGCGTCCATTTTGATTGATCACACGAGATACCGTTGCAACAGATACTCCTGCCAGCCCTGCAATATCTTTAATAGATAGTTTTCTCTCTTCCATATGAGTAATCCTTTACGCATTTTTAATAATTGTACTAAAAAAAAATACAGTTGTAAATACGTAATTAAATATCTGATCATTCCCATTTTCCCATTGACATTTTAGTTTCTTAATGATATCATTTTGATATCAGTTAAATATAACTATTATGCAAAGGAGTGAATTCATTATGGAAGAAAAAATTTTAAACACAAAGAAAAACGGAATGATTATGATGTTGCTCTTTATTGCTTTATACGCAGTTGCGGTAGTTTTACTGTGTATAGGAATTGACCGGTCAGTGGTTCTTTGCATTGCCGCTGCGATTTATCTCGGAATCGGCTGGATTCCTTTCCTTGGTCTTAAGGTTTTAAAGCCACAGGAAGCTTTAGTACTTACCCTGTTCGGAGACTATGTCGGCACCTTAAAGGAGGCCGGATTTTACTTCGTTAATCCCTTCTGTACTGCTGTCAACCCGGCTGCCGCTACCAAACTGAACCAGAGTGGCATTGATGCCCCCACAGGCGGCACACTCTCTGCTCTGAAGCTCTCCGTTGGCCCTGCCGGAGAATCAGGTATAGACCAGTCCACCAGTAAGAAGGTTTCCTTAAAAATTATGACACTCAATAATAACCGCCAGAAGATCAATGACTGCCTTGGTAATCCGATCGAAATCGGTATTGCGGTAATGTGGCGTGTCGTTGATACTGCCAAAGCCGTGTTTAATGTAGATAACTACAAGGAATACCTGTCATTACAGTGTGACAGTGCCCTGCGTAACATCGTGCGTATTTACCCTTATGATGTATCCGCAGGTGTCGATACTACAGGGGATGGTCAGGCCGATGAGGGCAGTCTTCGCGGTTCCAGTGAAGTCGTTGCCGAACGGATCCGTCAGGAAATTCAGGAAAAGGTGGCAAATGCCGGTCTTGAAATTATTGAAGCCCGAATTACGTATCTTGCCTATGCTCCGGAAATTGCTGCTGTCATGTTACAGCGTCAGCAGGCATCTGCAATTATTGATGCCCGTAAGATGATCGTAGACGGGGCAGTCGGTATGGTTGAAATGGCTCTGGAACGCCTTAATGAAACCCAGGTAGTAAGCTTAGATGAAGAACGGAAGGCTGCCATGGTTTCCAATCTGCTCGTGGTACTTTGCGGCAACCATGATGCACAGCCTGTTGTCAATTCCGGAAGCCTGTATTAATGGCAGAAAAAAAACAGGTTCCCTTACGTTTATCCGCTGCCCTTTATGATGCCATAGCCGCGTGGGCTGAGGACGATTTTCGTTCCGTAAACGGGCAGATTGAATATCTGTTAACCGAATGTGTGAAACAGCGAAAGAAGAATGGCAAGTATGTCTCTGATGACATTGACGCTCCCATTGAGCTGGATATTAAATAAAGGAATTTCATAATAAAATCGAGTAGGAGGCGGTGACTAACCGCCGTCCTCTCACAGCACCGTACGTACCGT
>CAVHRK010000040.1:0-13720 GCA_963638365.1 Anaerobutyricum sp. | reverse complement strand
GGAACAGATTTACCAGATGAGTATGCGCATTCCAAATATACCGGATTACTGAAAGGAGGAAACGCAAAAGCGAAGGCGAATGCAGCACAAGGCTTGGGAAAAATGATTGAGATTGCATCAAATGGGGTGTTCACAAGCAATAGAAAAACAAAGCATTCGATTGATGGAGCTAATGGATGGTATCGTTATGAATCAAGATTTGCATTGCCGGTGTATTCTGAAAGTGGAAAAGTGGAAAGATATAATGTATTTCATGTTTATATAATTATTCGGCATGATTTGAATGGGAAAAAATATCTTTATGATATTATAAATATAAAAAAAGAAACGAGCACCCCGCCTAGCTGTTAACAAGTAACACATACGGTATAAAACCCATTTCTTAGTGTTAGAATACAACCATTATAAAAAAAAATCAAGGAAAATTTGAAAATAAAATGTATTCGGAATATTCCAGTAAAATTTGCAGAGACGATGGAATGTCTGATATGATAAAATGGAGCTGCAGAGAGGGAGAAGAAGATGCGGACGGAACAAGTGGAACTGACGGTATTGTGCCTGATACATAAAGAAGACAGCTATTTGCTTCAAGACAGAGTAAAGAAGGACTGGAATGGATATACCCTTCCGGGAGGACATATTGAGCCGGGAGAGTCTATTGTGGATGCCGTTATCAGAGAAATGAAAGAAGAAACCGGGCTTACAATTAAGGCTCCGCGACTTTGCGGTGTGAAACAGTTTCCACTGGAAGGCGGCCGCTATATGGTATTTCTTTTTGAAACAGATCAGTTTGAAGGTACGGTTGTTGATTCTGATGAAGGTAAGATGCACTGGGTCAAGGTTTCGGAACTTTCAAATGTGAATTTGGTTAATGACTTTACGGAGCTTATCGAAGTTATGTTGAACGACAGTCTGACAGAGTTTCAGTATGTCGTTAAGAATGATGAGTGGATTGTTGTAAAGAAATAAGTTGAAAGCTGGAAATGCAAAAGCAAGAGCGAATGCAGCATGAGGTTTGGAAAAATGAATTTAAAAGTAGCAGTCTGCGATGATAATGAGGCAGACCTTAAGTATATGGTACAGTGTTTAAATGACTGGTCACATACAACGAACAGAGTTTTGGAAATTCATACCTTTCTTTCTGCGGAGCAGTTTCTTTTTCAGTATGAAGAGGAGAAGGATTTTCAGATTCTTATTCTGGATATTGAAATGGGAAAAATGAATGGCGTTGAGCTGGCGAAAAAAATCCGTGAAGTAAATCAGGATATACAGATATTATTCGTTACGGGTTATCCGGACTATATGGCAGAAGGATATGAAGTAGATGCCCTGCATTATCTTATGAAGCCGGTCAGTCAGGAAAAGCTGATTAAGGTAATGGAAAAGGCAGCAGGAAATTTAAAGAGTACGGAAAAATATATTCTGCTACAGGGGAACGGTGAGATGTTCCGGCTGCCGGTAAATAAAATCATCTATGTGGAAGTGTTTTCGCATTCCTGTGTGCTTCATATGGCTGACGAAACCGTGGAAACAAGAACGTCGATCAGTAAACTGGAAAGTGAGTTGGGAACAGAGTTTATCCGGGTTCATCGTTCCTTTCTGGTTCATCTTTCCTACATCAAAAAGATTGTAAAGGCAGAAATCTTTCTGGAAAATGGTGAGACGGTTCCGTTAGCGAGAAGAAAATATGCCGAGGTGAATCTTGCATTTATCCACTTTTATGGAGGACAGGACTTACAATGAAATTGACAGATGTTTTGTTTGGACGGATGATTGACCGGAAGATTGTGGAATATCAGGCCGATTTAATGGAAAAGCATTGTGAGGAAGTACAGAATATTTATGAGACCATGCGTGGCTGGAGACATGACTATCATAATCATATTCAGACATTACTGGCCTTATGCGGGGATGAAGAACGTACCAGAGAATATCTGTGGAAGCTGAATGATGATTTGACAACGGTGGATACCGTGATCAAAACAGGAAATGTGATGGTAGATGCAATCCTGAACAGTAAGCTGTCGTTGATCAAGTCAAAGGGAATCGAGGTCAATGCAAAAGCGATTGTTCCCAAAGAATTGCCAGTATCTGAAATTGATCTTTGTACGATTGTTGGTAACCTGTTGGATAATGCCATGGAAGCTGTGCTGCGTCAGCCGGAGGGTTCCGAACAGTTTATCCGGATCTTTATTGGAGTATTAAAGGAGAATCTCTACATTTCTGCATATAATTCTACCGGCGGAGAAATTAAAAAGTACCGGAATCAATATCTGTCAGTAAAAAACAGTACCGCACATGGGCTTGGACTTCGGCGTGTAGACCGTATCGTTGAGAAAAATCAGGGATTTGTAAACAGACAGAATGAAGAAGGGGTTTTTGCAACAGAGATCATGCTGCCCCTGCTTTGATTACCGTTTGGGTTAAAATAAGAACCACTCGCGTCTTTTTTGACACGGGTGGTTTCTTACCATGTAGAGTACTTAGTGAAGACGATCCGAAGGAGAAGTCTGAACTTGGTACGAACGGTGCCTGTACACTTAATGAGAATGATCGAGGTGAAAAAACACATGAAACAGGAAAAAAATTATACCATCATTCAAAATCTTTCCTACTGTGTCCGCATGACAAAAGAGAACTATCCCATTCTGTTGTTGTTTTGTTTCCTTATCATTATGGCAAATGTTGCGATGCCGGTCATTACCGCTTTTCTGCCAAAAGTGATGATAGAAGAAATTACGATGCAGAAAGAAACCGGATCCATTTTAAGGATAACCGCAGGGCTCACGTTTTCTCTGGCAATACTCATGGGCTTACAGGAATATCTCGACCGGTTAATCTATTGGAATAAGCTTAAGATGAATGTGTTTATTCTGCATATGGTTACGATAAAAGGTCTTACTACGGATTATCGGAATCAGGAAAATGAACATTTCCGGAAATTGCAGAGTGAAAGCTTTGCGAGCTGTAACGGAAACTATTCTTATTATGCACAGATTTATGATGCGGGGGTATTGTTTTTCTCTAATTTACTGGGATTTACAGCATTTACCGGGATTCTGATTACCCTAAACCCGCTATTAATTGTTTTTCTGTGTGTAACGACTTTTATCAGCTTTCTGTTGAACCGTCGGATTCTGAAATGGGTAGATACGAACAATGAAGAGAAGGTTTCCTATGAGCAGAAGATGCAATATATTGTTTCGGCATCTAATGACATGCAGGCTGCAAAGGACATCCGACTTTATCATATGACCACGTGGATGGATCAGCTTTACAAGGAGAATATGAGGGGACTTCTTGGATGGTATAGGAGATATACGACCAAATTATTTGGGGTTTCTGCAGTAGACAGCAGCCTGACGTTTTTCCGGGAGGGAGTGACGTATCTGGTCCTGATCCTGATGGTATTGGAAAACAGGATTTCGGTTGCGGACTTTGTCTTATATTTTAATGTTGTGGCAGGATTTTCCACATGGCTCAGCAGTATGCTTGGCCAGGTCAATAATCTGGAACGATTAAGCCTTGCCATGAGCCGCTTCCGGGCATATCTGGAATATCCGGAAAGTTATCAGAGGGAGAGAGGAATTCCGGTTGCCAAGACTGGACTACCCGGAAAAATCACACTGGAACATGTAAGTTTCCGTTACACGGAAGATGGGGAATCTATTTTAAAGGATATCAATTTAGAGTTAAATCCCGGTGAACATCTGGCGGTAGTTGGCTTAAACGGAGCCGGAAAGACCACACTGGTAAAATTGATCTGTGGTCTGATTGAACCTGTCTCCGGGAGGATCCTGTATGATGGAGTGGACATACGGAAGTACAACCGCAATCAGTATTATGGGCTGTTTGGGGCAGTGTTTCAGGATTATTCCATTCTGCCTGTCACGATAGAGGAAATTGTTGCAGAGTCTATAGATGAGGAGGTCGAGACTAAAAGGGTAGAGGAGTGCTTAAAACAGGCTGGATTGTGGGACAAAATTGCAACTCTCAAGCAGGGAAGCAGAACGAGATATGATAAGGCATTTTGGGATGATGGAATCAATCTTTCCGGGGGAGAAACACAGAAGCTGCTGTTAGCCCGGGCCCTTTACCGGCAATCGCCTGTTGTTATTCTGGATGAGCCTACTGCGGCATTAGATCCGATTGCAGAGAACCGTTTATATGAAAAATATAATGAAATGATGGCGAATAAAACAACCGTTTTCATTTCTCACAGGCTGGCATCGACAAGATTTTGTGACCGCATCCTGTTGATTGATGGCGGTAAGATTTCAGAACAGGGAACGCATGAGCAGCTACTTGCTCAAAAGGGAATGTACTACAAACTGTTTGAAACCCAGGCAAAGTATTATGCGGAAGGAGTAGGAGAGGAGGTAACCGATGAAGTTTCGTAAAAGAATGGAAATTACCAGACGGGGATATCGGCTGCTGTATACCTACACACCGGGGTTAATCCGGGCAAAGACGGTGTCTGCGGTGATCGAAGCTTTGTTTCCGTTTGTATCGATCTGGTTTTCTGCGCAGATCATTAATGAACTGATGGGAGAGAGAAGACAGGGGGTATTTTTAGGTTATATACTGGCTGTAACAGGAATTCATTTTCTTTTTTCCATGATAAAGAATGTATCCGATAAAGTTGGCGATGAAAAAGAGGCTGACATGTGGAATCAGTTCCGCAAGATTTTTACGGATAAGCAGCTAAGCATGGATTATGCAGATCTGGAAAATCAGGAGATTCAGAAGCAAAAGCAGAAGGCAGAGGAAAATTTATTTATGTTTGGCAATGGACTGGGACAGCTTGTATGGAATACTTCGGATCTTGCCCGTGTTGTGACCGGAATTATTGCTTCGGTTTCTTTAACGGTTTCCCTGTTTAAGGCAAAATCAGGAAATAAGGTGATGGATTCATGGCTGTGGATCCCTGCGATTTTGGCAGTCATGATTTTGCTTGGATCTATTTATTATCTTCTGGAAAAAAAGGAAAATCACGTATTTGCTAAATGGACGGAAGGAACGGTCTGGTTTAACAGGACCTTTCAGTTTTACGGGCACGAGTTATATGATAATACCAGAAGGGCAAAGGATGTCCGCATTTATGGGCAGGAAAAAATGGCAGAGCGTGAATTTGAAAAAATGGAGGCACACAACGAAGAGGACAATGCCTATCTGAATAAAATGAGTTCTTATAAGGGGCTTACCTATCTGGCCAAGGGGACAGGAAGTGCGTTATGTTACTTATTTGTAGTAGCGAAGGCAGCCTTGGGAGCGTTTGGAACAGGAAGCATTGTGCAGTATGTGGGAGCTTTTACCGAACTGGCGAACCATGTCGGATTTCTCATGCTGTCTTATCTGGAGAACCGGATTTATACGGAGCATTTGGAAAAGCTGTTTGCGTATCTGGATCTTCCCAATAACAAATATCAGGGAAAACTTCCCGTAGAGAAGAGCTTTTTCTGCAATGACGGGGAAAATGATTATGAAATTGAATTCCGGAATGTCTCTTTCCGATATCCGGGCAGTGACACCTATGTTCTGGATCACATCAATACCAGACTGAGTATTGGGAAAAAGCAGGCTTTTGTAGGTGCCAATGGCGCCGGGAAAACTACTTTTGTGAAACTGCTCTGCAGGCTTTATGATCCGACAGAGGGGGAAATCCTGCTCAATGGAATCGACATTAAAAAGTATGATTATGAAGAATATATGAGTCTGTTCGCATTTGTTTTTCAGGATTTCAAGCTGTTTTCTTTCACATTGGGACAGAACATAGCAGCCAATAAGAGTTATGACCGGGACCGGGTGGAAGAATGCATGAAGAAAGTCTCTTTTTATGACCGGTATCGTGCGATGGAGGAGGGACTGGATACCTATCTGTATCAGGATATTTCAGAAAAAGGACTGGAAATTTCCGGCGGTGAGGCACAGAAAATAGCTTTGGCAAGGGCTCTTTACAAGGGCACACCAATGATTGTTCTGGATGAACCGACAGCAGCCCTGGATCCGCTTGCCGAAGCCCGGGTATATGAGGATTTCAGCTTCATGGTGGATCAAAAAACGGCAATCTATATCAGTCACCGCTTGTCCTCCTGCCGGTTCTGCGATGAGATTACGGTTTTTGATGGTGGAAGGATTGTGCAAAAAGGAACACATGCAGAACTTGTAAAGGATAAGAACGGACCATATTTTGCATTGTGGAATGCACAGGCGAAGTATTATCAGAAGGCATAGGTATCTTACGTTTCCTACCTTGCAAAATCTCCACAAAGTGTTAGTATGGATATAGTTAGAACAGACTAACAATTACGGGGAGTAGAGGAGGAAACCAATGAAAGTTACAGAATTCGGAAAAGAGAATGAGAAAACCCTGATGTTATTACCGGGAACGAGTTGTACCTGGGAGATGAATTTCAGCAAGATTCTGGATCCGTTAAAGGAGCATTATCATGTACTGTGTGTCAACTATACCGGATATGATGACAGTGGGGAGATTTTCACCACGCAGACGGAAGAAACCGAGAAGATCGAAAACTATGTAAAGGAGCATTTTGACGGGAAACTGGATGGAGTATACGGATCTTCCATGGGTGGAAGCTTTGCCTCCCTTTTATTACAAAGAAGAAAGATTCACATCGATCATATTTTTATCGGAAGCTCGGATATGGATCAGGCTTCTCCGTTTGTAGCCAGAATAGAGACCGCACTGATCTGGAAGGTAATGAGTGGCTTTGCGAAAGATCCGGAGAAGTCGATTGCTAAAATGAAGAAGCAGATGGCGAAAAAGAACATGAGTATAGGAACTACGCCGGAGGGCAAAGAGAGTGACGGCACCTTTATGCTTTCGATTATGGAGGGACTGATTGCCAACATTCAGAAGATTGATCCGAAGACCGGAAAGAATCAGTTTTATTCTGATCTGGTAACGAAGATCGACGATCATATTGAGGTGGCTGGTTCTACCGTACATGTCTTTTATGCGGAAGAAATGGGAGAGAAATACCTGAAGCGGTATCGGCAGCATTTTGCAAATCCCGATATTATTCCGTTCCCCTGCGGACATGAGGGATGGCTGGCAAGTCCGGACAAGATGCTTCCGGTATTTGACCGCTGTTTGAAAGGCATCGGGAAAAGTAATTCTTAATGGGTATGCCGGAACATAAATAGGAAATAAGCTCCGTTTGACGGATTGCTGTCAATAATGTTAAAATAATAAAGAAGTAATCGAAATAACCGCTAAGTTTGAAAATCAGACGTGGCGGTTTTTCTACCTTGAATTTTTCAGTATAAAAGGGAATTTGCAGGTTAATAAATTAATTGTACCGGAAGTAAGAAAGGGAGGGATGCATATGGTAAGGAAGAACAAGAAACTGCTGGCATTTATATTGACAGGAGCGCTTGCAGTCAGTACTTTAGGAGGATGTTCGGCATTCGGGCAGTTTGCAAAGCAGACGGTCGAAACCGGAAAAGAATATTACGATCAGAAAAAGGATTCTGAGCAGGAAGACCCATCTTCGCAGGACAATACAACGCAGGGAAAGTCTGATGGAACAGACAGTGACGGGACTGTGAAATTGCAGGAACAGGCGATTGAGCAGCAGAGGATTTACTTAAATGATCTTAGTGTGCAGGAGCCGTTACGGGACTATACTCCATCGGTAGCAGCTTATCAGACGGCATCCGATTTATCCAATATTGAGAACCTTGGACAGTTCTATGCTTATGATACCGATGAGGATATTTCAGGAAAACTGGTAGCGAACAACTTTATTGTGATGGATAGCGGATATAGTGAGTTCTTTGATGTGTATGAAAGCAACCGCTATAGTCAGGTGCCCAGCTTTGTAACAGTGGATTCGATGATGCATACCTATCATCTGTATTTTGCCCTGTTGCAGCGGACAACGGAAAGAGACTATCTTGCATCCATGGCAAAGGAAATGAGCCGTTCCATGTATGAAACCTGCCTGGCGCAGTATGAGGAATTAAAGGGAAGCGAATGGGAACAGGCAGCAGCTTTAAATGTGGGATTCTTTGCGGTTGGCGTGTGTCTTATGGGTGATGAGGCAGCAATTCAGATTCCGGATGAAATGAAGAATGCGGTTACCCAGGAACTGTCTTATATTGAGGCAGCAGATGGTATCTATGATTCGGCACTTTTTGAAGAAGAAATGGAGGATTATTCGCAGTATAAGCCGCGTGGCTATTATGAGGGCGAAGAAGCACTCGAACAGTACTTCCGTACAATGATGTGGTATGGTCGAAGGAATTTTTCACAGAAAAACGAACTTACCGACCGGGCGGCTCTTCTTATGACTATAGCCTTAAGCAATGATGCGTTTCAGGATTGGGAAACGGTATATACCATCACATCCTTTTTTGCAGGCACAAGTGATGATTCCGGTTTCTATGAATATGCGCCGTTAATTTGTGAGGCTTATGGTGAAGGAGTGAGTACCAAAGATCTCATAGGAAATGAAGCGGCATTCGAAACCTTCCATGAACTTACCGGAAAGCTCGACCCGCCGGCAATTAATTCGGCTGTTTTTATGGATGATAACGGAGAAACGGATAAAACGCAGGAAGCAAAAGGATACCGGTTTATGGGACAGCGTTTTACTCTTGATGAAGCGATCTTTACCAATCTTACCTATAGTAAGGTCAAAGAAAATGCAGACGGGGATAAGAGAATGCTTCCGATGGCAATGGATGTACCGGCAGTTTTAGGCTCCGATACGGCGAAGAAGATTTTAGAAGATAACGGTGCATTCGAATATCAGGGGTATACGGAAAATATGGAGAAACTGCAGAATGCCGTTCAGAATGCGGACCATACGCTGTGGAATGGAAGCCTTTATGCAGGATGGTTACAGACATTGTGTCCGCTGCTCGAAGAGCGGGGAGCAGGGTATCCGTCGTTTATGACGAACGAAGAATGGCGGAAGAAGAATCTGGAAAGCTTTTTAGGAAGCTACACAGAGTTAAAGCATGATACCGTTCTGTATTCGAAGCAGATGCTTGCCGAAATGGGGGGCGGCATGGAAGAGGTGGATGACCGCGGCTATGTAGAGCCGGAACCGGAGATCTTCCATGCGCTGAGCTGCCTCACAAAGAATACTTCCGAAGGAATGGAGCAGTTTGGGATTCTTTCTGCCAATGATAAAGAGAATTTAGACAAGCTCGGGCAGCTATCCGACCAGCTTGCGGAAATTTCTATAAGAGAGCTGGAAGGTGGAAGTGCAGTGACGGATGAAGATTATGAACTGATCCGTACGTTTGGCGGAAATATTGAGCACTTCTGGGAAGAGGCTGTCCGCGACCAGACCACAGAGGAATATGTTGACTCACGGGAGTTCCCGGCAGCACTTGTCGTGGATATTGCGACTGATCCGAATGGTGCAATTCTGGAAGAAGCCATCGGTGGAGTTTCCCGGATTTCTGTGGTTGTGCCGATTGATGGAAAGCTGCGGATTGCCGTAGGCGGCACATTCAGTTATTATGAATTTTCTGCGCCGATTGACAGCCGGATGACAGACTCTGAATGGAGACAGAAGATCGGTATGGTACTGAATGACGATATGGAGTATGAGTATGGCAATGAAGTGGAACAGCCGTCCTGGACGAAGAGCTACCGGTATTCTTACAACTAAACATCCCATTCTCAGATGGGTCATAGCAGGTGGAATAGCAGTGATAGGAATCACTGCTGTTTTCACATTGTGGTGGTACGGAGTGTTTCTGCCTCATTGGATTTCCTGGGAGGAAAAGGAGTTCTCCTATGAAGGCTGTGAAGTGTTTTTAAAAAACCGGACACTGCAGGTGGTGAAAACGAATATGAATGAAGCCGGAGAACGTCATCCATTTATGAAAAGAGATCAATCGGAGCTCATATGGAAAACTCCGGCAGACTGGCAGGTGCAGGATGTTCTGGTAATGGACGTTGATCGGGATCAGCAGGAAGAACTGGTACTGCTTGTGTGGAAGCACGGAAGCTACGGCAGGCATCTTCCCATCTGGAAGAAAAAGAATGACATCCGTCTGGAGCAGCATATCTTCATATATCGTTTGCAGGAGAATACGAAGTATGAGGATGAAGAAGATATAAGAGCACAGGATGAAACAGCAGAAGAAAATGTCAGGGGAAATAATGACAGTGTAGGTGTGATGAGACCAATCTGGATGTCTTCTTCACTGGGAACAAATATCCGCTCGATTGCCAGAGGAAAAAAGTCAGGCCTTATTTTGAATCCATATTGCGACACTGGTACAAGCACCCTCTGGGTCTGGAAAGACTTTGGACTTAAATACGCAGGAGAATCGAAAGAGCAGCAGGCGCAGGTGGTCTGTGCGGGCGATAATCTGATCCACCTAAGTCTCCTCACAGCAGAGCAGAAGAGACTAAGAGATGGAGAAGTGACAGCAGGGAATTTATACGATTCCTTTTATGATTCCGTGAGGGACAAGATTCAGAATGCGGATCTGGCAGCCGTAAATCAGGAGACGATTTTTGTGGCAGACCACAAGCGTGTCAGTGACTATCCCCTCTTTGGAACGCCGACAGAAGTAGGGGATGCCATGAAAAGAGCCGGATTCAATCTAATTACCCTTGCGAACAATCATGCACTGGATCAGGGAGTTTACGGAATTGATACAACGACCGCTTTCTGGGAGGAGAAAGGAATTTCCTATGTTGGGGCACAGTCCACGAAAAGCTACAGTGAAGAGGCACAGGCGGCTGTCCAATTTATGGAAATCCAAGGAATCCGCTTCGCATTTGTGGCATATACCTATGGGACGAACGGTATACCGGAGCCGGAAGGCTATCCTTATCTGGTAGAAAAGTTCGGAGCCGAAGACCGTATGCACCGGCAACTTTCCTATGCGAGGAGCCGGGCAGATGTTGTGATGGTATTTGTACACTGGGGAACGGAGTATGATACGGAAATTGACGATCAGCAGGAGTACTACTGCGACTTCTTTTATCGAGAGGGTGTCGATGCAGTGATCGGAACGCATCCCCATGTCGTACAGAAATGGGAAATAGTGGAATGCGATGGAACGGCTTATACGGCAGATGCTGTCGGCTGGAAAAAGGATTCGGAACAACACAAAATGCTGGTTTATTATTCTCTCGGTAATCTGATCTCCGCGCAGACAAATGAGGAATGCAAAACCGGAGGACTGGCAGAGTTCACGGTGGTGAAGAAGGCGGATGGCAGTATTTGTTTTGAAAAGGAAAAGTTACAATAACACGACATGTTTCTGTAAGAAACGTCAGATATGATACTAATAATCTGACTGGCAGGGATTATAATAATGGTAAAATATGTAGGAAAGATTATTTATCAGATCGGATGGAGGAAACGGTAATGAAAAAACAAGCATTTAATCCTTATTTACCGTCATGGGAATACATCCCGGACGGAGAACCATATGTGTTTGGAGACCGTGTTTATATTTATGGTTCCCATGATTTCTATAACGGATATGTTTTCTGTATGGGAGACTATGTCTGTTGGTCAGCACCGGTGGATGATCTTGGTAACTGGCGGTATGAGGGAGTGATCTATCCTAAGACCTCAGATCCGTTAAACCGGGAGGGGAAGATGTGCCTGTATGCACCGGATGTTACGGTAGGGCCGGACGGAAGATATTATCTGTATTATGTACTGGATCATGTATCTGTAGTTTCGGTTGCAGTCTGTGATACACCGGCAGGAACCTACGAATTTTACGGATATGTACATTATGAAGATGGTACCCGTCTGGGAGAAAAGCCGGGAGATGAACCGCAGTTTGACCCAGGAGTGTTAACGGAAGGGGAGGATACCTATCTGTATACCGGCTTCTGCGGGCGGGGAGATAAGTCCCGTACCGGAGCAATGGTAACGGTGCTTGGTCCGGATATGCTGACCATTAAGAAGGCACCAAGGCGCGTGGCACCCGGATGTGAATACAGCGCAGGTACCGGCTTTGAGGGACATGAGTTCTTTGAAGCTCCCTCGATACGTAAGCGCAATAACACCTATTATTTCATCTATTCATCGATAGTAATGCATGAGTTATGCTATGCGGTGAGTGATCAGCCTGACGGCGAATTCGTATATGGAGGTGTGATCGTCAGCAATTGTGATCTTCACATTGACACCTATAAGCCTGCGGATATGCCGATGGCGTACGGTGCGAACAATCACGGAAGCATGGTGCAGATTGGTGACAACTGGTATATTTTTTATCACCGTCATACAAACAATACGTGGTACAGCAGACAGGGCTGTGCAGAGAAGCTTACCATCCGGGAAGACGGAAGCATTGAACAGGCTGAGATAACCTCCTGTGGCTTAAACGGCGGTCCTTTAAAGGGAAGGGGAGAATATCCGGCGTATATTGCCTGCAATCTCTTCACGGATGAGCCTGCGGTTTATGTAGGAGGTGCTGATGTACCCAAAATAATGCAGGACGGCAGGGATGGAGATGAAGAACCGGGCTATATTGCCCATATGACGGACTCGGCCACAGCAGGCTTTAAATATTTTCAGTGTAAGGATATCCATGAGATCAGTATCTGGGTGAGAGGCTATGGAAATGGCTTTTTTGAAGTGAAAACGTCATGGAACGGAGAGGTTCTTGCGAATCTTCCAGTGCAGAATTCCAATGTCTGGGAAAAGTATACAGCACCGGTTTCCATACCGGATGGAATACAGGAAATTTACCTGACTTACCGGGGCAGCGATGCGCCGAGCCTGCGTTCCTTTGAACTGGCATAAGGATGTGGGCATCCCTTATGACAGACGCTTCCGGAATTCCCGGGGACTTGTGTTGTAGAATTTCCGGAAAGAGGAAGAAAAGTGTTCAATGGAGGAATACCCAAGGCTTTCGGCAATGGTTGTGATACTTAAGGATTGGTCGGAGAGCAGAATGGCTGCAACAGACATTCTGGCTTCGGCCTTTTTCTGTTGGAAGGATTTTCCGTAGTATTCCATCAGAAGCCGCTGTGTCTGTCTTGCACTTAGGTTCAGTCTCTGGGACAATTCCTCTAAAGACAGAGTCTGGTATTCGTAGAGAAAATATTCGTCAATAATTACAGATTTGGAGTCTGCCATGCTGTTGCGCGAAAGAAACAGATTGGAAACAGGACGATCCTCATAATTGCGGACAGTGTAAATCAGCAGCTGGGATAAAAGAGTCCGGATCAGGTCCTGCTGTCCGGTATAGGAGTGTCCCAGTTCGTAAAAAAGCTGTTTCATCAGGGCATCCATTCCCTGTGTATCTTTACCGATCCAGAAGGGGGTAGAGGTAAAGGTACTGATGACAGGAGTCTCCTTTGTTATAGAAGACTGGCTTCGTATTTTTAGATAAATACAATATTCCTGCATGGGATCTGACTGAAGCGGTGTCTGGGCATGTTCAATGTGGGGACCGGTGACAAAAAGGGTGTTGGGGGATATGTCATAATACTGACCATCTGCAACCAGCTTTCCGTAACCGGCCGGGATGTAATGGATTTCATAACAGCTATTACCGTGGCTGTGGGATGGAATTGTTCTGGTAAAAAGCTCGAATACGATGTTTAAAGCATGAATCTTTACATTTTCGACTGAAAAATGGATATCAATATCATGATATGAGGTTTTCATAGAATTACACCTTCTTATATTTTAGCCAGTCTGCATCGTCCGGCAGCTTATGGATGATGTGGCTGAGCGATTACCGTCTGAAG
>CAVHRK010000039.1:0-46130 GCA_963638365.1 Anaerobutyricum sp. | reverse complement strand
AAGTTATTATATGCAATTGGTATATTTATACTAATAATTTTGGGAAGCCAAATGTGGGGAATGAAAAGAGAGAATTTTATGGATGGTAAATATGGATTCTCCATAACTTGCTTTGCATTAGTTCTGATACTACTAATCTGGGAATGGCAAAAGACAAGAAGTGAATCCGAAAAACGTAAAGTTCAGTTAGAATTGAACAGAATATACTATGAAGCATATGAAGGATTAATTCAGTCGATCAGAGAACGGCAGCATGATTTCAAGAATCATCTCAATGCCCTCGAGGGTATGATTTATTCCATCGATAATTATGATGAACTGGTTTCGGAACAGAAGAAATATTTGCAAAGCATTATGGGAGGACTGGAGCCTGCAAGGTTATTGACTTTAGTAGAAAATCCATTAATTGCAGGTTTTCTGAATTATAAAGTATCGAAAGCACAGGAAATGGGAATAACAACCCGATATCATTGTGTATTACAGAAACGGGATATGGGTATTCCGGAATTTAAACTGATAGAAATGATGGGAATATTATTAGATAATGCGATTGAGGAACTGAGCAGCGAAAGCATTGTCGATAGGGTACTTGTGATTGAACTGATGGTAGAAGATAACATCATGAAGTTTTCGGTATCCAATTCATATGAGAACAATAATAATCTGGATGTCTCGAAGATCTTTGAGAATGGATATAGCAGTAAAGGAAATGGAAGAGGAATAGGTCTGTCAAAGCTTAAGCATATGATGAAAGACAATAATGGGGAAATTGCTGTGTCACAGGAAGTTTTTGAGAACGTACCGATGTTAAAGATAGAATGGCTGATCAGCATTTAAAATGAAATAAGTTCGGATAAACAGTTATGTTTATCCGAACTTGGGTTACTAATCTTCGGTGGGATATTCGGGCTCACCAAAAAAGAAAAGACTGATTCCACTCCAGGTAAAGCCATTCCAAAATGATAAGCATAAGGCACAAAGTGCGAAACCCAGTTGTTTAAGTCTTGTTTTGTTCATAATCTTTCACCTCCTTATAAACTTTTGTAATAGCTAATTGGATGGTATGAATGATAACCATCCAAAAACTTGCCAGTAAATAAGGGCATTCCGGAAACAGAAACAATAGAATTGCAACGATCAGGACTACCTGAAAAGAGGCAATGCGGTTCCGGTTGATGCCTTTTTCATCCAGCTTTACCTCGCGATGAGAAAGGAGAGGACCGAGCACGTATTCAATAACTGCACATGGAATCATGAGTCCGATACGCACAATAGGTGTTAACGGTGCTGCAACCGGCAGGATCATGACAGTGGGGACAAATACAAGCACTGTCAGCAGCAGGCAGGTCCAATAGCTTTTGGTGTGAATTCCTCCATTTTTACCTCTTAGTAAGCAAAATGGAATCAGCGCACATAAAAAATACGGAAAGAAACCAAAATAATAAAACATTCCTGCTAAGAGAATTAATTTACTGAGATCATAAAGAAGCGCTGTGATGACATAGCGTATTACTTTTAATTCATATTCTGTAAAGTCATAAGTACTTCTGATTTTATTCATCAGCGCATCCATAAGTCATATCTCCTTTTCCATATCATAGTTCCGGGTAAATAAAAGAAGCTAAAAACAGACCGAATCGTGAATAATCGGGATAGTAAAAGGGCAATTGGGAAAAGGAAAACAAAAAACCGAAAAGAAAGAAAATTTGTTCCCGTAAAAGTTGTATTTAAGAGAATGAAAATGCTAAATGGTATGGAATAGGAGTCAAAATCGGAAAAGATATTTGTGTAATGCTTAAACTGTGCAAAAATTGGAACAAAATAGCATTTTTAACAAGAATGATGCTGAAAAACGGAAATAATGAACATTTTTGTCTGCAAAAATAATGTTTAGGCAAATCAGAATAGCGAAAATAGTCGGAATAGATAAAAATTTTCGTGGAGTTGTCTGTATTTCCAAAGAAAAAAGTAATACAATACCTTTGTCCTATTTTACTTACGATAAGATAATGAGGTGGAATTACAAATGAAGAAAATAAATCAGGAGCTTTTCATAGCCATTCTCGATGATGATCCCGATTTTGCACATGTTTTATCAAGAATGATTAAAAAGGTTCTGAGTACCAGAAAGCTGCAGGCACATATTCATGTTTTCAGAACAACAGCAGAGGCAGATATTTCACCGTTGACATTTGATTTGCTGTTTTTGGATGTGGAGTTGGGAGATGAGAATGGGATTCAGTGGGTGAAGAAGTGGAGACGGACACGGAAGTTTCAGGATATTATTATTACTTCGTCCTATGATCATTATATGATTGACAGCATGGAAGTCCGTCCGTTTGCTTATATAAGGAAAGTACATCTGGAACGGGATTTACAGAGAGCGATTAAAAGATATTGGAACGAAAGCGGCGAAGAGCCTATTTATGTCATTGTGAAGGATGGTAAGAAGGAAATTCTGGTGGATCCTTATCACATTGATTATCTGCAGGCGAATGGTCATTACATTGATATTATTATGGATAATGAAGAGCCGATAGTAGTAAGGAATCAGATTAATGAGCTGCAGCATATTCTGGATAAATACGGCTTTGTCCGGATACAGGTCAGTTATCTTGTTAATGTCAAATTTATAGAACGGTTTGACGGCAAAAATGTTTATTTACGTAATGGAATAAAGAAATCAATTAGTCCGCACTTTGACAAAATAATTCGGGAAAAGCTACGGAGTTACATGGAAACCGATGGAGAAGACATAAATGGAAGTATTTGCTAATGTGTGTGAATCGGTATTATGGATTGCATTTTTAAAAATATTCTGCCCGCCAAAGTATGATAAGAAAAAGGATATTTCAGCAGGCATTGCTGCAGTAGTTCTGCTTGTGGCAAGTATCGGTCTTTCAGACCGGTTTGCATTATTTTCTCAATATACAGTTCTTATAGATTTGCTGATTACCTTCGTGTATGCCATGCTTTTTCTCCAAGGCAGGTGGTACTGGAAGGTATTTTTGATAGGAATCTACACGGTTGTGTTACTTGGTACCAGTGTGCTTGCCATGGGACTTTTTGTTAATATTCTGAAAGTAGATGCCGTGAGGCTGGTGTCCGCGGGTGATCCCTTCCGGATTGCAATGATTATGGTGGCAAAACTGCTGCTTGTTGCGGTTGTGGCAGTGGCAGCAGCTTTTAAAGACCATGTCATGCTATTGCAGAAAATGGGAGCATGGATACTTACTGCTCCTTGTCTGACTATATCACTGGGTGTTCTTTTATTTAAAGTAATTGTTGAATTTTATAAGCAGACTGCGGATATTGTATGGATTATCTGGCTGTTGCTGCTGATTTGTGCGCTGTGCATAATGAGCTTTTGGCTTGCATATGGAGCTTATCAGGGAAAACAACAGAAGAAAAGGAGCGAGTATTTACGGAAACAGATGAATGCTCAGCAACAGACCTATAAACAGCAGTATGAAAATATACGGAAGGTCCGTAAAACACAGCATGATATGAAGCACCGTCTGGTAGTCATTGAACAGCTGCTGATTGAGAAGGATTATGAAAGAGCGCAGAGTTATACAAAAGAATTTCTTGCGGAGTTAGATGATGTGAAAGAATTCAAGTACGGAGATAATGCACTCAGCACATTGCTTTTAATAAAGGAAGAGACGGCGAGGGAACGTGGCGTTCAAATGGAAATTAATGCAGATGCCATTAATACAACGCGGGTTTCGGAAATGGATCTGACTATGATCATGGGTAATCTTCTGGATAATGCGATTGAAGCGGCTGAGAAGGTTGAAGATCATCCGGAAGTATATGTAATTATAAAAGCGAAGAGTGTATTGTATATCAGTGTTAAAAACAGAGTAAAGGGTACGGACATAATTAAGACAGGAAAGCCTGATTATACAACGAAAGAAAATACATTACTTCATGGATTCGGAATTGCCTGCATACGGGAACTGGTTGACAGGAACGGGGGACGGCTTGACATGGAGGCTTCTGATGGCTGGTTCAGGACAGAAATTTTCTTTTGATCCACTGTCAAGACGAAAAGATGACAAAAAACCGGCAAAAGTTGACATTGCCCTATTCAAATAAAAAAATTGTGTTTACAATGAAGAAAAAGGAGGAGAAAGCAGACGTGTCGGAATTTCTAGCAAAGAGAATTACGATGGTATTTATCCGTAAGTTTCAAATAAAAGAAGAGGATTGGGATTTGTACTACCTCGGTATCGAGGTAATTGTAACTACGGCACTTACCGGAATGATGATTATGTTGCTTGGAATTGGATTGCGGAATTTTTTTGGATCTATTGTTTTTTTGCTGTGTTTTATGAGCATTCGGAGTTATAGCGGAGGATACCATGCTAAAACCAGATTGCAGTGTTTCTTTGTTTCAGTGTTATGCTACCTGCTTTCATTTGCGATGATGAAAGGGTTGTTGTGTTTACCGGAGGCAGTACAGAATGTTCTTATTGCAACCGGAGTTGCAACAACGATTGTACATTTTGCAAAACTTGCACCGGTGGAAAACCCGAATAAAAGAATCCGGGAGGAAATGAAGGAAAGAAACAGAGCCATGTCCTTTTTTATGCTCATATGCTGGTATTTAATCTGTTCTGTGTTT
Source organism: Anaerobutyricum sp. (assembly GCA_963638365.1). GTDB lineage: Bacteria > Bacillota > Clostridia > Lachnospirales > Lachnospiraceae > Suilimivivens. The sequence continues at coordinate 41,500 of CAVHRK010000039.1, read as the reverse complement.
GTGTTTGCTGGGAAGTATGAGATATCAACGCAGATATGGGCAACAATAGTGATTATTGCTTTACTTCTCTGTGGAAAAAGGAGGAAAAAGAGATGAACAAGCTTAAAGCAACCTTGTCAAGGCTTATTATGGCGGCTGTCTGGGGAGTAGCAATCACTACGTTAACCTCTACATCCCGTTTCTTGACATATCAGCCCAAAGGCGAAGAAGAATTAATGCGTAAATATCTTTAATTGTGTACATATGCGGTGTAAAAGGGGATAAATTGTACATAATATGATATGCAAAAACCTCCGGCAGGATAACCTGTCCGGAGGTTTTTGAGTATGGTAGGTAGTTGTTGTGAAATTGTATGAGATTTGGTATGATACTGTTTAGACCCACATGTTATGTTTTTTCAAAGGGCTTTGAATAGTTACTTATACATATTGTCTAGGGGAAATGCGATGAATCGTCTGAAATGGGATAAACAAAAACAGGAAAACATGTCCATTGTTTTATATTTTATGGTGGCAGCAGTGGCGATTCTGTTGCTGGCAACGAGATCATCGTTCCTTTATCCCTGCAATAACTGGGATGATGCAAACAGTTATTTTTCTGTTGGTAAGGCGATTTTTAACGGAAAACTTCCCTATCGGGAGGTGTTCGATCAAAAGGGAATTTTTCTTTATTTCTTATATGGTCTGTGTTATCTTCTTTCCCATACCACATTTGCCGGAGTTTTCGTGATGGAATGTATTCTGGCGTTCTTCGATCTGCTGGGAATGTATCGGATTTTACTTCTTTATATGAAAAGAAATACGGCACTTGTTCTGACACCGTTTCCACTTGCTATGGTGTTTGCTTCTTATAGTTTTTACTGGGGCGGGGCTGCAGAAGAAATTTGTCTTCCGTTTTTAGTATGGGGACTGTATCTGGGATTGCGTTATTTTAAGACGGAGTACCCGCAGAAAGCAATGGACAGCCGGACCTTACTGATTGCAGGTGTTCTGGCCGGCGTGATTGCGAATATTAAATTTACGGTGTTGGGATTTTTCTTTGCATGGATGATGTGGGTGGCCTTTTCCTGCCTGATTCGGAAGGATGTGAAACGAGCGTTTGTGTCCTGTGGCTGGTTTCTGCTTGGCATGGTGATCCCGTTTGTGCCGGGACTTATTTATTTTGGCATGCGTGGTGCGTTATATGACTGGTATTGGGGATATGTTTATATTAATGTATTCCTGTACAGTAATCTGGATGGTGCCGGTCCTTCTGTTGGAGAGAGAATCTACACACTTGTTAAAATTCTGTACTGGCTGATCCGGGTGAATTTCATATATTATATTGCAATTATTCCGGGAATGTTTGCGATGCTTCTGGAAAAGAAACAGAAGTGGATGACCCGCCTGTTTGTACCGATGCTCTTCGGATTTCTGTTCCTTGGAATTTACATCGGAGGTTCCGAGCTTCCTTATTATGCGCTGCCGCTTGGCGTATTTACAGTGTGCGGATTTGTTCTTCTTGGAAAGCTGGCAGAGTGGGCGATGCAGAAGCGAAAGAAATCTTCCGGCCGGCCTGCTGCAAAATGGCTGCAGGGTATTTTGATGGTGGCTGCGATTGGGACAAGTGTACTGATCGTATATTTGAATTCGGTCAATATTCCTTATATGAAGATGAAACGGGAAGATCTGTTTCTGTATCATTTTAAAGAGATTGTGGAACAGTCGGAGAATCCAACACTGTTAAATATCGGATGCCTGGATGCGGGATTGTATACGGTGTGTGATATTGTGCCGACATGTCAGTGGTTCCAGACGCAGACCATTAATTCGGATGTAGTGTATCAGGAGCAGGAGCAGTATATCCGCGAGGGTCAGACGGAATATGTCCTTGCCAGAGACGGTTACCCGGAGGTGATCTGGGAGCAGTATGATCTGGTGGCCGAAGAAGAATTTGATGATGGAAATTATGTAAGTACTTATTATCTTTTCCGCAGAAAATAGAACTTGAAAATGTTGGAATTTGTAACTATTCAGAGCCATGCAAAATTGCTTTCTGTGAATGCTTGCATTCATACAGAATAGCAATTTTATATGGCGAAGTAACCACATGAGTAAAACTTAAGCTGCGTTAGCAGCGGTTTTACGAATGGGGTTCTGAATAGTTACTGGAATTTTAAAATAGACGCATGAGGGGATAGAATAGTGAAGCTGAAAGAGAAAAAGACCTTATTCATACAGGCGGGGAAAAGTCTTTTTACATCCTGGGCATTGATGAAAGCGGCGCGAATGGAGCCGGGAAATATATTTACGCTGATTTTCTTCCTGCTGTCCTTCTTCTTTTACCGGGAAGTTTACCGGAACCTTGCTGCCTCACAGAAAGCAGACCGCAGAATGAAGGTGGTATCGGCAGTTATGGCAGTGATTTATACGTTGTGTTATATGCTGTTGGATGCGTCACATTATATTGAAGGGTTAACCAATCGGATGTTTCAGTTTGGTATTCTTGCAGCAACTGCAATTGGTTTCTGGTCCCTGTTTGACGCATTGCTGAAATTCCTGTTTCTCTGGGTTACAGAGAAGGAGAGGATGAAAGAGCTGTTTTGTGAGAAAGAACCGGACAAAAGCCGGAATCCTTTTGCGACGCATCCACTGGCAGCGACGTTCCTTGTCTGTCTGCTGGGATGGCTTCCTTATTTTCTGTACCAGTTTCCCGGAATTATGACACCGGACAGCATTAATCAGCTCGAGCAGGTGCTGGGCGTGGTTTCCTACAGTAATCATCATCCATGGGTACATACGCTGCTGATCAAGGTCTTTTATTCCATTGGCTTTGCGATAACGGGAAATATGGTATTTGCAATGGGGTTTTATACCTTTGCACAAATGTGCATTATGGCGTTCAGTATTGGCTATTTTGTTTCATCCATGCGGTTCCTGCATCTAAAAGCAGGATGGTGTACTGCGATGGCACTGGTATTTGCAATTCTGCCATACCATGCTGTTTATGCGGTTACGGTCTGGAAGGATATTCCGTTTGCAGCAGCCGTGCTGGTCTTCATTACATCCCTGTTACGGCTTCGGAATAAAGGAAAATGGCAGCATGCCGTACTGTTTGCGTTAAGTGGAACAATGATGTGCCTGTTCCGCTCCAACGGCTGGTATGCATTCTTAGTATGTATTCCTTTTTTCGTTGCTTCTTTCTGGAAAAAGAACCGGAAAGTGGTCGGACTTCTGGCTGTTTCCCTGCTTGCAGCAGTTGTGGTGAAGTATCCGGTCATGAACGGATACCAGGTGACGCCGCCGGATTTCGTAGAATCGTTGTGTATTCCGATTCAGCAGGTTTCGTATGTTCTTGCCAATGACAGGGAACTGTCTCCGGAACAACTGGAATTGATTGATGCGGTGATTGACCGTAACCATGTAAAGAATCTGTATAATCCGGAATTCGCAGATAATATGAAGGAACTTGTCCGGGCCGGACATCCGGAATATCTGGAAGCACATAAAAAAGAATTTTTCAAGTTGTGGCTTGATCTGCTGATTCGATATCCGGGCGATTATCTGGAGGCCTATATCCAGCAGACAAACGGATACTGGTATCCGGATTCCTATTATCCGGTGGCTGATGCGGAAGGCATCAGCGCAACGGATCTTGGCGTTTCCCATACACCGTTAATCCGGGGACCTCTGGTTGTGAAGGGCAAAGAAATTGCTGTGAAACTTGGAAGTATGGTGCCGGTATATGGCACGCTATGGAGCATGGGAGTTGCTTTCTGGATCTTATTGTTGATGATTGGATGCGTACTGGTACGCCGGGAAGAGGGAAAGCTTCTTTATGCTCTTCCATGTTTGCTATTATGGGGAACGGTCATGATTGCAACGCCGGTAGCAACGGAGTTCCGGTATGTTTATTTTCTGATGCTGTGCATGCCATTCTATCTGTGCATGATGGTGTTGGAAGAACCCTCTCAAAGCTGTGTAGACGCTCCCCCGGAAATATGATATAATGAGCCACAGAGAAAACCAAGCGACTCCGAAGGAGGCATTTGGTTTTCTGGGCTCATTAACGAACATGCCTCTGTCAAAGACAGAGTAAGAGTGCGAAGCACGGGCATGTGAGTTACATGTAGATTTTATCAGTATATGAAATAGTGAGCCACAGAGAAAATCAGGCAGCTGCGAAGCAGACATTTGGTTTTCTGGGCTAGATATAGTAGAAAGGCGGTTAATCTGGAATGAAGAAAGCCCTGATTATTGGTGCAGGCCCTGCAGGTCTTACTGCAGCGTATGAATTACTTACGAAATCAAAGGATATCGAGGTGATTGTATTTGAAGAAAGCGACTGCTTTGGAGGTATTTCAAAGACAGTCAATTATAAAGGAAACCGTATGGATATGGGAGGACATCGTTTCTTCTCTAAAATTCCGGAGGTAAATGCCTGGTGGGATCATATGCTTCCGATGCAGGGACATCCGACATACGATGATATTATTCTGAATCGTCCCATGCCGTTGACCAAGGGAGGACCGGATCCGGAGAAGGAAGACCGTGTCATGCTGACAAGACACCGCGTTTCCCGTATTTTGTTTGATACGAAGTTTTATGACTATCCGATTTCCTTAAAACCGGAAACCTTTAAGAACTTTGGATTTCTTACGACATTGAAGGTGGGATTCAGTTATCTGGGCTCTATGTTCCATAAGCTTCCGGAAACGAATCTGGAGAACTTTTATATCAATCGTTTCGGACGTAAGCTGTATTCCATGTTCTTTGAATATTACACCGAGAATCTCTGGGGCAGACATCCCAGTGAAATAGACGCATCCTGGGGCGCACAACGTGTCAAGGGATTGTCGATTGTAGCTATTTTAAAGGATGTCTTTGGTAAGATTTTCAAGAAAAAGAATCGTAAGGTGGAGACTTCCCTGATTGAGGAATTCAAGTATCCCAAGCTCGGTCCCGGACAGTTGTGGGATGTGACCGCAGCAGAGGTGGAGAAGCTTGGCGGTACAATCATTAAGAATGCCAAGGTTACTAAGATTCATAAGAATGCAGAGAATAAGCTTACCGGAGTAACCTATGTAAAGGATGGCAAAGAGATACAGGTAGATGGTGATTACGTGATTTCTTCCATGCCGGTGAAAGATCTGGTTGGCGGTATGAACGATGTACCTGCGGATGCAGCAAGAATTGCAGCAGGACTTCCGTATCGTGATTACATGACACTGGGTGTTCTGGTTCCGAAGATTAATCTGGTAAACAAAACCCATATCAAGACCGTGAACAATATTGTGCCGGACTGCTGGGTTTATGTACAGGATCGTAATGTCAAGCTGGGACGTTTCCAGATTTACAATAACTGGTCTCCTTATATGATTAAAGATCTTGAGCATACCGTATGGATTGGTCTTGAGTACTTTGTCAATGAAGGCGATGAATACTGGAACATGACCGAGGAAGAGTTTGCGAAGATCGGTGTAAGTGAAATGATCAAGCTTGGTCTGATCGACAGTCCGGATGTGGTACTGGATGTTCATATGGAGAAGGTAAAGAAAGCTTATCCGGCCTACTTTGATACCTATGATGAGATGGACAAGCTGGTTGATTACTTAAGTTCGATTGAGAATCTGTACTGTGTTGGACGTAACGGACAGCATCGTTATAACAATATTGACCATTCCATGGTTACTTCCTTTGAAGCGGTTAAGAATATTTTAACCGGAAGCAAAGACAAGAAGAACATCTGGAGTGTCAATACCGAACAGGAATATCATGAGACTTCCAACGAAGAAGGAAATGAAGCTGAGGTTGATTAATTGTAGGAAACCTGGCTATCTAATATAAAAGCACAGAGATCCGTGTGGTATGAAAATATAAGTGTGAGAAATAAAGATATATAAAGATATCCCCGATAAAGTAAAGTGTTTATCGGGGACATTTTTATGCGTTTGTTTTGTGAAAAAGCTCTTAAAATGCTAAATTCATGTTTTTATTTACGGAACAGGGACTGTCTTGCTCCGTGGTTGGCTTCTCTGTGATGTAATGTATCATCTACGGTATCCATACGAAGTCCGGCATCGATGAAGTCACAGTATTTACAGAAGGTATAATCTGCACGGCTTGTCCGGATGTCTTTACGAAGCTTCTGATACTGTGGGGAATTCCAGGCTTCCTTTAACGGAGTTTTCGTAAGGTCTGCTAAAGTGGTTGCTTCGAAGTTGTCGCAGCAGCAGATTCCCATGCGGCCGTCCGGGAAGATAAACATATCGGTGTAAGGCATCAGACAGGTTTCTTTAATGATCTTGATGTCATTTGTCTTGTTCGGAGCGCTTCCGGCACGGTTACTTAAAACGGCATCCATGTATCGCATCTGAATCAGCAGTTCGACATCCTTAAATTCTTCCGGATGGGACTTTGCATATTCATAAATTTCCTTCACGTTATCGTGAAGCTTCATATCTCTACAGTAATTGTTGATAATAAGCTGGTTGACATAGGGGATGATTTCCTTTACCTTGTCCACGGTAAGAAGCAGACCGTTACTGGAAAGGAAGATGAAGCTGTGAGGAAGTTTCTCCCTACAATACTTATGAAATTCTACAATTCTGGTATCCAGAAAAGGCTCGTTATTACCATAAAGTGTCAGGTGACCGGTGTATCCCCAGTCGGCAAGCTGGTCAATAATACTGTAAAATAAAGAATCTTCCATACGCTTGTACGGGCGCTTCTCGGCATTTTTGTTGGCAGTACAGAAAGAACAGGTGCTGTTGCAGCGGTTGATGGTCTCTAAGTTAACCACAAGCGGCATCGGCGGTTCTTCTGTGGACAGGAAATAATCGATATATTCCTGCTGTAATTTATTTCTGGTGGAACGCTGCAGCTTTAAATAGCTGTTGGAAGAAAGGTTGGGAAAGTATTTCTGAAGATTCCAACCAATGACTCCACCAAAATTATGATATTTTACTGACATGTCAAATCTCCTCTTTGGATCTTTTTTAAAATTGGCTCTGAATAGTTATATCCTAACATTGATTTTGTGGGGCGTCAAGTTAATAGCATTGCAATAAGGGCCTGAGTCGTGCTAAAATAGACTGATATATTGCGGAGGAAAAGATAATGACTTCTTTTTGGGAAAAACATCGGAAAGGGATTTTTGCAGGTACAGTTCTGCTCTCTTTTTTGACGATATGGATCTATAATTTTCTGACCCCTCACTATACGGATGATTATGCGTATACGTTGGAGGTGCAGGAGGCGAAATCCCTGTGGGATCTCATAAAGCAGCAGTACGTGGAATACATGTATCATAACTGCAGAGTGATCGGACAGTTTAATCTGCGCGTGTTCCTGTCTATGGATAAATGGGTGTTTAATATTGCAAACAGTGTGATGTTTGTGGCCCTTGTTCTGTTGATTTATGCTTCCATAAAGCGAAAGAAGAAGCATGATATTTTTGTTCTGCTTTTAAGCCTTGCTTTTGTATGGAGATATTCCGTACGGTTTGGAGAAACCATGCTCTGGCTGTGCGGTTCCTGTAATTATTTATGGGGAAGCGTTATCATGGTTGGATTCCTTGTATGGTACCGGCATCAATTGGAGCGGACCGGAAATGCGATGAAGCATCCGGTACTTACGGCGATTCTTGGCTTTGTATTCGGACTTGCGGCCGGATGGTGTAATGAAAATACTTCGGGCGGCGTTTTTCTGGCATGGCTTTTCTTTACATGGATTTATCTGATGAACTGGAACGCAGATTCGGCGAAAGACAGCAGCGGGCAATCCTGGCTGATGCGGATAAAAACAAGAGTACAGGCGTATATGATTACTTCGGGAGCCGGAGTGGCCTGCGGACTTCTGGCAATGGTGCTGTGTCCGGGAATCCGGAGCCGGGTGGATGATACGGATGAAACGTTTACCGGGCTTGCCAAACTGCTTTCCCGCTTTTATAAAATTACGGTATCTATTGAGGAATTGTTTGGAGAGGTACTGATTCTTTTATTAATTGCGATGGTAATTCTGGTATTGCAAAAGAAGTGGAAGGACTGGAAAGCGGTTGTGTCGAATGAGTCGGTCGTTTTTCTGCTGGTGGCAATTGCAACCTGCTATGCATTGATTGTGATTCCGCCTCCGACACCAAGAGCCTATTATGGAGCGGGAGTATTCCTTTTCATTGCCTGCATTCAGGCAATCCGGGACTGCGATAAAAAGGAATTTACGGTAGCGTTACTGCGGTATGGACTGGTGGCGGTATTATGTTTATGGCTGATCTTTACCTATTTTAATAATATGATTAACCTCTGGCGTATCAACCGTGAAAATAACGAGCGTATAGAATTGATTATCAATGCCAGTAAGGACAACGGGGGAAGCGGCAGTGTAGTGGTTCCAAAGTTTCGTGAGGAGTTTCGGAATCCCTATAGCTCGGCGCATGACTCGGATATGACGGATGATCCGGGGTTCTGGATTAACCAGTTTTATGAATTGTATTATAATGTGGATTCTGTAACAGCCATTCCCCGTGAGGAATGGGATGAGTTATATGGAGAGAACGAACAATGATCGTAATAAAAATCCTGGGTTTGGTGTTCTGGTTGTTGGTGATTCCTGTGGGCTTGGGACTTCTGTTCCGAAAAACACCTAAGCAGGAACAGCTGCCGGAAAAGCTGCAGACGACAGGAGTGACTTTATTAATTGGATATCTTTTGCTATTTGCCCTTTTGGAGATCGTTGGAATTCCGGTGATGCTGTTTTCCGTATATCATGGATATTCCAGGATGGTGATTCTGTATGCCCTTTTGCAGATTTCAGGAGCTATGGCAGGTTATGGATTCTGGATATACAGAAAGAAGCAAGTACAGAAACGATCCGGGACTATGGAAGAAACGAGTCGTTTTGCGTGGCTTCGAAGGGAACCATATGATACCTGGGAGGGAAGGCTTCTTCTTGTTCTGTTTTTGTTGCTTATCGGATTCCAGCTTTATATGGCATTTACGAGGGCTTCGTTTGACGGAGATGATGCCTATTATGTGGTACAGGCTCTGACGGCACAGCAGACCGATACGTTATACCGGATCGATCCGAACCGGGGAGTGAGTGTGCCTCTTGACGCCCGTCATGCATTAGCGCTTTTCCCTGTCTGGCAGGCTTTTATTGGGACGATGTGCGGAATACATGCAACAATAGTTGCGCACAGTGTGGCACCGCTTTTGCTGATTCCGCTGACTTATCTCATTTATTATGAAATCGGGCGCGAATTGTTCTGTATCAAAAAACGTTTGCTTCCGATGTTTATGGCATTGATGGCACTTTGGCAGATGTTTGGGAATGTGTCAATTTATACGACAGAGACCTTTTTTCTGACGCGTACCTGGCAGGGAAAGTCCTTTGCGGGTAACTTTATTATTCCGGCGGTATTCTGGATCTTTCTGTGTCTTTTCCGTGAGAGTGACCACAGGTGTGTGTGGCTTCTGCTTATGCTGCTTAATCTGGCAGCAGGAGCGAGCAGTTCTTTAGCCGTATTGCTGAGTTGTGCATTGACGATGGGGCTCGGTGTATTACTGACCATCCGGAGCCGCAGATTCCGGGATCTGATTTATGCAGGACTGAGTTGTGTACTGGGTGGTGCTTATGTCATACTGTATATGATGTTGTAAGTTATGATATGAATGGCTAAATGTAAGAATGTAATCCGGGGTTGATTTGAACTGGATCAGATGCTTAGATCAGAAAAACAGAAAGGGCTTGTGCACATGTTTGGAATATTTATGGAAAGTCTTGTGATTTTCAAATTGTATACAGGACTTCGGGGATTGTTCGTGCTTTCCCTGCTTGCGTGGATTTATCTGCTGTTCCGTGAAAAGGACAAGACGATCCGGGCTTTATTTGTTTATGCACCGATTCTGATTCTGATTGTATTTCTGTTTCCCTTGAGCCGGAAGTTTTTCGTGGCAGCAGGCTTAGACGGGGAGACGTATTACCGGGTGATCTGGACGATTCCAATGGGTATGGTGGCAGTTTATGGCGGGTGTTCCCTGTTTGTACGTTTTCGGAAGATCGGAACGGTTGCGATCGGAGCGTGTATTATTTTGCTTGGCACGTATGTTTATCATGGAACCTATATCTCAAAAGCAGAAAATCTGTATCATATTCCGGATTCGGTGATACATGTATGCGATTATATTGGAAATAAGGATGCAGATGACATGGTCACGGCACTGTTCCCGGATGAGATGATTCATTTTGTAAGACAGTATGATGCGACAATCCGTATGCCGTATGGAAGAGACATGCTGGTAGAGCGGTGGAATTATTATCAACCGGTGCATGATATTATTAAAAATAATGAAGTCCTTCCGATGGAAGAACTTTTGGCAGAAACACGTAAGGAATACTGTGAGTATCTGGTTTTCCGGGAGGATCAGCAGATGGACCGGACGCCGGAATCCTGCGGCCTTATCTGCAGGGCTAAGATGGATGGTTATGTGATCTATGAAGATCCGGAAGTGACAGAGATTGTTACGGAGTGGAAAAATACATATGGTGTTTAATTCATTTTCCTTTTTATTTGCATATTTGCCAATCGTGCTCATTTTGTTTGTGGTGAGCAGAAGATACCATGGAACGCAGTGGGCGGATCTCTGTCTGATTGCAGCTTCCCTTATTTTCTATGGGTGGAACTATCCAAAGTGTCTTCCGGTTTTATTGGGAAGCCTCATCGTGAATTACGCATGGGGCTGTTTGTTGTATAAGGATAATACCAGTAGAAAGAGAAAATGTATATTGGGAGCCGGAATTGTGCTGAATGTTGCAGTACTGTGCTTCTTTAAATATGCACGGTTCCTGCCGGTGCTTCAGGGAATGGAACTGGATGCGCCGGGAATCAGTTTCTTTACGTTTACGCAGATTGCATTTCTGGTGGAAACATACCGGGGAAATATTGCACCAATGGGGATGCGTGAGTATGGATTATATGTGAGTTTTTTCCCTAAGCTGATGCAGGGACCGATCATGCTGCCGGAAGATTTCCAGGCACAGCGAAGCGATGAAAAACCGGCAGAAGGAAAGAAAAAGCGGACACGGGCAGTTTTTGAAGAACTTGCCCTGCGTTCTACGGAAGCTAAGGACAAATGGTGGGAGAAGCTTCTGCGCAATGTCATTCTGATTTCTCTTGGATTATTTAAAAAGGTGATTCTGGCAGATACTTTAGGACAGGCTGTTGCAGCAGGATTTGAAAATGTGGCCACGCTCCATATGGTGGATGCATGGGTGGTGATGCTGTCCTATACCTTACAGTTATACTTTGATTTCAGCGGTTATTGCGATATTGCCATGGGCGTTGCGGCGTTCTTTGGTTATGACCTGCCGCTGAACTTTGATTCGCCGTATAAAGCAGTGAATATTATGGATTTCTGGAAGCGCTGGCATAAGACGCTGACGGATTTTCTGACAAAATATGTGTATATTCCGCTTGGTGGAAACCGGAAAGGTGCTTTCCGGATGTATGTGAATTTTCTGATTGTCTTTTTCGTAAGCGGAATCTGGCATGGCGCCGGCTGGCAGTTTGTTGTCTGGGGCATGATGCATGGCGTGCTTTATGTCATTACCCGTGTTGTTTCGGAACGGGGGAAGGATAACCATGTCAGAATGAAAGGAGATTCTGGAAGGATACACCGAATGCTTCGGGGGCTGTCTCACAGAGTGCGCGTGCTTCTGACTTTCCTTTATGTCAATATCGCATGGGTATTCTTCCGGGCGTCTTCAGTTACGGAAGGACTCCAATTTTTGCAGAGACTGGTGCTGGGGGAAGTCGGAAAGGTGAGCCGTACCATTGCAGAAGCCTTTAATCTGGATGAGTTCTGGTATGTGATCAAGGTACTTCATCTGGATCAGTCATCGAACAGCTACTTTTATGTGATGGTGCTGTTTCTCATAGTGTGCCTGCTGCTCATCTGGGCGGTGCCCAATGCGGTGCAGATTGCCAGGAAATGCAGGCTGAATGCAGGAATGATTTTACTTGCAGCGGTATTGTTTGTATGGAGTGTGATTTCCTTCTCGGGAGTCAGCACATTTTTGTATTTTAACTTTTAGTCTATTCAGAGCCATGCAAATTCTGACAAAATATGAATGGAATGTTTACATTCCGATTCATATTTGGCAGGATTTATATGGCGAAGTAACCAAATGAGTAAAAGGAAAGCTGCGTAAGCAGCGATTTTACGAATTTGGTTCTGAATAGACTAAATAATATAGCTATCTAAGGAGGCGGTCATACGAAAAAGTATAAGAAATTATTGCTTTTATTTATTGCGTTCGTACTTACGGCATTTGTACTGATGATCGCACTTGTTGTTTATGTAGATCCGTTTTTTCATTACCATAAGCCGTTAAAGAATTTCAATTATGTAGTGGATAATCAGTTGACGCAGAATCCGGGAATGGCAGAGCATCTGGAATACGACAGTGTCATTCTGGGATCTTCCATGACGGTCAACTTTGAAACCGACTGGTTTGAAGAACTGATGGGACTGAAAACGGTGAAGCTCAGTTACAGCGGGGCGTTTCCGAAGGACCAGTCCAATATTATGAAGCTGATTTTTAACAGCAGGTGGAATGGAGAAAAACGGGAGGTCAAGAAGGTATTTTTAGGCGTGGACGTGATTACCTATACCGGGGATGTGGAACAGACCAAGTATCCGATTCCGGAATACCTCTATGATAATAATCTGCTGAACGATGTGCAATACGTCCTGAATAAAGATGTGCTGCTGCAGTATGTGCTTCGTCCTATGGTAGATCCGGAACCGACAAACTGGTCCCACATCTATGCAAGCTGGTGGACGGAACAGTATTACAATGAGGACTGGGTGCTGCAGAATTACGAGCAGCCGGAGAAGGCGGAAACGGAGACGCCGAAGGATGAGTATGTCTTACCAGTGGAAGCGAATCTTTCTGCCAATATCTGCCCTTACATTGAAGAAAATCCCGATACGGAGTTTGTGATTTTCTTCCCGCCGTACAGTATTCTGTACTGGAATGATGTGCTGGAAGAGAATCATCTGGAAGCAACTCTCGAGGAGTATCGTTATATTACCGAGAGGCTGAATGCTTATGACAATGTGACGGTGTACTTTTTCCCGGCATGCGAGGATATCATCTGTGATCTGAACCACTATGCGGATTACAGTCATTATCATCCGAAGTTCAACCGTTTTATGACGGAGTGCTTTGCGGATGGCAGCTACCGTGTAAGTAAGGAAAAAGAAACAGCCGAACAGACTGCATTGCAGAATACGGAAGAGAATTTACAGAAAACAGATGAGCAGCCGGAAGAAAAAACGATTGATGAATACCTTGATGAGATGCGCCGGATTGTCGATCACTATGATTTTGATACATTGCATGAAAAAATTGCAGTGTGGAATCAGTGATGCCAGGCAACAAAATATAAAGTGATTGAAAAGGATGAAAGTAGACCATGAAAAAGAAAATACAATGGAAAGATTTTCTGATGCTTCAGATCGTATTTCTAATATATAGCTTTTCCAGTCTGACACAGAAGCTGGCATCCTCGTTTTTACCGAAAAATGCCGGATCAACGGAAGAACTGGTACAGCAGCTCTTTAACTGGAAACTGATTCTGTCGGCGGGACTTGTGGTATTGCTGCTTGGCGTATATGCACTGCTCTGGCAGCAGGTGATTAAGCGGTTTGAATTATCCGTTGCTTATGCGAATAAGGCCATCACCCTTTTGTGGGCATTGGTGTGGGGAATCTTTATTTTCCATGAAGAGATTACGCCCGGAAAAGTGATTGGGATTTTATTTGTTATGGCAGGAATTTACGTGTTAAACACGGGAGATCGCCCGGATTGCCGGAATGTGGCAGGAAAGGAGAAAGCAGAATGAATATCTATCTGATTATACTGGTTATTTCTGTGATGATTGCTTCTTTTGCGCAGGTTTTACTAAAAAAAAGTGCGGAGAAGACTTATGCTTCTCCGCTCCGTGAGTATTTGAATTTATATGTCATTTGTGGTTATAGCCTCATGTTTCTGTCAATGTTTCTGACCATTACTTCGTACAGCGGACTGGATTTTACCAATGTTCCCGTAATTGAATCTCTGGGATATGTAATGATAATGTTCCTTGGGTGTTTCTTCTTCAAAGAAAAAATAACGAAACATAAGCTCCTTGGAATGGCCATTATTCTTGTGGGGATCTTTATTTATTACCATTGACCTGTTGGGCAAGCAATGTGGTAACAGGGAGGTGATCCGGGTTGTTAGCCTGTAACTCCTTATACCATTTGCTGTACTTATACATGCGGTAATTGGTTTTTAATTTACACAATTGGCTTTCATCTGCACAGGATTTTAGAAATGCGGCCCGTTGTTCAAGATTCAGATCGACATAATCTAAATAAGATATACGAAGTTCCGCAAGCGGTTCCGTACATCGCGGACAAATTAACTTATGGCCGTTGAGCATATAAATGCGGTTACAGTTCTTGCAGTAATGAATATACATCATATAGCAGGACTCCTTTCTGTTCGATTGATGGGTTTGCGGTAAGCGATTTAAGTAGAGTTTATCTGAATTTGTATTCTGCCGTCAATAATATTTGCAAAAATTCACACATTTTACAGGTAAAATTGACATGGATTTTACATTTGCAGCTCAAACTTTACGAATCTTTACAAAAGAATCAGAAAAGGAATTAAATGGATTTGTACATACTGTAAATTAATGGTATAATATACCATAATGTTTTGAATGTCAAGATGAATATCTAGATTTTTCAAAGAAGAATTTATCGTAATTTAGCGAAAAAACACATAAGGCAGGTTTGAATGAAAAGTTTATTTAAAAAGAAGATGAAGAAAGAGCGCCAGCGCAAGATACGTAAGGGGTGGGCTGATTACTCCCGGGATGCATACTACGAGGACGATGATTACGAAGATTCTGATGAATATTATGAGGATGAGTATTACGAAGAAGATTCTGACAGGTATTACGGGGATGAAGAAATAGACGAGGACGACGGGTACTACGGAGAAGAATATGCGGACGAGGATGACCTGGACGAATATTATGAGGATGAAGAAGCCGGATACTATGCGGACGAGGATTCTGACGAGTATTACGGGGATGAAGAAATAGACGAAGACGGGGAATACTACGAGGCAGATGAATACGATCTGGAAGAGGAAGAATCGTATGAAGATGACAAAGAGTATTATGAGGACGACGAGTACTACGAAGATGACGAAGACTATGAGGAGGAAGACTACGACGAGGAAGCTGATGACGAGGAATACGAGGATAACAGTCATCGTTATGTAGCCTCCTACCGCAGACGTGCTCACGGAGTAAAAGGAGCTGTTCAGTGGTTCATGAATCTTGGAACCACGGATCATGTCATCATGTTCACCGGTCTTATTGTAGTGATTCTGCTTGCTGTAACCGGGACACTTTATGTCAATGCCAAGGGAAGACAGAAGCAGATCGAAACCTTCGCACAGGTTGGCCAAGGGCTGGAGGATATTCCGGTTATCGGTGAGAGCGGACTGGTGGCGATTGCCGACGCACAGGCAGCACGATTAATGGCGGCGATGGAGCAGGAACAGATCATGGAAGAAGAGCAGCAGGAAGAAGATGCGAAAGCTGCCGGAGAAGAAGTACATATTTTTATGAATATTACCTCCATTCAGAGGGATATGAAGATCAAGTTTTCAAACGAGGCAACCGGGAAACTGTTTTCGGGTGTGGAATTTGAAGTAAACATCAAGAATTCTTCGGGCGGAGAACTGAATAAGAAGGACGATGATAAGGACGGCGTGATCTATCTTACCGGGATGAAGTCTGGTAAATACACGGTTACACTGGTCTCCCCGCTGCAGTATGAAGATTATGTGTTATCTTCCGATCCGGTTATAATCACGGTAAAGGAAGATATTGAATACAAAAAGGTAGATGTGGTCGATGAAATTAAGACGGAAGCACAGGTTAATGTTGCACAGGAAGACACAAAAGTAAATGAGACGGTTGTAGAATCTACCAATACGGATACAGTAGAATGGGTAGAATCTACGAAAACCATCATTGAAGGAACAGAAACAAGCGAGGATACCTACGAGGTTCTTGATAAGAAGAAGATTGCAGATCCGGGAAAGAGTACTTCCTTATTCCTGACACGTTCCATGTTGGTGGATTCCATGAATCCGATGATGCTGGGACAGATTCAGACGCAGGAAAATGGAAACCCGCAGCCGGTTGAAACCGAAGAACCAACGCAGGAGCCAACTCAGACTCCGGGAGAAGATCCGAAACCGGAACCAACACAGGAAGCAACGCCGACTCCGACGGAAGAGCCGACACCAACTCCGACACAGGAGGCAACACCGACTCCGACACAGGAAGTGTCACCAACTCCAACGGAAACGCCAACGCCGACTCCAAGTGCGTCTCCGTCCGTATCACCTTCGGTATCTCCGTCTGTGAGCCCGTCCGTGTCACCGAGTGTATCTCCTTCGGTTTCACCAAGTGCATCCCCGTCTCCTTCCATGAGTAAGGAAGAGCAGGAAAAGAAGGATACGACCACAACCTTGAAGTCGACAGATGGCAAGGTGATCTATGTCAAGGATGATAACGGAAACTTCCGCGAAGCCAAATATGCGGATTATTATACGAAGAAGGAATTTTACTTAAAGACCAGTAAGACGACCGGACAGTATCGTTACACCGGATGGCAGACCATTGACGGACGCACCTATTTCTTTGATAAAAATGGAAACAAGGTCACCGGAGAGCAGGTCATTCAGGGAGCGAAATATAATTTTAACAGTGACGGAAGCCTGAACAGCGGATCTGGACATATGGGTATTGACGTATCCAAATGGAATGGTAATATTGACTGGAACGCAGTGAAGAACAGTGGTGTTTCCTATGTCATTATCCGTTGCGGATACCGTGGATCAACGACCGGTGCCCTGATTGAAGATCCCAAATTCCGGAGCAACATTCAGGGAGCCCAGAAAGCAGGGCTTAAGGTTGGCGTTTATTTCTTTACGCAGGCAGTGAATGAAGTAGAAGCGGTCGAGGAAGCTTCTATGGTAATCAGTCTGGTAAAGGGGTATAATATATCCTATCCGGTATTTTTGGATGTGGAAGCAAGTAACGGACGTGGAGACCGGATTGATGCGTCCACAAGAACGGCTGTATGCCGTGCATTCTGTCAGACCATTCAGAACTCCGGATATAAAGCAGGTATTTATGCAAACAAAACCTGGTTGAATTCCTATCTGGATGCACCGGGCTTAAGCAGCTATAAGATCTGGCTGGCACAGTATGCAGCATCTCCGAGCTATACACGTACCCGTTATGATATGTGGCAGTATTCCTCCAAGGGATCGGTTGCCGGTATCAGTGGAAATGTGGATATGAATATCAGCTATTTAGGATATTAATATAAGACAATTAATCTTATGTACATGCATAGATAAAAATAAAGAAAAGAAAGAGAAAGGATCATCCCATGAGAACATATTTAGTAACAGGAGGCGCAGGTTTCATTGGATCGAACTACATTCATTATATGTTTAAGAAATATAACAATGAAATCCGGATTATCAATGTGGATGCGCTGACTTATGCAGGAAATCTTGAGAATTTAAAGGACATTGAGAACAGAGAGAATTACACCTTTGTCAAAGCAAATATCTGTGATAAGGAAGCTATTTCCGGGATCTTTGCAGAGAACGACATTGACCGTGTCGTACATTTTGCTGCAGAGAGTCATGTAGACCGCAGTATCAAGCATCCGGAAGTGTTTGTCCAGACGAATGTACTTGGTACAGCCGTAATGCTCAACTGCGCGAAGGCTGCATGGGAGCTTCCGGATGGCAGCTTCAAGGAAGGAAAGAAGTTCCTTCATGTATCGACCGATGAAGTATACGGTTCGCTGGAAGAAGATGGTGGATATTTCTATGAAACAACACCGTATGCGCCGCACAGCCCGTATTCAGCAAGTAAGGCAAGTTCGGATATGCTGGTAAAAGCTTATATGGATACTTATAAGTTCCCTGCCAATATTACGAACTGCTCTAACAACTACGGACCTTACCAGTTCCCCGAAAAGCTGATTCCGTTGATTATCAATAATGCCTTACAGGGCAAGAAGCTTCCGGTTTACGGAGATGGAAAGAACGTACGTGACTGGCTGTATGTTGAGGATCATGCGAAGGCCATTGATATGGTTCAGGAAAAGGGGCGTTTGTTTGAAACCTACAATGTCGGTGGACACAATGAGAAGCAGAACATTGAAATCATCAATATTATCATCGAAACCCTGCAGGAAATGCTGCCGGATTCCGATCCCCGCAAGAAACTGGTAAGCAAGGATCTGATTACTTATGTCGAGGATCGTAAAGGACATGACCGCCGTTATGCGATTGCCCCGGATAAGATTAAAGCAGAGATCGGCTGGGAGCCGGAAACGATGTTTAAGGATGGAATCAGGCTTACAATTAAGTGGTTTTTTGAGCATGAAGACTGGATGAAGAATGTAACAAGCGGCGATTATCAGAAGTATTATGAGGACATGTATGCCGGAAAATAATCTGCAGATAGAAAGATCAGAAGTGTATCGTCTGATAAGAGAGAAAGAAAAGTGAGGAAATTTATATGAAGGGAATTATTCTGGCAGGTGGCTCCGGAACCCGTCTGTATCCGTTAACAAAGGCAATCAGTAAACAGATTATGCCGGTTTATGATAAGCCGATGATTTATTATCCCCTGTCCACGTTGATGCTGGCGGGGATCCAGGAGATCCTGATTATTTCAACTCCCAGGGATCTTCCCGTATTTGAGGAACTGTTAGGAGACGGAAGCCAGTTGGGAATGAAGTTTTCCTATGCAGTTCAGGAACAGCCGAGAGGTCTTGCCGATGCTTTTATTATTGGCGCAGACTTTATTGGAAAAGACAATGTAGCACTGGTGCTTGGCGATAATATCTTCTATGGACAGAGCTTTTCCAAGGTACTCCGTGAGGTGGCTTCCAGAGAAAGCGGCGCAACCATTTTCGGATATTATGTACGTGACCCGAGAGAGTATGGTGTGGTAGAATTTGATGAAACCGGCAAGGCACTTTCCATCGAGGAAAAACCCCAGAATCCGAAGAGCAATTATGCGGTTCCCGGTCTTTACTTCTATGATAATGATGTTGTGGAAATTGCGAAGAATGTAAAGCCTTCCGCAAGAGGTGAGATTGAAATTACAAGCATTAATAACGAATATCTTCGTCGAGGAACGCTGCGTGTAGAAACTTTAGGACGCGGATTTGCCTGGCTGGATACCGGAAATCATGATTCCTTATTGGATGCGGCAGATTTCGTGGCAGCATTCCAGAAGCGTCAGGGACTTTACATTTCCTGTATTGAAGAGATTGCATATAAGAGAGGCTTTATCACGAAAGAGCAGCTTTTGAAACTGGCAGAACCTCTTATGAAAACCAATTATGGAAAGTATATGAAAGAGGTTGCTGAAGGACTGTAATTGGGTAATGATTTAGGACGATGATAGTAACTATTCAGAACTCCATTCGCAAAACCGCTGTTTCACAGCTTAAGTTTTGCTCATGTAGTTACTTCGCCATATAAAATCTGTCAAATATGCTTTGGAATGCAAGCATTCCGATCATATTTATCAGATTTTGCATGGTTCTGAATAGTTACATAAAACGAACATAGTGACAGAAAGAGAGACGAAACAATGGGTAAGATAACCGTAGAAACCTGTGAAATCGAAGGCTTAAAGGTGATTACGCCGACCGTATTCGGCGATGCCAGAGGCTATTTCATGGAAACATATAATTACAATGATTTTAAGGAAGCAGGAATTGATCAGGTCTTTGTACAGGACAATCAGTCTGCATCGGTAAAGAATGTACTGCGTGGTCTTCATTTCCAGATCAACTATCCACAGGATAAGCTGGTCCGTGTGGTATCCGGAGAAGTGTTTGACGTGGCGGTAGACCTGCGTCCGGGTTCTGAAACCTATGGAAAATGGTTTGGTGTGACACTTTCCGCTGAAAATAAGAAGCAGTTCTTTATTCCGAAGAATTTTGCACATGGTTTTGTGGTATTATCTGACTATGCGGAATTCGCTTATAAATGCACGGATTTTTATCATCCGAACGATGAGGGTGGATTGAAGTTCGATGATCCGGATATCGGAATTGACTGGCCGATTGCATCGAAAGAGGATCTGATTATGTCAGATAAGGATACCAAATGGGGCGGAATCAAAGAATACACAGCGTCCCGCAATCAATAATTACCGAAAGGTAAATGAAAGCGAACGGATGATTCTATGCAGGAAGTAAAACAGGAAACAAAGAAAAGTAAACGACGGATCTCCAAGCCTGTGGGAATTGCACTCTTTTATATCGTATGTGCGGCAACCGCAGCCATGGTGATCCTTCACAATAATCCTCTGGCAGATAAGCCGACAGAGGATCTTAAAAAAATATGTGCATGCGCGCTGCTTTTGCTGGCATGCATTATTTTTGGTATTTATTATGACCGTATTTTTATTATTCCGAAGGAGCTTTTCCAGAACCGGGAACTGATTTGGAAGCTTGCGAAGAATGATTTTAGAAAGCGTTATGCAGGATCCTATCTTGGATTTTTGTGGGCGCTTGTGCAGCCGGTTGTGACAGTTGTCATGTACTGGATTGTATTTGATGTCGTGTTTGATACGAGAAGCCAGATGGTGGCGAGTGGGGTAGAGGTACCGTATGTATTGTTTCTGACAGCGGGGCTTGTACCCTGGTTTTATTTTTCGGAAGGAATCACAAACGGGACAAATGCGTTGCTGGAATACAGTTATCTGGTAAAGAAGGTTGTATTTAAGATTAGTATTCTGCCAATTATCAAGCTGGTTGCAGCAACTTTTATCCATGCATTCTTTGTTGTGGTGCTGCTGATTATTGCGGTAATGTATGGATATACGCCGAATTTGTATACCCTGCAGATTTTTTATTACAGCTTCTGCCTGTTTGTACTGATGCTGGCGATGAGCTACTGTACCTGTGCGATTGTGGTATTTTTCCGCGATCTGTCACAGATTATCAATATCGGACTGCAGGTGGGGATGTGGGCCACTCCGATCCTCTGGAACATCGGTATGCTCGAAAATTATCCCAATCTCAAAATTTTGTTTAAGCTGAATCCACTGACTTATATTGTAAACGGATATCGAAGCGCCATTTATGAAGAAAGCTGGTTCTTTGAACATTTTTATTCCTCCACCTATTTCTGGATCTTTACGGTGACCCTGTTCTGCGTGGGATCCCTGATCTTCAAGCGTCTGAAGGTACATTTTGCAGATGTGTTGTAAGTAGTTTTAGTGAAAACAGATGGAGATAACGAGAAAGGATCATTCAGATCATGGAAGAAAAAAAGATCGCCATTCAGGTAACAGGCGTCGAAAAAGCATATAAATTGTATGATAAGCCTTCGGACCGTTTAAAGGAGGCACTTGGCTTATCCAGAAAGAAAAAATATCGGGAACACTATGCCTTAAAGGGCGTGGACATGACCATTTATCAGGGAGAAACCGTTGGTATTATTGGAACCAACGGCTCCGGAAAATCCACGATTCTTAAAATCATAACAGGTGTTCTGAATGCGACAAAGGGAAATGTGGAAGTTAATGGACGAATTTCGGCACTGCTCGAATTAGGCGCCGGATTCAATATGGAATACAACGGTATTGAAAATGTATACTTAAACGGAACCATGATCGGGTTTTCCAAGAAGGAAATTGATGAAAAACTTCCGGACATTCTGGAATTTGCGGATATTGGGGAGTATGTCAACCAGCCGGTGAAGACCTATTCGAGTGGTATGTTCGTGCGCCTGGCGTTTGCAGTTGCAATCAATATTGAACCGGAAATTCTGATTGTAGACGAGGCATTGTCCGTAGGAGATGTGTTCTTCCAGGCGAAATGCTATCATAAATTTGAAGAATTTAAGAAGATGGGAAAAACCATCGTCTTTGTCAGCCATGATTTAAGCAGTATCAGCAAGTACTGTGACCGTGTAGTCCTGCTGAATCAGGGTGTGAAGCTGGGAGAAGGAACCCCGAAGGAAATGATCGATGCCTACAAGCAGGTACTGGTTGGTCAGTATCCCCTTCCGGACAGTGATGATCAGAACTTACTCCATGATGAAAGCATTACTTCGGCGGCACGTAAGGCGGGCAACACAGAAAATTGCGGTATGGAAGCAGGAAAATCAAAGGATTCCGCGCAGAATGCAAATGTGCAGAATCCGGATTTGCTGGAATATGGTACGAAGCAGGCCGTGATTGAAGAATATGATGTGGAAGACAGTCAGGGAAGACGGACCAGTGCGATTATTAAGGGGCAGAAATGCTCGGTTCATATGACGGTACGTTTCCTGCAGGATATTGAGGCTCCCATTTTTGCTTTTACCATTAAAAATATCAAGGGTGTGGAAATTACAGGAACCAATACCATGATCGAAAAGGCTTTTCTTCAACCGGTAAAGAAGGGCGAAGTAAAGCATATTACCTTTACCCAGAAAGTTGACCTGCAGGGAGGCGAATATCTTCTTTCACTTGGGGTTACCGGGTATGAAAAGGAAGATTTTGTGGTTTATCACCGATTGTATGATGTTCTGAATATTACGGTGATTTCGGATAAGGATACCGTAGGATATTATGACATGAACTCCGAGGTTACGGTTCGTTAGAGATAGAAAGGACAATTCATGGAATTTGCAGAGACTTTACCGAAGCAGATCGGAAATGTGAAATTAAATTATGAGTTTTATCCGGGAGAGGACATCTACAGTGACGGCGCGATCGAAGATGAAATCCTGGAAATTACGAAGAATGCAGCAAGAATTGAATATCCGGCGATCATTGAAGAAAAGAACAGCTGGCCGATTCTTTACCATTTGTCCTATCTTCGGGGAAATATCGTAGACTGGCTGCCGATTACGAAGGATATGAAGGTGCTTGAAATCGGATCCGGCTGTGGTGCAATTACCGATAAATTATCGGAAAAGGCAGGAAAGGTGACCTGTGTCGATCTGTCGGCCAAGCGGAGCATGATCAATGCTTACCGGAATCAGGACCGGGATAATATTGAGATTTATGTTGGAAACTTTAATGATATTGAACCGACACTCGATTGTGATTATGATCTGGTCTGTCTGATCGGAGTATTCGAGTATGGAAATTCCTATATTCACACGAAAACACCCTATGAAGATTTCTTTAAAATCATGCAGAAGCATAAGAAGCCAACGGGACTTCTGGTTATTGCAATTGAGAACAAGTTTGGCTTAAAGTACTGGGCCGGCTGCAAGGAAGATCATGTGGGAACTTATTTTTCCGGACTGGAAGGTTATCCGGAGGGAGGAAGTGCCAGAACTTTTACCAGAAGAGGTTTGGAAAAGATCTTCGAACGCTGTGGAGAAACGAACTATCATTTCTATTATCCGTACCCGGATTATAAATTTCCGACAACCATTTATTCGGACCGGAGGCTTCCGTATGAGGGAGAATTGACGGATAACATGCGTAATTTTGACCGGGACCGCATGGTGTTGTTCCGTGAAAAGTATGTATTTGACAGTACGATCGAGGATGATTATTTTGATCTGTTCTCGAATTCTTATATGGTGGTGATTGGAGATCTGCCACAGACAATTTACTCCAAGTATTCCAATGACCGTGACGGAAAGTATGAGCTTCGTACCGATATTGTGGAGACTTCGGCTGGAAAAGTAGTCCGGAAAATCCCGATGACCGAAGAGGCAGGAGCCCATATCGGGGAAATGGATGCAGCGTATCGGGCCTTATGTGAGCGTTATGAAGGAAGCGGACTGCATATCAATCCTTGTGTGTATCATGAAAAGGAGAACTATGCGGAGTTCCCATTTGAACAGGGAACGACACTGGAAACCCTGATGGATCAGTGCCTTTCGGAAAAGGATCTGGACGGATTCCAGAAGCTTTTTAACAAATACTGGGAATTGATTTCTTATCGTAACGAAGGATATACGGGAAATATTGCGGATTATGATCTGATCTTTGCCAATATTTTAGTGGATGGAGACAATTGGACAGTCATTGACTATGAATGGACAACGAAGGAAGCCGTTGAGGATAAGGAAATTGCATTCCGGGCAATCTATTGTTACATTTTAGAGGATGAAAAGCGGAATGAATTAAATCTGGATTATATTATGCAGCAGTTAAACGTGACGGAAGACGAGGCAGAGGAGTATCGTCATAAGGAAGCGGTTTTCCAGAAGAAGGTGACCGGTAAGCGGAAGTCCATGGGAGAGATCCGGGCGGGAATCGGTACCTATGCGGTTGATCCGAAGAAGCTGATGGAAGAGCATCTGCAGGAAATCTTAGACGAGCGTATCCAGTTATACTATGACCGGGGACAGGGATTCAGTGAGAATGATTCGAAATATGTCCCGGATGTTTATGTGGAGGAGCGTCAGATTGAAACGACACTCACCGTAGGAGGAGATGTCCGGAATTTCCGTGTCGATCCGGCAGATAAGCCTTGTGTCGTAAAGATCCGACAGTTGTTATGGAATGGGATGCCGGTGGCATTTGAGAAGAAGTTTATCGAGACGAACGGAAAGCAGGTAAAGCCCGGAACGTATCTCTTTGCAACGGCAGATCCGAATCTGATACTGCATGTGGAAGCGCTTGTAATGGCAGGAATGCGTGCGGGAGAAGAAAATCAGGTTGACCTTAAGATGGAGGTTTCGCCGGTGTCGGCAGAGGCTGCGACAGAAATGATTTCGATGATTAAGAAGCTGTTTTAACTAACGATTCCGGATAAGCGATCTGCTACCGGAACCGGCAGGGGAGAATAGACAGACAATGATAAAACAAACTATAAAGAGGCTTTTACAGGAGAGACAGAGAAAAGAATATCAGAAGGAATTGGCGTCCCAGCTGCGGGACTACGATTCCTGGATCAGGGGTCAGGAGGCCCCTCTTTTGGTTTCTGGACATACGACAGAAAAATCAGAAGAGTCTTTTGCAGTGTCAGACTATACGTGGAAAAGTTGCTTAAAATATCTGACAAATGAATCAAAATCGGAATTGAATGGCAGACTTGAAATGGAAAATGCAGGAAAAGATGCAGAACGGTCTACGGAGTGTATTTCATATCAGGTGTTCTACAAAAAGCAACCGGATTCGACAAAATCTCCTGTCATGACCCTGCTGTCCATGAAGGCCGGACAGTTTCTGGAACTGCAAGATCAGATTAAGGATGGAACACTGGAAGAAGATGTTTTACTGCTGAATTTTCAGAATGGAGAGTATAGTGAGCTGGCGATTCCGATGATTACAGAAGCTTTCTCGGAGTTATCACCAGCACTTGTGTATGGGGACGAGGATGTAATTGTTGACGGAAAGCGGCAGAATCCGTGGCTTAAGCCCGACTGGTCTCCGGATACCTTCCTTTCCTGCTTTTATTTTGGAGCATTTGTGGCTGTGCCGACTACAAAAATGGTGGAATTTTTGCAGCAAAGAAAGCAGGAAGACCGGAAAGGAAAGGATCCGGATCAGATCCTGTATGAACTGCTTGCAGATTACTTAAAGGAAAACGGGGCTTTCACAGGCTGGAAAACGGCGGATCACGTAGTGATTCATATTCCGCAGGTGCTGATGCATACAAAAGTTTCCGGCTACGAACATTGGAAAAATCTGCATTTATCAGAAAAAATAAAGGAGCAGATGAAAATTTGCAGCAGGGAGAATGTTAAGTGTGGATCAGATGAAAATGTAACAGCAGATATACCGGTTCCTATGGTCTCCGTTATTATTCCGTCGAAGGATCATCCGGATGTTTTGTTCCGGTGCCTCGATTCTTTTGTGGATAAAACATCCGGATTGGGGACAAAAGTTAAAACAGAATTTATTATTGTGGATAACGGAAGCTCTAAAGAAAACAAAAAAAGAATCGAGCAAAAGTTACAAGAACTGGGGATCGCTTTAGAAAATAAGCAAAATCAGAAGCAACATCAGGAACAAAATCAAATAGAAGATCCTGAACAAAATAGAAATGAAAATATAAATAACACTCGATATTTATATAAGGAGCTCCCCTTTAATTTCTCTTATATGTGCAACTGGGGAGCGAAGGAAGCACAGGGAGATTATCTGCTGTTCTTAAATGATGATATGGAAATTGTGGATGAAGACTGGCTTACTCTTCTGATGGAAAAGGCTGTTTTACCCTATGCGGGAGCAGTAGGGGCGAAGCTCTTATATCCGGATACCGACATCATCCAGCATGCCGGAATTACGAATCTCCGGGTGGGCCCGGCGCATAAGCTGCAGTTTGCACATGACGCGGAGGATCATTATTTTGGACAGAACCGTGGCGTACATGATATGCTGGGGGTAACCGGAGCGTGCCTGCTTGTAAAGAAGACGATCTTCGAAAAGGTTGGAGGCTTTGATGAAACGCTTGCGGTTGCATTTAATGATGTGGATCTGTGCTATAAAATTTATGAAGAGGGATATTATAATGTGGTAAGGAATGATCTCTTCCTGTTCCATCATGAATCCTTGAGCAGAGGGAAGGATGGCGAATCCGAAGAAAAGCAGCTACGGCTTCTGCGGGAGAAGGATTATCTGTATGAGAAGCATCAGGACTTATATGGGAAAGATCCGTTTTATCATCCCTATCTGACAACCGATATGCTGGAAACCGAGTATACACCGGCGTTCCGTTATCAGGTGGATCTCTCGATGCCGTGGGCGAAGGTGAAGGAATGTACGCAGGAAGTGCTGGCAGCCAGAGAAGATGAATGTCTGGTGATTGGTATGGAATGTGCCATGGATATTTATAAATGGAAATATGGCGTTTCTCCTGAGAAAAGAAAGGCCAAGAATTTAGATAAAAAGGACTATAGCAAAAAGGAAAAAGATAACCGTAACGATAATAGTAATGACAGTATTAATGACAGCGAAGATCAGGGGTATTATTTTCAGGGATATTCCTTCGTCATCGGATCGGATAACGCATGTTATAAAAAAGAACTACTGCTTCGCCGGATCATAGATGGAAGCCGGCGGACGTTGGGAAATTCTTCGGAAAGAGAAGAGGAAATGTCCCAACCTGCTATTTACAGCATATCGATTGAGAAGAAATGCCGGGAGGACATCAAAGCCAACCTCAGGGATCAGGTGAACGTGGATCTGACCGGATATGCAGCGAAATTAAAGCCCGGAGCCGTTCCGACCGGAAAGTATCAGTTCGGCATGCTGGCGAAGGATGCCTGTTCCAGGGTGAAACTTGTCAACTGGAGCAGTTGGACGATTGAAATTCTATAAGTAATTGTCAGCAACTGAATTCAGTAATTTGTTATTATTATCAAAAAGAAAGATGGAAATGACAAATAGAAGTGATTAATGGAATGATTGATTTTAATAGAAACGAAATACAGAAGTCTTAAATGAAACGGAATGATAGAAAGTGAAATGGAGAAAGGACCGGAATTATGAGTCAGGAAGAAATGGACTATCAAAAGGCATATGAAGAAGAGCATCTGCGGAATGCGGATCTTGCCGGACGTGTGGCAGATCTGGAAGCGAAGGTGGATGATCTGAACTTTAAACTGAACCGGATTAAGAGCAACCCGGTTTGGAAAGCCTCGGCACCTGCCAGAAAGTGCATGCACTGGTGCATCCGTCAGGCGACCAGAGTGAAGAATTGCGGCTCAATCAAGGGAGTTGTTGCCAAGATCAAATATAAGGAACGCGAAAAGCATGCCATGGAGCAGTTCGGAACGAAGAGCTTTCCGGATGAAGCACGGCGGGAAGCAGAGCAGAATGCAGACTTTGCACGGAAAGTGAAGATCAGTATTCTGGTGCCACTTTTTAATACGCCCGAGGAATTCCTGCGGGAAATGATTGATTCTGTGATGAATCAGACCTATTCAAACTGGGAATTGTGTCTGGCAGACGGCTCGGACGATGCACACGCTTATGTTGCAGAAGTCGTTAAGGAATATGAAGCCAAAGCGGATGGACGCATCGTGTATCACAAGCTTTTGAAAAACGAAGGAATTGCGGGGAACACCAATGAGTGTCTGAAACTGGCAACCGGAGAGTATATCGGACTGTTTGACCATGATGATATTCTGCATCCGAGTGCTTTGTATGAATATGTGAAAGCTATTAATGAGCAGAATGCGGATTACATATACTGCGATGAAACAACCTTCAAGAGTGGGGACATCAATAAGATGCTGACCATGCATTTCAAGCCCGACTATGCGATTGATAATCTGCGTGCCAATAATTACATCTGTCATTTCAGTGTATTTGCGAGAGAACTCCTGGATGGTACGGAACTGTTCCGGCCGCAGTTTGACGGCAGTCAGGACCATGATATGATCCTGCGGCTGACCGACCGGGCAAAATGTGTGGTACATGTGCCGAAGCTTCTTTATTACTGGCGGTGTCATCCGGGCAGTGTGGCCTCCGGCGTGGAAGCCAAGCCCTATGTTGTGGAGGCAGCGAAAGGAGCGGTGGCAGACCACCTGCGCCGTCACGGTTTCAGACATTTCCAGATTACATCGACAAGGGCGTTTGAGACGATTTTCAAGATCCGGTACGAGATTATCGGGACGCCGAAGATCAGCATTGTGATTGCCAACAAGGATCATCAGTCGGATCTGAAGCGGTGCATTGATTCGATTCTCGAAAAGTCCACGTATGAAAATTATGAAATTATTGTAGTGGAAAACAACAGCACAACACCGGAAATTTTCGCTTATTATAAAGAATTACAGGCTGCGTATGAAAACGGCGCGACGGAAAACGACCGGAAAATACGTGTCGTTACCTATACACCCAAAGAGGGAGAGACCTTCAACTATTCGAAGGTGAATAACTATGGTGTTTCCTTTGCAACCGGAGAATATATCCTGTTATTAAATAATGATACGCAGGTGATTACGGTGAACTGGATGGAGGAGCTTCTGATGTATGCGCAGCGTCAGGATGTGGCGGCCGTGGGAGCGAAGCTCTATTACGCCAACAAAACGATCCAGCATGCAGGCGTGGTGCTGGGACTTGGGGCACACCGGACGGCGGGACACAGCCATTACGGCCAGCACCGGGATAACCTCGGTTATATGGGAAGACTTTGCTATGCACAGAATGTATCGGCGGTGACGGGAGCCTGTCTTTTGGTGAAAAAGAGCCTTTATGACGAGGTGGGAGGTCTTTCGGAGGACTTTGCCATTTCCTTAAACGATGTGGATTTCTGTCTGAAGCTGCGGGAAAAGGGCTACTTAAATGTCTTTACACCGTTTGCGGAGCTGTATCATTTCGAGTCCATTTCCAGAGGACTGGATGATGAGGGAGAAAAGGCAGAGCGCTATAATAAGGAGTCCGAGCACTTCCGGACGAAGTGGAAAGAGGTTCTTGCAAAGGGCGACCCGTATTACAATCCGAATTTTTCTCTGGATCGGAGCGACTTTGCTTTGAAAATATAGGGATATTGTGGTAAAATATCTCTGGTAGTCTGAATGCCGGTTGAAACGGCAGGAAGATGCTCAAAATATCGTAAACAGGAGGAGCAGTTATGAGCTACAAAGAGCAATATGATTTCTGGTTAAAGGATTCTTATTTTGACGAGAAGACAAAGGCAGAATTGCAGGCGATTTCAGGAGATGAGAAGGAAATCGAAGACCGTTTCTATAAAGATCTGGAATTTGGTACCGGTGGACTTCGTGGTGTGATCGGAGCAGGAACAAACCGTATGAACATTTATACCGTTCGTAAGGCAACACAGGGACTTGCAAACTACATTATCAAGCAGGGCGGCAAGGACAGAGGCGTTGCAATCGCATACGACTCCAGAAGAATGTCACCGGAATTTGCAGATGAAGCAGCACTTTGTCTTGCTGCAAACGGAATCAAGGCTTATGTGTTTGATGCACTCCGCCCGACTCCCGAACTTTCCTTTGCACTCCGTACCTTACATTGTATTTCCGGTATTGTTATTACCGCAAGCCACAATCCCCCGGAATATAACGGATACAAGGCTTACTGGGAAGATGGCGCACAGGTAACCGCTCCTAAAGATAAAGAAATTATTGCAGAAGTAAAGGCCGTAACCGATTATCATTCCGTAAAGACCATGGACAAGAAGGATGCAATGGACCAGGGACTTTATGTTGTAATCGGTAAGGAAATTGACGATGCTTACATGGCAGAGTTAAAGAAGCAGATTATTCACCTGGATATTATTAAGGAAGTTGCA
Organism: Anaerobutyricum sp.; assembly: GCA_963638365.1. Taxonomy (GTDB): domain Bacteria; phylum Bacillota; class Clostridia; order Lachnospirales; family Lachnospiraceae; genus Suilimivivens. The sequence continues at coordinate 11,175 of CAVHRK010000039.1, read as the reverse complement.
GATGATATCCGTATCGTATATTCTCCGTTCCATGGAACGGGAAACGTACCGGTCCGCCGTATTCTTTCCGAGCTTGGCTTCAAGCATGTATATGTGGTACCGGAGCAGGAGCTTCCTGATCCTGATTTCACCACGCTGGAATATCCGAACCCGGAAGATCCGAAGGCATTTACCCTTGCATTAAAGCTTGCTAAGGAAAAGAATGCAGATATCGTACTGGCAACCGACCCGGATGCAGACCGTCTTGGTATTTATGCACTGGATACGAAGACCGGCGAATATGTACCGTTTACCGGAAATATGTCCGGAATGCTGATTGCAGAATATATTTTAAGAGAGCGTACCGCAACAAAGACCATGCCTGTTAATCCGGCACTGGTTACGACCATTGTTACCACGAATATGGCACGTGCCATTGCAGAAGCTTATGGCGTACGTTTCGTGGAAGTACTGACCGGATTCAAGTATATCGGTGAGCAGATTAAGTTCTTTGAACAGAGCAACTCCAACAATTATGTATTCGGTCTGGAAGAAAGCTATGGCTGTCTTGCAGGTACTCATGCAAGAGATAAGGATGCTGTTGTTGCTGTAATGTGTCTGTGTGAAGTGGCTGCATGGTGCAAGAAGAATGGCATTACCGTATGGGATCAGATGCTGAAGATCTATGAAGAATACGGATATTATAAGGAAACACAGTATGCCATCACCTTAAAGGGTATCGACGGATCCAAGCAGATCGCAGAGATGATGGACAAATTAAGAAACAACCCGCCGAAGAACTTTGGAGAATTACAGGTAAAAGAGCTTCGTGACTACGACAAGGATGTGATCACAGACCTTGCTACCGGAGCAACCAGACCTACCGGACTTCCGAAGTCCAACGTACTTTACTTTGATCTTACGAATGATTCCTGGTGCTGTGCACGTCCTTCCGGAACAGAACCGAAGATCAAGTTCTATATGGGAGTAAAGGGAACCAGCCTTCAGGATGCAGAAGAGAAGCTGAATAAGCTGACAGAGGATCTTAAGGCCGTTCTGTAAGTCAAAATTATGGCAAAATTATTAAAACTCAGTAATTTGAAGAAAACCATATATTATCTGAAGAAGAATGGACTTCGCAAGGCGTATTATGCGGCGAGGGAACGTGCTTCTTCTGAAATAAAGGATGACTATCATTACGAGCCCTTGCCGGATGCTGTTTTAAAAGAACAGGCCGGCAAGGCCTCTGAGTTTTCAACCAGATTCAGTATTCTGGTTCCGACCTTTGAAACAAGGGAAGAGTTCCTCCGGGCCATGATCGACTCGGCTCTTGCACAGACCTATGGAAACTGGGAACTGATTCTTGCAGATGCCAGTAAAACGGACCGGGTATCGGAGGTTGTAAAGGAATATACCGATGCACGTATCCACTATCACAAACTGAAAGAGAATCTGGGGATATCCGGAAACACGAATGAAGCATTGAAAGCGGCAACCGGAGAATATGTTGCATTGCTTGACCACGATGATATACTGACAGGGGATGCTCTGTTTGAATGTGCATCTGTGATCGAAACATATCGGAAGAAAAATATGGAATTACGCATGTTATATTCCGATGAGGATAAATGTAACAGCGATGGAACTTCATTTTATGAAGTTAACCGGAAACCAGAGTTTAATCTGGATTTAATATTATCAAATAATTATATTTGCCATCTGCTTGTTATGCAGACAGAATTGATGCAGGAGTTGGGATTCCGCAGCAGTGTCGATGGGGCACAGGATCATGATATCATCCTGCGGGCCGTAGACCTGATGATGGGAGAGGACAGGCGTGCAGCCAGAAAGGCAGAACTGCCGATTGCCCATATTCCGAAGGTACTGTATCACTGGAGATGTTACGAAGGCTCTACGTCAGAGAATCCGGAAAGTAAGCGCTATGCTTACGAAGCCGGGAAACGGGCAGTAGAGGATTTTTTAAAGGCACGGGAGTATCAGGCCGATGTGGTCCATACCTGTCATCTGGGATTCTTTCGTGTGAATTATCATCCGGATCTGTTAAGCAACCGGCCGGATGTAGCCGTGGTGGGAGGAAAGCTCATTGACCGGCATAACCGCGTAGTAGGCGGTATTTATGATGAAAATAAGGAGCTCTTATATCTGGGACTCCATAAAGAATATAGTGGTTATATGCACCGGGCGTCCTGCCAGCAGGAGGCCTATGCAGTGGACATTCGCTGCATGGTCTGTACAAAAGAGGCGCAAGAGATACTGGCAGAATTCACCAGACAGGAACAGGACATCCTTAAAACGGGTGCGTATGATCAGAAATTGAGCCTGAGATTTTGTGAAGAACTTCGCAGAAGAGGAAAACGAATCGTCTGGGATCCGGAAATGGTGCAGCGAATTGATCAAAGATAGGACAGAAGCATGAAAACGACAGTGGTAATTCCCAATTATAATGGACGGAACTATCTGCGGGACTGCCTTACTTCCCTTTTGAAAGGAAGTGTGGTTCCTGCCATAATTGTTGTAGATAACGGTTCTGCCGATGAAAGTGCGGCCATGGTGAAAGAGGCGTTCCCGACAGTGAAACTGATTGCACTTCCTGAAAACCGGGGCTTTAGTGTAGCAGTTAACGCCGGAATTCGTGAGGCCGGAACAGAATATGTTTTTTTATTAAATAATGATACTGTTGTTTTGGAAGATACGATTGCAGAGCTGGAGCACGCAATGGAACGTCATCCGAAAGCGTTTTCTGTAGCTGCGAAAATGGTGCAGATGAAGAATCCGGAGCTGATTGACAGTGCCGGAGATTTTTATTGTGCATTGGGATGGGCATTTGCACGCGGAAAGGACCGGAAGACCGAGGAGTTTTCAAAGGAGACATCTGTTTTTTCTGCCTGTGCCGGGGCGGCTCTTTACCGGAAAACTGTTTTTGAGAAAATCGGAGACTTTGACGAGAATCATTTTGCCTATCTGGAAGATATTGATGTGGGGTATCGAGCGAATATCTATGGATATCGCAATTATTATGCACCGGCTTCTGTGGTTCTTCATGCAGGGAGTGGATCTTCCGGATCAAGGTATAATAAATTTAAGGTCGATTTATCCTCCCGGAACAGTATCTATCTGATTTATAAAAATATGCCAATATTACAGGTGTTATTAAATCTGCCGTTCCTACTTCTGGGATATCTTGTGAAGATTTTGTTTTTCCTGAAAAAAGGACTGGGAGCAGATTATATCAAAGGCCTTGGAAGAGGTTTCCAGCTTTCTTTTTCTAAGAAAGGAAGAGAACATAAGGTAAGATTTTCCATGAAACATCTTGGAAATTATGTGGCAATACAACTACAGTTATGGGCGAATATGTTCCGCCGCCTGTGGTGGTAGAAAGGGTTGTGCAATGATTAAGGACAATCAGAAATTATTGAATCGAATGCATGTGTTGATTGATGCGGTTGTGACGGCAATCTCCTATCTCATGGCATGGTATCTGAAGTTTGCTACCGGCTTTGCAGAGACGGATCCGAATGTCGGTGTACTGGATATGTACACGTACTTCCGTGCGCTGTATATTCTGGTTCCGCTTTATCTGGTGTTGTATTATTTCTTTAATTTATATGCACCAAAGCGTGCGACGAGGCGTAAATACGAGCTCTTCGCAATTGTTAAAGCAAATACGGTAGGCCTCATTCTGTTTATGACCTTACTGTATATGATCAATCAGCTTGATATTTCCCGATTCGTGCTGGGAGCCTTTTATATCATCAATATTATTCTGATGACGCTCTGCCGGACGATGATCCGGAACATTTTGTACTTTTTCCGCAGAAAAGGTTATAACCTCAAGTACATTCTGCTGGTTGGTTATTCCAGTGCGGCAGAGGAATATATTACCAGAATTATTGCAAATCCCCAGTGGGGCTATGTGATTCGCGGGATTCTCGATGACACAATGCCGAGTGGAACTGTGTATAAGGGAGTCAAGGTTGTGGGAAGAATAGAGAATATCAAGTATATTCTTCCGGAGAACAAGCTGGATGAAATTGCGATTACGCTTGCATTGAAGGATTATGAGCAGTTGGAATCCATTGTGGACCTGTGTGAGAAGTCCGGTGTGCATACGAAGTTTATTCCGGATTATAATTCTCTGGTGCCAAGTCATCCTTACACGGAAGATCTGATGGGACTTCCGGTGATCAATATCCGTTATGTACCATTAACGAATGCCGTGAATAGTATATTAAAGAGAATCATGGATATTCTGGGCGCCTGCTTCGGAATTATCATTGCTTCCCCGGTGATGCTGGTCTGTGCGATTTTAGTAAAAGCAACCAGTGAAGGCCCGGTGATCTTCAAACAGGAGCGTGTGGGACTTCATAATAAGGTATTTAAGATGTATAAATTCCGCACAATGGAGGTGCAGAAGCAGTCCGCAGAGGAAAATGCATGGACGGTCAAGAACGATCCGCGTGTTACGAAGGTCGGTAAGTTTATGCGTAAGACCAGTCTCGATGAACTGCCACAGCTTTTTAACATTCTGATGGGAGAAATGTCGTTGGTCGGCCCGCGGCCGGAGCGCCCACAGTGGGTAGATAAATATAAGGAAGAAATTCCACGATATATGATTAAACATCAGGTGCGTCCGGGACTGACCGGATGGGCACAGGTCAATGGATATCGTGGCGACACATCGATCCGGAAACGTATCGAATATGATCTGTTTTATATTGAAAACTGGAGTCTTGCCCTCGATATCAAGATTCTGTTTATGACAATTTTTAAAGGTTTTGTGAATAAGAATGCTTATTAAAGGTGTAGTAGTTCTTAAGTTTGTATGAATCGGGTTGAAGTGGAAACATTAATATGGTAAAATGCTAGATTATGGGGACAACGAAAGAGAAAACCCAGATATGGTATTTGAAAGGGAGAAAAGGTATGACCACAAATAATCAAAGACCTTCACAGGGAAGATCATCACAAGGCAGACCTTCACAGGGAAGACCTGCGCAGAAAAGACCGGCACAGCACAGTCAGGCTGCACGCAGCTCTTCACAGAAAAGAACGTCATCCCGCAGAGACGATTACTATGAGGATGATTATTACGAGGACGATTATTATGAAGACAGCCGTTCTTCCAAGGGAAGAAAGAGCGCCCCTTCGAAGAAATCCTCGAATGGTAAAAACAATAAGAAGAAAAAGAAGAAAACGACCAAAATCATTTTGTTTGTCGTAGAAATTCTGGTTCTGTTACTCATGATTGGGGTATTATGGACCGTTTTAAAGACCGAGAAGGTTGGTAAGGTGGATCTGCCGGAGGAAGACATTGTCATCAATCCGGAGGTTGAGAAGCTGCAGGAACAGGAAGGCTCGGTACTGCAGGGCTATCGAAACATTGCGTTATTCGGTGTAGACTCCACAGAGGGAGCCCTGACCAAGAATACCCGAAGCGATACCATTATGATTGCCTCCATTAATCTGGATACCGGCGATTGTAAGTTGGTCAGCGTTTACCGTGATACCTACCTGAACTTAAGTAATGATACCTATAATAAATGTAATGCGGCTTATGCAAAGGGTGGACCAATGCAGGCTATCAATATGCTGAACATGAACCTGGATATGAATATCACCGATTTCGTAACAGTCGGATTCAGCGGTCTGACGGAGACGATTGATGCATTAGGCGGTGTTTACATTGATGTCAAGGAAGCAGAAATTTCCCATCTGAATAACTATCAGATCAGTATTGTTGGTACAACGAAGGATGGTAAGACCTATACTGCAGCAGAAGGAAGTTACACACCGGTAACACAGGCCGGATACCAGAAGTTAAACGGTCTGCAGGCAACGGCTTACTGCCGTATCCGTTATGTCGGTAACGACTTCGAGCGTACCGCAAGACAGCGTCGTGTATTAAAGGCAGTTGCAGATGAAGCAAAGAAGGCATCTCCAGCACAGCTTGAGAAGATCGCCAACTCTGTATTTGATAAGGTGTATACCTCCCTTGATATTACAGAAATTGTGTCACTGCTTGGTAATATCAGTAAATACAATATCGTGGATGAGGGTGGATTCCCGACCTCCGATATGTTGACAACCGGTAACATTGGTAAGAAGGGTAGCTGCGTGGTTCCCGAAAGTCTGGAATCCAATGTTGTCTGGCTACATGAATTCCTGTTTGATGAGAAGGATTACGAACCTTCTTCTGCCGTTAAGGAATATAGTGCGAAGATTGCAGCAGATACAGATGGTTATGTGAAATAAATAAAGACTGTTTTGTATATGCAGAGCTGATAATTGATAAAACAAAGAAAACAGAAACAGATAGAAAAGGGTCTTTGTGAAAGGCCCTTTTCGTTTATAGTAGAGAGAACGGAAACGATGCTTAACTACGATGTGATCATTCCGGTGTACCGGCCGGATGAAAAACTGAATAAGCTGATCGATGTGCTGCTGTCACAGACCCTGCTTCCCCGGAAGATTATTCTGATTAACACAGAACGGGAGGAATTTTTGAAATTCAGTTCGGAAGAAGCGTTTCTGGCACGGAGTCCGCTGCTGGAACTGCATCATATTAAAAAGGCAGAGTTTAATCATGGGGCAACGCGGAATTATGGAGTATCACTAAGTGATGCGCCGTTTTTTGTCTGTATGACCGATGATGCAATCCCGGCGGGGAATGCCATGATGGAGGAGCTTTTAAAGCCCTTTGCGGCAGAAAGCATTGGGGTTTCCTATGCAAGACAGCTTCCGGAACCGGATTGCGGGATCATCGAGAGGTATACGCGGAGCTTTAATTATCCGGAGAAGGCAAGGATTAAAACGGCAAAGGATCTGCCGGAGCTTGGGATTAAGACCTTTTTTGCTTCCAATGTATGTGCAGCCTACCGGAGAAGCTATTTTGATGCATTGGGAGGATTTACGGATCATACGATTTTTAATGAAGATATGATCTATGCAAGGCATCTGATTGATGCCGGATATGCAATTTCCTATTCGGCAAAGGCAGAAGTGATTCATTCCCACAATTACAGCGGAAGGGAGCAGTTTCACCGGAATTTTGATCTGGGCGTATCGCATGCACAGTTCCCGGAGGAATTCAGTGGGATCAAGGTAGAATCCGAAGGAAAAAAACTGGTTTTACAGACCTGCCGGTATCTGTTGAAGATCCACAAGCCATGGCTGATCGTGAAGCTGATCTGGCAGAGTGGCTGCAAATACATCGGCTATTTCCTTGGAAAGCGTTATCAGAAGTTTCCTGCATGGTTTGTAAAGTGGTGCAGCATGAATCGGAGTTATTGGGAGTAACTGTTCATACAGCAGACAGGAAAGAGGGTTGCCAGTAGGGACTAAAAATGGTATAAATATATCAGAGTGCCTCTATGCACTTGGGTGGAAAATGCAAGTAACAGAATAGCAGTGATAAGAATTTAAAGACAAAGATAGAAGTTTAAGTTGATTTTGGAGGATCGGATATGTGTGGAATTGTTGGATATATTGGGAAGCATCAGGCAGCGCCCATTATTTTAGAGGGACTTGCAAAGCTGGAATACCGTGGTTATGATTCGACCGGTATGGCAGTTTTTGATGGAAAGAAGATTAATATCCAGAAAGCAGCCGGCAGACTGCAGGTACTTGAGAATATGACCAGAGGCGGAGAAACGATGCCGGGCTTTGTCGGAATCGGACACACCAGATGGGCAACGCATGGACAGCCGACCGATGTGAATGCACATCCGCATGATAACAAGGCCGGTACGATTGCTGTCGTACATAACGGAATTATCGAAAACTATCAGCAGTTAAAGAAGCGTCTTTTAGATCATGGCTATGAATTCGTATCGGATACAGATACCGAAGTTCTGGTGCAGTTGATTGATTACTATTATAAAGGAAACCCGTTAGAAGCAATAACGAAGGTGCTTCATCGTGTGGAAGGTTCCTATGCACTGGGCATTCTGTTTGCAGATCATCCGGAGGAAATCTTTGCCGTGCGTAAGGATTGTCCGCTGATCGTGGGAACCAGCAGTGAAGGAAGCTTTATCGCATCGGATGTACCGGCAATTTTGAAATACACCAGAGAAGTTTATTATATTGACAATCAGGAAGTTGTTGCGTTAAAGGAAAATGAGATTCATTTCTATACCGTAGATGAAGAAGAAATTCAGAAGACTCCTTCCCATGTGGACTGGGATGCAGAGGCTGTTGCCAAGGGCGGATACGAGCACTTTATGTTAAAGGAGATCTATGACCAGCCCAGAGCAGTCCGTGAGACCTTTGAAAAGCATATGAAGGATGGCAATGTGGAGATCGAAGAACTTCATATGACCGATGAAGAAATTAAGAAGCTTTCCCGTATTCATATTGTGGCATGCGGTACTGCTTATCATGCCGGTATGACAGCAAAATATATCATTGAATCCATGGCGCGGATTTCCGTAGAAGTGGATATGGCATCTGAGTTCCGTTATCGGAATCCGATTATTGAAGAGGGTGCGCTGGTGATTGTCATCAGCCAGTCCGGAGAAACCGCAGATACTTTGCAGGCACTTCGGGATTCCAAGGCACGTGGCGCAAAGGTACTGGGTATTGTGAATGTGGTTGGATCTTCCATCGCAAGAGAAGCAGACAGCGTCATGTATACCTGGGCAGGACCGGAAATTGCGGTTGCTTCCACAAAAGCATATTCCGCACAGTTAATTGCTCTTTATCTTCTGGCAATGAAGTTTGCAAGAGTAAGACAAACGATTTCCGAGGAAGAGTATCAGCAGCTTGTGTTTGATCTTCGCCGTCTGCCCGAGCAGATTGAACTGCTTCTCGGTAATAAGACCAAGATCCAGCGGTTCGCAAACCGTTATGTAGCTGCCAAGAGCGTTTTCTTTATCGGAAGAGGTCTGGATTATACCTTATCCATGGAGGGCTCTTTGAAGCTCAAGGAAATTACCTATATGCATTCGGAAGCCTATGCGGCAGGGGAATTAAAGCATGGCCCGATTTCCTTAATTGAGGATGGAACACTGGTTATGGCATCCCTGACACAGGAGGATTTATATAAGAAGACGATCAGCAACATCCGTGAAGTAAAATCCAGAGGTGCATTTGTATTAGCCCTCACAACGACCGGACATGATGATATTGAGGATACTGCCGATTATGTACTTTATATTCCGCAGACCAACAAGTACTTTACGAACTCATTAGCCATTATTCCGTTCCAGATGTTTGCTTATTATGTATCCGTTGGTAAGGGACTCGACGTCGATAAGCCCCGTAACCTTGCAAAGTCTGTAACTGTAGAGTAGAAGACCATATAAAGAGAAGAAAGCAGGGATCCCGCGAAGCAGAAACGGGTTTGTATAAATGTTAGGTAAACAAAATAGACAGTTCCGCATCTTCGAAAGAGGATGCGGATTTTTTAAAATGACACAAAAGGATCATATTTAAGACACAATTTCAACACATTTGTTTCCTATACTGTGAATCATAGAAGAAAGGAAAGGCTTTTAAGGAAAGGTTTTTAAGGAAAGGTTTTTAAAGGAGGCAGTTATTATGGATGAGAATAGATATACAAATGAGGGGCAAAATTATTACCAGACATCTTCGACAAACTTTCAGCAGTCGCAGATGAATCATCAGCAGGCAACACCCGTAAAACAGAAAAAGCCGTCAGGTGGATTTGGTAAAAAAATTTTAGCTGGCTTATGCTGCGGACTGGTATTTGGTGTTTTTGCAGGAATCGGTTTTCAGGCAGTGGATGCGGCACATAGTGGAATTAACCGCGCCAAGAGTGCTTTTTCCGCAATGATGGGAAATTCCTCACAGGATAGTACTGTGGCAGAGGCTTCCGGTACAGAAGATGCAGCATCCGATGCAGTGCTTCCGGACAGCAGTTCTGATGTGGCAGAGGCATCTTCCGGCAGTATTAAACAGACCTTGGATAGTCTGACACCGCAGACACAGACAGAGGCAGTTGTTACGGATGTCACCCAGGTGGTAAAAGCAGTGATGCCGTCCGTTGTATCGGTCAGCAACACTTATGTACAGCGTGGAACATTTTTCGGACAGGAATACAGCAGTGAAGCCGTAAGTTCCGGATCCGGTATTATTGTTGGTCAAAATGACAGTGAACTCTTAATTGTTACGAACTATCATGTCGTAGAATCTGCCGATACTTTGTCCGTACAGTTTGTCGATGAGGAACAGGTAGAAGCACAGATTAAAGGTACCGATGCCGATAAGGATCTGGCGGTGCTGGCTGTTCAGTTATCCGACATCAAACAGGATACCCTGAATCAGATTTCGATTGCAACATTAGGAAGCTCTGATGATCTGACAGTAGGTGAGCCCGTGATCGCCATTGGTAACGCATTGGGTTATGGTCAGTCCGTAACAACCGGTGTTGTCAGTGCGCTGAATCGTCCGATTGCCGTTACTTCACAGCAGGATCAGACAGGAGATACCCAGATTAATACCTTTATCCAGACCGATGCAGCAATTAACCCCGGTAACTCCGGTGGTGCCTTACTAAATACAAGGGGTGAAGTAATTGGTATTAACTCCAATAAGATCGGTGGCAGCACGGTAGAAGGTATGGGCTATGCAATCCCGATTTCCGATGCAAAGCCGATTATTGAAGAACTGATGCAGAAAGAAACAAGACTGAAAGTAGATGAATCCAATAAGGGTGTTCTCGGTATTACCGGTGTGAACGTGGAATCCCAGTATTCCGAGGTTTATGGTATTCCGATGGGTGTTTATATTTCTTCTGTAACCGATAACTCAGGAGCAGCTGCAGCCGGACTTGTCCGTGGCGATATTATTACCGCAATCAATGGTCAGACCGTAGAAACCATGGAAGAATTAAAGGAAGAGATGAACTACTATCAGGCTGGTGATACCGTAACCCTGACCATTATGCAGGGAAGCCCGACAGGTTATCAATCCAAGGATGTACAGGTTACCCTTGGAAAACAGATGACGAACCAGTAAAATTGGTAAAAGTGATTAAAGAGTTGTAATATGGGAAAGAATAAATATAAAATCTCCCTAATAGTTTGAAACATTTGATAAAAGGAAATTACAACAGAAGGCCGTGGCGTGAGCAGGTGTAGATGCACCGCTTGCGCCATGGTCTTTTTGTGTTTGCGCGCCATGGGCGCGCTCTAACGGGTGAAAGTCCCGAACACG
>CAVHRK010000038.1:0-16182 GCA_963638365.1 Anaerobutyricum sp. | reverse complement strand
CGGTACGCACGGTGGTGTGAGAGGACGGCGGTTAATCACCGCCTCCTACTCGATTGTCATGCATATGAGAAAATGATCCAGAGAATCATTTTTGAGTCAATTTTGTCTTAAAATATGTCTGATTTTGTCAATGGCAGTCCCAGGGTATTGAGTAATGCCAGGATTCATGTATGATAAGAGGTAAGAAAGCGCAGGAGGGGAACTATGGGAAAAATCATAGGTATTGATCTTGGAACAACGAACAGTCTTGTAGCCGTATGGCAGGATGGGGAAAGCAGACTGATCCCTAATGCATTTGGAGAATATCTGACACCAAGTGTAGTGAGTATTGAGGAAGACGGAACCATTTATGTAGGAAAAACAGCGAAGGAGCGGCTGGCATCCTATCCGGAGGATACGGCAAGTGTTTTTAAACGCTATATGGGAACAGCCAAAAAATATCAGCTTGGAAAGAAGGAATACCGGCCGGAAGAGCTCTCTTCCTTTGTTCTTAAGAAATTGAAGGAAGATGCGGAAAGGTATCTGAGAGAGCCGGTAGAGGAAGCTATTATCAGTGTCCCTGCTTATTTTAATGATATGGGTCGGAATGCGACGAAGCGGGCCGGACTTCTGGCCGGGCTTAAAGTAGAACGGATTATCAACGAGCCGTCGGCGGCAGCGCTGGCATGCCAGAACAGAAAGCAGGAAGAAGACGCAACGATTCTGGTGTTTGATTTTGGTGGAGGAACGTTGGATGTTTCAGTGGTAGAGTGCTTTGATAACGTGATCGAAATTCTGGCGGTAAGTGGAGATAACCAGCTTGGCGGTCAGGATTTTGACGATGCGATTGTGAAGTATTTTCTAAGGCATTGTGAGATTGATCCAAAGAATCTGACGGCACAGACAAGGGCGATTCTGCGAAGCAGCGCAGAAAAATGTAAAAAAGAGCTGACAGAAAAGACATCGGCAGAAATGGTGGTCTGGTGTGAACAGATTGACCGGAAACTGGAAATTACCAGAAAGGAACTTGTAGAGGCAGCAGCAGAACTGTTTGAACGAATGGGCAGGCCGGTAAGGCAGGCACTTATGGATGCAGAGATCAACGTGGAGGATTTAAACCAGATAGTTCTGGTGGGAGGATCCTGTAAAATGCCGGTTGTCCGACAGTATTTGCAGCATCTTTTTATGCGGAAGGATCTGCAGACATTGAATCCGGATCATATGATAGCATTAGGTGCGGGTGTATGTGCAGGGATCAAAGAGCGGGATGAGGAAATTAAGGATATGCTGCTTACGGATATCTGTCCGTTTTCCCTTGGAACAGGTATTGTTAACTATAATGAGCCGGGAAGGGATCGGATGAGCGTTATCATTCCGAGGAACAGTGCACTTCCCTGCAGTAGAACACACATATATTGTACAGCTTATGATAATCAGTCCGAACTTTGCTTTGAGGTGTATCAGGGAGAAGGAATGCATGTAGAAGATAATATCCGGCTCGGAAAACTCTCTTTTGAGATTCCGGAACGGCCACGAGGCGAAGTGTATTGTGAGATGACCTATACCTATGATATTAACGGCGTTTTGGAAGTAGACGTTTTTGTTCCTGCTACAAAGGAGAAAAAGCAGCTTGTCATTGTTAATAAGGATCTGGGAATGACTCAGGAACAAATTGAGGCAAAGCTGAAGGAATATGAAAAACTGAAGCTCAGTCCGCTGGAGCAGGAAGAAAATAAATACGTTCTTGCCTGGGCAGAGCGGCTTTTCATGCAATGCAATTCCGGTATGAGGAAGGAAATTGAAAACAGGAGGGCGTACTTTATCCATGTACTGCGTGATGATCCGGATCATGCCATAAAAGCCAGAAAATATCTGATGGTCTTTCTGGCAGCAACGGAAAAGATGATGGAGAATTACATCAACTGGGATGAGGAGTCTCTGGAATCCGGTGAGTGGTATCAAGAGGATGAGGAACAGCAGGAGATGGAAGATCTGTTCCAGGAATGGGATAATAAGTAGGTAGACAATATGGACATATATCAGATATTAGGAATTTCTCCTACCAAAGATAAAAAGGTCATCCGGAAGGCCTATGCAGGACTGATCCGTAAATATCATCCGGAAGAACATCCGGAGAAGTGGAAAGAGATCCACGATGCTTATACGATTGCCATGCAGAGAGCAGATGAAGATCAGCCATTGCATGAGGAACAGAAGCCACAGCGCGAGGAGCAAAAGCCACAGCAACAAGAACAGAAGCCACAGGAAAAAAACGCGGAAGTACGTAGGAAAAGCGAAAATCGGAAGGGTGAAACGAAGCAGCCGGAGGAGGATCTGTTTGGAAACTTAGAGGAACTGACCGAGACAGCGAAAAAGGAACAGCAGGAAGAGCGACAGGGACAGTTAAAGGCTGCGATAGAACAACTCAATACGCTTTGTGAGCCGAAAAAGCTGCAATTCCTGCAATGGCAGGAGTTTTTCGGGAAGGAGGAATATCAGTGGGCTGTCCGGCAGGGAGAATTTCTGTATGAACTGGCAAACTGTCTGAGAGGGCATGTGATGGGACGCAGACTGTATCGTTTTCTTATTGATCAGATACAGACCATTGAGAATTATAATTGTTCTGTGAATGAAATTCCAAAGAAGCAAGGGGCATATGATGCTTATCGGATGGTCAGGATGGAACTGGAGACCGGCTATCGGAGATTAGTAAGAATTAAAATCAATCGTGCCGGGGTTCGTGCTTGGTTTTCCAGGGGTATAAAGTCGATAATTTGCGACATCAAAGAGCTTATGCCACAATTTAGATTATTGTTAATAGAATTTGGGGTGGCTATACTGATTATGGTCCTGATATGTATAGACACTTCGTACGAGGTGAAGCATACGGTAGACAGGGATTCTGTGGAAGAAGATTATGAAAACGTTTTCCCGGATGAAATGACTGGGAATATACTTAAAATGCTGGATCTTATGAATACAGACCAGAAAACGGAACTGCTGAAAATGGGAGAACCGGTTGCAGACGGAATTTATGTTCTTGGAAATGAAGAGCAGGTGAGACAGGGAATCAGCGCGATTGTAATGGAGAATAAAACCGTAGCGGAAGATCGGGAAAGGGATGTGCCTGTCTGTGAGGTAAAAGTGCTTTCGGATCCGAGTGGCTATGTGTTTGAGGTTCAGGCACAGGGAGAGGAAAAGCTCATTCTTTACTGTGATCCGGAAAAACTGACAGGCTGCAGGAACGCAGACATTTATTATGATGGTAAAACCGGTTATGTTAAATATGGTAACCGGCTGCAAAACGAAGAGCAGGAATCCGACCGGTACGTGCATGAGGTACTGGGATATCCGGTGTTCTTCGTTGTGCCCGGAGAGAAAATCTGTATTATGCCGGTGGAGGATGAGTGAAGCCCTACAGGGGATACTGCTCTCTTATGGAAGCATAGGTAGAAGCAATGATCTCCTGTGTGTAAGCACCAAGCCTCTTCTGATCCTCTTTGGAAAGATCCTTCGCATAAAACGGTGTTCCGTAGTGAATCACGATATTCGCGCTTTTAATCTTCGGAAGGTGATCCTCGAAGATGGCAGAGGTGTTGTATAAGGTTACCGGAACGATCGGACAGCCGGTCTTTGTTGCAATTTTGAAGCAGCCCTCATGGAAGGGAAGAAAGGTTCCTTCCACCTTGTTACGGGTGCCTTCCGGAAAGACGAAAATTGAAATTCCGGATTTGATTTTGTCAATAGCGGTAAGAATGGTCTGCAATCCCTGCTTGATATCTTCGCGGTCAAGAAAGAGACAATGCAGATATTTCATCCAGATACTTAAAAGAGGAACTTTCAGAAGTTCCTTTTTTGCGATATATCCGGTAGGACGCGGTACACGCACGTAGGTCGCAATGATATCATAAAAGCTTCTGTGGTTTCCGATATAAAGCACGGCCTGATCTTTGGGAACATTTTCTTCTCCGATTACGGTGATTTTTACACCGGAAATAAACAGAACCACGCGGAACGCCCAGTTCACGATCGCAAGGGAACTGCGGTTCTTGATATCCATATTGAATTTCCCAATGATCCATTCAATGAAAAATAACGGAATGCTGCAAATTAAAAACAAAGTAACAAACAGTGCTGTAATAATAAAACGAAGCATTGTAATTCCTCCATACCAAATGTTCAGGATCCTGCAAAAAGATCTTTGTTTAGTATAGCCCAAACGGGGAACCATGACAAGTAAAGAAATAAAGGAGATGGAGTGCCGTACTTCGTAAAAAATGTTCACATGATATAGAAAAATATGGTATGATGTAAGAAGCATAGCAATGTGAGTCTTAGATATAGAGTAAAGCGAGGTTCCAGAATGGACAAAATAGCTGTTTTAATTCCATGTTATAACGAAGAAAAGACCATTGAAAAGGTAGTGAGCGATGCAAGACGGGAACTGCCGGAAGCAGTGATTTATGTATATGATAATAATTCCACAGACAGGACGGCAGAGCTTGCAGCGAAAGCAGGCGCCGTGGTACGCCACGAATATATGCAGGGCAAGGGAAATGTGATCCGCAGAATGTTCCGTGAAATTGATGCCGAGTGCTATATTATGGTGGACGGTGACGATACCTATCCCATGGAGTTTGCAAGGGAGATGGCGGACAAGGTATTAAAGTACAATTCCGATATGGTTGTCGGTGACCGTCTTTCTTCCACTTATTTTGAAGAGAATAAACGTCCCTTTCACAATATGGGGAATACGTTGGTAAGAGCGAGCATCAACCGCCTGTTTGGCTGTAAGATCAAGGACATTATGACCGGATACCGTGCGTTCAGCTATGGCTTCGTGAAAACCTTCCCGATTTTGTCAAAGGGCTTTGAGATCGAAACGGAAATGACCATTCACGCAGTATATAATCATATGCAGATTGATAACGTGATTGTAGAATACCGTGACCGTCCGGAGGGAAGCGAATCAAAGCTCAATACCTATTCCGACGGATTCAAGGTTCTGTTTACCATCTTTAAGCTTTACCGTGACTATAAGCCGTTTGGGTTTTTCAGTATCCTTGCGCTGATTCTGGGAATCCTTGCCGTTATATTTTTTATTCCGGTTCTGTCAGAATATGTGAAGACCGGGCTGGTATTGAAGTTCCCGACTCTGATTGTCTGCGGTTTCGTGGGACTGGCTGCCATTCAGTCTTTCTTTGCAGGACTGATTCTGTCGAATATGGCGATGAAGAACCGCAGAGACTTTGAATATCGTTATACGCTTGTCTGTGAAAAAGGACGGCGTATGAGCGCAGAAAATAAATAATTGTGTTCCTGAAGCAGGATAAACAGAAAGGATTTTAGAAGATGAAGAAAGTACTTTCCCGTTGGTATCTGTTGGTGATTGGAGGTTTCCTGTTGGCTGCCATGGCGGTGTTCCTCCTGTATGGAGAGGACAGTATCATAGCCGTCCATGACAATCTGGATCTGTTTATCCCGCAGCTTCAAATGATGAAAAATGACCATTCGTTTTTCAGTCATGGCGCTTATGTGAATTTTCTTGGAGGAATCAGTCGTGATACGCTGTTCTCCGAGTTTTATATTTATACGATTCTTTTTATGCTGTTACCGGCGTTCCCGGCATATATTGCAGCATATTTCCTGAAAATTCTGATTGCCATTGCAGGCTCGGTTCTGCTTGGCAGGGAACTCCTCGGTGAAAAATATAAAAGTCAGCAGGCCATTGTGTGGTTATGCGGCTTTGCCTATGGAATCCTGAATGTCTTTCCGGCATTTGGAATTCCTTTTGCGTCTATTCCACTGCTGTTGTTTTTGCTTGTAAAAATCATGCGGAAGCCGTCTTTGGGATTGTATGTGGCATTATTTTTCTATCCGGTGCTGTCTTATTTTTCCTATTTCGGACTGTTCATTCTGGCGTATATGGCGCTTGCGTTTCTGATCTTATGGATTAGGGACCGGAAATTTCCGGGAAGAATGCTGCTTGCGATTGTTGTGTTATCGGTGGGTTACATCGTGTGTGAATACCGGCTGTTTTACATGATGCTGTTCGATGACGAGGTGACGATCCGGTCAACGATTGTGGCAGGAAATTATACAATCTCTGAAGCACTTGCCACCATCGGGGATTCCTTTGTAAAGGGCATGTTCCATGCAGAGAGTGTCCACATGTATGTGGTGCTTCCGGTATGTGCCATTTACTTTTTCTATCTGAATATTTCTTATCTGGTGAAGAAAAATGCAAGGGGTATTTTCCATGATTGGTATAATCTCCTCATGCTCATTCTTGTTTTTAACAGCCTGATCTATGGCATTTATTATCTGGAACCGGTGAGGAACGTGGTTGAGTTCCTTTGCCCGCCGCTTACCGGATGGCAGTTTAACCGGACGATTTTCTTTAATCCTTTCGTGTGGTATGCCGCATTCTTTCTGGTATTGAAGCGGCTGTATGAGAAGGAGAAAAAGAGTCTTCGTGCGGTGGCAAACCTTCTGGCGCTTGCGGCAGTGCTTGTGATTCTGGGAGGCAATACCCGCTATAATGACCTTTATCATACCTGTTTCAGCAAGGTCTATGAAATGGTGAAGGGACAGAAAGCAAATGATCTGACCTACCGTGAGTTTTATTCTACGGATCTTTTTGAAAAGGCGAAGGAGGATATCGGCTACTGTGGGCAGTGGTCCGTGGCATACGGCTTTTATCCGGCCATTCTGGAATACAATGATATTGCCACTCTCGATGGTTATCTTGGCTTTTATTCGCAGGATTATAAAGAAGAATTCCGGAAAATGATCGCACCGGCCCTTGACCGCGTGGAGGAAAGCCGGCTGTATTTTGATGAATGGGGAGCTCGTGCCTATCTTTATTCCGGTACGGATCTTTCCATTATTAACAGTTCCCGTACCTATGAAGTGACCGACCATGACTTGTATCTTGATGTGGATCAGTTTAAGCGGCTGGGAGGACGATACATCTTTTCCCGTATTGACCTCGGCAACGCCGAAGAGATCGGGCTTACCCTGATCGGAACCTACACGGATGATGCTTCACCGTACACGCTTTATGTTTATCAGACAACCTCCCGTTACCGGGATGTGGATCATGCCAATCTGACATTGGAAGAGATGAAGCAGACAACCTGCGATATGGACCTGCTGGATGCACAGCTTGCCGAAATGAATGAACTGGCAGCAGAAGCGGAAGAGGCCGGGGAAGCTGAGGATCCGGAGCGCGTGAAGGAATTGTTCGAGGAGACACTGGATGGAGTGGAAAAGCTGTCAACCTGCTATTCCCTTTCACAGCTCACCTACTATCAGAATATTTTTGATGAGGAAAATCAGGAAATTCAGGCAGAGTTTCTCGATGAGGTGGTGGATTACGGGGACCGGTTGAATGTAGCGATCCGGGAGCTTTGTAAATCGCCGTATAAGGATACGATGATTGAACTGATGAATGCGGCGCAGGTAGAGGCTTATCTGGATTATGAAGAGGTAACGGACGAGGAAAAGGAGCTTACGGCGAAGGAAAACAGTCTGGAACAGGAGTATGAACAGCTTTCCTCCGAAGAATTTTATTATGAATACGACGGGGAAGAGTGGGATATGAACCGTCTGAATATGGAATCGGATCAGTTGGATCATGATGCTGTTATTGAGATTTATCAGGGAATCTGCAAGCAAAGGAATGACGCAGTCGGAGAAGTTTTTGTGGAGCTTGTGGATGTCCGGAATGAGATCGCGAAGCTGAACGGCTATGACAATTATGCAGAATATGCATATGATGCGGTTTATGTAAGAGACTATACACTGGATGAAACCAGAGATCTTTTAAAGGAGATCCGTAAGCATGTGGTGCCGGTTGTAGCAGATATGAAGGCTGTGCTTTATGACACGGATTATATGAGATTGTATTCCGAAGGACAGGGCATTGAAAGCACATCAATCATTGAACAGATCGGACCGTATCTGGAAGAAATTGATCCGGAGCTTAAGGATACGCAGGAGCATTTTCTTAAGTATCAGCTATATGATATGGATACCTCACAGAACAAGGCGAACACGGCTTTTACCATGCGGTTATCCTATTTTAACGATGGCTTTATTTACGGGCAGATGTATGACAATTATCTGGACTACTACAATGTGATCCATGAATTCGGACATTACAACAACACGTACCGCAGTGCCGATACGTTTCTGGAATCCTGCAACAACATTGATGTCAGTGAGATCCATTCCCAGGGTATGCAGATGCTGTTTTATGACTATTACGATGACCTGTTAGGAGAGGACATCGGAGATATTTATGCATTTTATGATGTGTACAGTATGGCAGACAATGCGATTTCCACGGCATTGGTTTCCGAGTTTGAGATTTCTGCTTATGAGAATCCGGATATGACGCTCGAGGAGCTGAATAAGCTTTATCTGCAGCTTTCCCGGAAGTATGGCATGCAGTATGATTCCCAGATCAAGGAGCTTTATACCTGGTCGGAGATTCCGCATATTTTTACCTCACCATGCTATTATTTCTCTTACCTGACCTCGGCATTTTCGAGCCTTGATATTCTGACGATGGCAGAGTCCGACCGTCATGAGGCTGTTGAAACGTATATGACGCTCACGACCATTCCGGGCTATATGCCGTATTGCTCGGCAGTGGAATATGCAGGGCTGCGCGATATTTTTAAGGATGGTGTGGCACAGGACATTATGGAAGAGACCGCGTCGGTTCTCGGAGTAAAGGGATATTAGAGCGGACATGAAGATTTTACTTGTGGAAGATGAAAAGCGTATGTCGCAGGCGTTATGCGAGATTCTGCGGCAGGAAAATTATGATGTGGATCATTGCGCGGACGGAATCTCCGGGTTGGAAGCTGCACAGACCGGGATTTACGACATCCTGATTTTGGATGTCATGCTTCCGGGGAAAAACGGCTTCGAAATTGCGAGGACATTACGAAAAGACGGAATCAAAACACCGATTCTGATGCTTACGGCGAAGGCCGAGGTGGATGATAAGGTAACCGGGCTGGACAGTGGTGCGGATGATTATCTTACAAAGCCTTTTATGACGAAGGAGCTTCTGGCGCGCCTCCGTGCACTGGGGAGAAGAAATGTGAATACGCCGGATGGAACCCTGCGGTTCGGGGATATTGAGTTAAACAGCAATACTTGTGAATTATCCTGTGTGACGAACGAGCAGAGTGTGCGTCTGGGAGAAAAGGAATGGCGGATTCTGGAATATCTGATTGCAAACCAGAACCAGATTCTCACAAGAGAACAGCTTGCCGTGAAGATCTGGGGCTATGAGAACAGTTCCGAATACAATAATGTGGAAGTTTATATGACCTTTACCCGGAAAAAGCTTGCTTTCGTAGAGGCCAAGACAGAAATCAAGGCCGTGCGGGGTGTGGGCTATCAGTTGAGGTACGAGCATGTTTAAAAAATCCAGAATGAAAATTGTATTTTCTATCCTTGCGGTGATTCTGGTTCTTCTGGCAGGAACGCTTGCGATCATTTATGGCACCAGCTATGCGCAGGTATCCGCAGATAACCAGCGGATGCTCGAGCAGTATGCACGTCAGTATCATGTGGATTATACGGAGAATCTTTCTCCCGAAAAGGAGCGAGAACTTATGGAAGAGGCCATAAAACCGCAGGGGATGGAAGATCCCCCACCGGAGGTCACCCATAAGTTTGATGTGTCAACCTTTTATTCCGTAGCATTTGCACAGGATGGGACGGTACTGCGTCTCGAGAATGAATCGGGAACCTTGTATTCGGATGAAATCCTTAAGCAGTATGCGACAGAGGTTTTACAGGGGGATGCCTTAAGGGGAAGAAAAGGAAATCTTGCATTCTTAAAGACCGATAAAGAGAATTATACGCTGGTTGCGTTCATTGATAATTCCGTTTTACGCGGAGAAATGGCGATGCTGTTCCGCAATACGCTGATTTTCGGCGGGATTGCAGTGATTGCCGTGTTCGTGGCGTCCATCTTTCTGGCACGCCGCATTGTAGCGCCTCTGGAAGAAAGCTATGAGAAGCAGCGGCAGTTTATTTCGGATGCGGGACATGAGTTGAAAACCCCGGTATCGGTAGTGAGTGCCAATGCAGAGCTTTTGGAGCGGGAAATTGGTGTGAATCCGTGGCTGTCCAATATCCGGTATGAGAATGAACGGATGGGGACGCTGGTTAAGCAGCTCCTCGAGCTTGCCCGAACCGAGAATGTAGCTTTGCAGACGGAACGACTGAACATCAGCCGTCTTGTGGCAGGAGAGGTGCTTCCGATGGAAAGCGTTGCCTTCGAGCAGGGGCTGGAGCTTCTGAGTGATCTGGAAGAAGACAGATTCGTGAATGGAGACAACAGCCGTCTGAAACAACTGGTGTCCATTCTGATTGATAATGCGATTAGTCACAGCCATGCAGGCAGCGCAATTACCGTTTCACTGCGGGAGGAGCATAATTCCGTGCGATTCTCCGTAGTCAATGAAGGAGAAGAAATTCCGTTAAAGCAAAGAGAGCAGATTTTCGAGCGGTTTTACCGTATGGACGATGCCAGAAGCGGTGAAGGACAGCACTTCGGACTGGGACTTGCCATCGCAAAGGCCATTGTAACCGCCCATAAGGGAAAGATTTCCGTAAGCTGTTATGATGGCAAAGTGGAGTTTACTGTGCTGCTTCCACGGGCCTGATGTGACTGGCATAATATTCTATATGAGTTTTGTCTGTCTAAAGTAATTGATGTAATACTTGGCATGGATTTTACCCGTATAAGAATTACGCGTATGTTTTGCCTGTATATAATTACATGTAAGAACTTTGCTTTGACTGTCTGGCTGGGAGAGTCATTTTTTACTGGTGCTTTACATTTTTAGATAGGAACGCTTGGGGAATTCTGGTTTGTACGTAAAAATGGATATTCAATTTTATTGTTGAGTAATTGCCCATAGGCCTTTACTTTCCGGTAGGTGTTCCCGAGCATTTCAGTTTCACGATACTTACGGATCGCGTTCAGATCAAAATCGGCATAGAATAATCCTTCACTCATATCATCTGCCATGAGAAGAGTATTATCTACACAGATTCCATCGTCATCCCAGCAGATTGGGCTGAACGCGCAGGAATTTCCTGCATTCTTTCCGTTGGGATTTGCCATTGCAACTCCGACCATATTCTCATAGGCTCTTGTCGATAAAGCACACAGCCTAGGATTCATGGAACCACAGTCATTCGGAACCAGAATAATTTCTGCGCCTTGCAGCATTAAAATCCGGGCACTTTCCGGATATTCGCGGTCATAGCAGATCATAATGCCAATCTTAATCCCGTCAAAGTCACATACCTGAAAGGCATTGCCACTTTCCAAGCATGCTTCATCTGCAAAGTCGCAGGTATGAACCTTGGAATATTTCATAAGAAGTTCCCCGTTCTTACCAATAACATAAGCGGAGTTCTGTGGTCTTTCCGCTCCTTTTGTAAAAGCAGTCGCAACTACACCAAGCTGTAGTTCCCTGGCTGCATCACGGATTTGCTTAAGATAAGGATTATCGTCAGAAAGCGCCTCTTCGTTGCTGATGGGTAATTCATATCCTGTAAGATATGCTTCCGGCAGAAGCAGAAGATCCGCTGCATTCCCTGTCGCCTCTTTCATTTTTTGAAGAATAACATCGGTATTCTCCTGATATTTTCCTGTAAGAGATTTTTTCTGTAAAACCGCAACTCTGAAATTCATAAGGACTCCTTTTACTTTTACTCATGAGATTACTTTGTCATATAAGAGACATTAAATAGGACTTGAAATGTAAGCAGTTAACGTCTATATTGTTATAATTTATATAGTTCTGAATAGTTACAAATTATAAAAATAATTTAGAATTTTTTTATTTTATAAATCTTCAAATTTAAAAAAGTTTCAATTTATCTTCAATCTTCTTTGATTAGAATAAGCATATCACAAAGGAAAAGAAATAAAAACAGCAAAGTAAGTGTAACAGTTCAAACCAAGGAAAATTAGGAATTAAAGAATAGAGTCTATGAGAGATATTGGACATAACAGAGCTTCAAGAAGTGAAAATATCCAAAAACAAGCCATGGCAAATGTAATCTAAGAAGCCATGATGATGAAAATGGATATAATGAAGCCAATAGTAGGAAATATATCCAAAATCAAGGGAAATCAGGAATTAAAGAATAGAGTCTATGAGAGATATTGGACATAACAGAGCTTCAAGAAGTGAAAATATCCAAAAACAAGCCATGGCAAATGTAATCTAAGAAGCCATGATGATGAAAATGGATATAGTGAAGTAAATAGCGGGAAATATATCCATGTCATTCATAAGCCGTCATATGGCACAGATTGGTTAAACTGTCACAAATAAATTAAAGAGGAGTGATCAGAATGAAACGAGTATTAACAATGACCTGTGCAGTTGCCATGGCACTATCCTTAGTAGCCTGCAGCACTGCCAATAGTACAGATAACAGTTTGACAAGTGACACCGTTCAGGAGACTGTGGACAGTGCACTGACATCCAATACGGCTTATGCAGGCACAACTGTTGTAGGACAGATTACGGCAATCGATGATACCAGTGTAATTCTTCAGTTGGGAGAGCTGTCTGTTTCGAATGACAGTAATCAAAATCACCAAACTCCACCGGATCAAAATGACTCTCAGGATCAGAACGGAGATAATCAGGCACCACCGGAGAAGCCGGAAGGGGAAGCTCCGAATGGAAATGGATCAGACAGCCAGAGTGGAGATAATCAAGCACCACCGGAGAAGCCGGAAGGAGAAATGCCGCAAGGAGAAGCTCCGGACGGAAACGGACCGCAGAACCAGAGCGGAGATAGTCAGACACCACCGGAGAAACCGGAAGGAGAAGCTCCGGACGGAAACGGACCGCAGAACCAGAGCGGAGATAATCAAGCACCACCGGAGAAACCGGAAGGAGAAATGCCACAAGGAGAAGCTCCGGACGGAAACGGACCGCAGAACCAGAGCGGAGATAGTCAGACACCACCGGAGAAACCGGAAGGAGAAGCTCCGGACGGAAACGGACCGCAGAACCAGAGCGGAGATAATCAAGCACCACCGGAGAAACCGGAAGGAGAAATGCCACAAGGAGAAGCTCCGGACGGAAACGGACCGCAGAACCAGAGCGGAGATAGTCAGACACCACCAGAGAAACCGGAAGGAGAAATGCCGCAAGGAGAAGCTCCAAATGGAAACGGATCAGACAGTCAGAGCGGAGATAGTCAGACACCTCCGGAAATGCCGGAAGGTGGAATGAAGAATTTTGCCGCAGGAGATACAACCATAACGGTAGATCTTTCAGATGCAACGATTACGAAAGACAACAATACCATTACCGTAGATGACCTTAGTGAAGGTGACATTCTTCAGGTTACGTTTGATGAAAATGGAGTCGCAACAGAAGTCTCTACAGTCTCTCAATTCGGAGGTCAGGGAGGACCGGGAGGTGGTTCCTTTGGTGGATCCGGTGAAGTGACCCAAGGATCCAGTGCCAACACGATTACCGAAGATGGTACTTATGAAAATCAGACCTATGAATCAACGGGAGACGATGAAAATGCGCTTCGTGTTGATGGGGCAGAAGTAACACTTAATAACATTACCGTAAATAAGAGTGCGGGAGCAACTTCCAACACGGAAAATGGAGACTTCTATGGAGTAAATGCAGCTTTACTGGCTACAGATGGGGCCAATGTAACCATTCAGAATGCAACGGTGACATCCTCCGCGCAGAACGGTAACGGCGTATTCAGCTATGGATCCGGAACGGTTGTAAATATAGCAGATTCCACAATTACAACGACAGCAGATAATTCCGGCGGTATCCAGACAACCGGCGGTGGTACAACCAATGCAAGCAACCTGACGGTTGAAACTTCCGGCAATTCCTCTGCGGCTGTCCGGTCCGACCGTGGTGGTGGAACGGTCAAGGTAAATGGAGGAACCTATACCTCTAATGGCTATAATTCCCCGGCCGTTTATTCGACCGCAGCGATTACCGTTTCAGATGCAACACTTACTGCCAATAATTCCGAAGCACTTGTAATCGAAGGTAAGAATTCGATTACCCTCGATAACTGTACGGTATATGGAAATATGAGTGACACAAAGGGAACAAGCTCCGATGAAAATGTCCATAATGTGATGATCTACCAGTCCATGTCCGGAGATGCGGACGTCGGAACAAGTACCTTTTCTATGACGGGTGGATCCCTTACCTCCAACAATGGAGATCTGTTCTACATTACCAATACTGCCTGCGAGATCGACCTTTCCGGTGTTCAGCTTATCAATCACGACAGTGATTCTTATCTGATGAATATCTGTGGAAACTCCGCTTCCCATGGCTGGGGAACGGCAGGTGCAAACGGCGCACAGGTGGTATTTACCGCAGACCAGCAGGAACTTAACGGTGACATTGTTGTAGATACAATTTCTACCCTTACTATGACTTTGAAAGGAAACAGTACCTTTACCGGAACCATCAACATTGTAGACAATGCACAAAATGGAACCGCCGTTTCCAATAACGCAGTCCTTATGATCGAAGCCGGAAGCACCTGGAACCTGACTGGCGACTGTACCATCAGCAGCCTCACCAACAACGGAACCATCAATTTCAATGGATATACGATTACGCTTGCGGATGGAACCGTACTTAGTTAAGTAATAATTACCGGTATTGCTGTTTATACAAAGTTAATTGAACTGTTTTCAATAAGAATAAAAATAGAGATTCAACCCGTTCTATTAGAATTAGGAATGGGTTGGATCTTTTTGTACATTGTAAAGGAAAATAAAAACGTAGAAAGTGTATACGTGATAAAGAGATTACCATGAAGTGACATAAAGCACGATATAATAATACAAAACATGTCATTATACAATATTTTATGTTACAATGAGATGGAAGATAGATAGGATTATTGAATTTGAGAAACGGGGATTTGTCTAACTGGTGAATTCAAAATTTTCGGACGAATTGCACTATGAAATGTCAATGGATAAGTAAAAGAGGATTTAAAGAGTGAAAAACGAAATTGTATTATTTACAGATGGTGATATTAATATAGAAGTTCAAATTAATCCTGAACAAGAGACGGTCTGGTTGACTCAAAAACAAATGGAAGTGTTGTTTAATGTTAAACACGCTACAGTAAGTGAACATATTTCCAATATTCTTGCTTTAGGAGAATTAGATGAAACTTCTGTCGGTTTTTCCGACAAAAGCACAGGTGGCAGAAAACCTAAAGTTTATAATCTGGATATGATTTTGTCAGTAGGATATCGAGTTAATTCTAAAAGAGGTATAGCCTTTAGAAAATGGGCGAATAATGTTCTTAAGCAATATATTTTGAAAGGTTATGTTATCAATGAGAAGCGTCTTCAGGCACTTGAAAAAACTGTTGATATTCAGACTAGAATGCTTGCAGACGCACTTGATATTGAGGAATCAGATGTGCTTAGAGCTGTAAATGAATATACAAATGCATTGCTTATACTAGATCAATATGATCATCAGGCATTATGTAAGCCCGATGGAAATAAGCCAATTTATCGCATTACTTATGAAGAATGTGCTAAAATGGTAGGAAAAATGAAAGATTCTTTTAGCACAGATGTATTTGGAGTAGAAAAAGAAACTGGAAAGGTAGCTGGTATAATAGCTGCAATATATCAAAGTGTTTTTGGACAGGATGCGTATCCAACCGTAGAAGAGAAGGCGGCTAATCTGCTGTATTTTATGATCAAGGATCATCCATATGCCGATGGATGTAAAAGAATAGCGGCTTCTCTTTTTCTGGAATTCTTAGATAAGAATAATGCTTTATTTCAAAATAACATCAAGCGGCTCAGTGATGGTACTTTAGTAGCTATCACATTGATGATTGCTGAATCTAAGCCGGAAGAAAAGGAGATAATGGTCAAGTTAGTGATGAATTTGTTAAATTTATAATTTTAATGTTGATAATGGCACAGCATTTCAATGGAGATTGGACAAGCACATAGGAACATCCATTAAATAGATTCCAATTTTATAAATAAAACAAATTAGGACTTGTTGAGAGTTATGATATATTTAAGTAGTTTTCGGTTAAGTGACAGAAAAGTAAAGAATCCGAATATTTATCCCTACAATGTTTTTAGGGGGAAAGTAT
>CAVHRK010000037.1:0-90012 GCA_963638365.1 Anaerobutyricum sp. | reverse complement strand
CAGTCATGACACAAGAAAAGCTCCCTCACACGAAGGAGCTTTGTCTACAGTCTGAGAGATGCATTTACTGCATCTCCTTTTCATTTTTCAACGTGCGCTAGAGGATTCGAACCCCCGACCTTTTGGTCCGTAGCCAAACGCTCTATCCAGCTGAGCTAAGCGCACATCTCTTCGTTGTCATATCTGACAACAAAAGATATTTTATTATATGAAACAAACTTTGTCAAGTGTTTCGCAACATCTTCCGAATTTATTTATCCCCGATAACATCAAAGCCAAATTTATTCTTTGCTGCATCCCGAATCAGGGCTGCCACCTGCTCTACGGTATAGCTTCCGCTGTTAATGCAGATGTCGCTATCCAGCGTTGCATTCTGGTAACCGGGAATGTATCTCTTATGATAGCTCTCTCTTGCCTTATCTACCGCAGAAATGGTCTTAACTGCTTCCTTCTCGGTCATGCCAAGCCGTTCTACGCAGTTCTTCAGACGTACTTCATACGGAGCATAGAGATACACCTTAAGAAGGTTTTTCTCATTGCGGAGACAATATCCGCCACAACGGCCTACGATAATGCAGGATTCCTTCTTAGCAAAATCCTGAATAATGCTCTGCTGCACCTTGAAAAGCTCATCCTTAACTGCCGGAACACCAAGCCCCAACGGATACATCCGGTATGAGAACTTGGAACTGATGTCCTCTTCTTCATCACTGATCTGACGAACCGAGGCATTCATACGCTTTGCAGTTTCATCTACGATATCTCTGTCCAAAAATTCAATGTGAAGCTGTTCTGCCAGCTCCTGTGCAATCGATCTTCCCATAGAAGCAAACTGTCGGGAAATGGTAATTGCATATTTTTCCATTTTTCTCCTCCTGTTTTGCCCTTAAAGCACCTTGTTTAAGAAGCTGATGGTTCTTGGTTCCTTCGGATTTAAAATAACCTCCTGCGGAGTTCCTTCTTCTACAATATAGCCGCCGTCCATAAAGATGACACGGTCAGCAACCTCTCTTGCAAATCCAATCTCATGTGTTACGATCACCATGGTCATACCGTCTGCTGCAAGCTGTTTCATAACCGCTAATACTTCACCAACCATTTCCGGATCCAGTGCGGAGGTCGGTTCGTCAAACAACATGATATCCGGCTTCATGCAGAGTGCTCTCGCAATCGCGACACGCTGCTTCTGTCCACCGGAAAGCTGGGACGGATAGGAATCTGCCTTTTCCAGAAGATCGACTCTCTTAAGCATTTCTTCTGCACGCTGTTTTGCTTCCTTTTTATCCGCTTTCTTTAACTCCAGCGGAGCAAGCATTAGATTGTCCAGAACATTCATATTATTAAACAGATTGAAGTGCTGGAATACCATTCCGATGTTCTCACGCACTTTATTCATGTTTACTTTCTTTGCTGTAATATCAATATCATCTACGACAATTTTTCCTGCCGTTGCATCCTCAAGACGGTTCAGGCAACGAAGAAAGGTCGATTTACCGGAACCGGACGGTCCGAGAATAACCACTACCTCTCCTTCTGTAATTTCCGTAGAGATATCTTTCAGTACTTCCAGATCTCCGAAACATTTCCGGAGCTTTTCTACTTTAATTTTTACTTTCTTATCTGTTGATTCCACGGTTCATCCTCCTCTCTACGAGCTTAGCCAAATAGGAAAGAATCGTAATCACGATCAGATACATGGCACCGACAATTGCCCATGTTTCAAATGCCTTAAATGTATTTGCCTGTACCTGTTTGGCTGCCAGAACGAGTTCCGGGAAACCGATAACAGACAGGATGGAAGTATCCTTAACCGTGATAATGAACTGGTTAATAATACTTGGAATCATGGTACGGATTGCCTGTGGAAGGATGATCTTTCTCATTGTCTTCCAGTAAGGAAGTCCGAGCGATCTGCCGGCTTCCATCTGGCCGATATCCACGGACTGGATACCGGCACGGATGATTTCAGCCATATAAGCACCACAGTTTAAAGCGAGACAAACGGTTCCTGCCTGCAGAGCCGATAAGGTAAAACCTCCTCCAAATCCCAAAATATTATTAATGAGATAGGGAATACCGAAGTATATGAAAAACGCAAGTACAATCATCGGAACACCACGTATTACAAATACAAAGATATTCGAAATAATATTGCACGCTTTATTTTTCACTACACTGAGCAGACCAAAAATCATACCCAGTATACATGCAAAAACCAAACCTAAGAATGCTAACAGCAGGGTACGCCCCATTGCTGTAAGAAGCATATTTCCGTAGACAGTTATAATTTTAACCATATTGCCTCACCCTTTTTATTATTCGCCTAAATACTTAGCGATGATCTCGTCATAAGTGCCGTTAGCCTTGATGTTAGCAAGACCTTTGTTGAACATATCAATTAATTCCTGATTATCTGCGTTGAAGATCGCAAAACCATATGCAGCCGGATCATTTCCTGTACCGTCAATGATTTCCATTCCGATACCGGTATCCTTGATGTTGCTTGCCATGATCGGTGTATCATCGAAGCATGCTGCAACCTGACCACCTACAACGGCCTGATACATGGTCGGTGAATCTTCGAAATAAGTAACGGTGAAACCATACTGGTCTGCAAGGCTTTCTGCATAAGTAGCGCTCATGGAAGCAGTCTTAACTGCAACGGACTTACCAGCCAGGTCTTCAAATCCCTTAACGTCAGATCCGGTTGCAACAGCCATGCTCTGGTTTGCATCATAATATCCATCGGAGAAAATCCATCCGGTTTCTTTACGCTCATCAGTAATGGAAGCACCGGCGATCATACCATCAGCCTGCCCTGCCTGACATGCTGCGATGGAAGCGTCCCATCCAAGAACCTGTACTTCATACTGGAATCCCTGATCCTTAGCTACCGCATCAAGAATATCCATATCAATACCTACGAAATCTCCGTTATCATCTGTGTACTCGAAAGGCTTGAAAGCTGTATCAGTTGCTACAACCCATACCTTGTCAGAAGTTGCTGCGTCTGCAGTCTCTTCTGTTGCATCAGCAGTAGTATCTGCTGCGTCTGCTGTTTCTGTGTCAGCTGTATCTGCTGCTTCTGTTGTGGTGTCTGTTGTTGTGGTGCTGTTAGAGCTGCCACATGCAGCAAGACCCATTACCATGGCTGCTGCCATAATAAGTGCAAGTGTTTTTTTCTTCATAATATTGTCCTCCTTTTTATGAATTGTGAAGCTTGCGTCTTCACAAAATCTATCCTAAACGGCGGTATGCCGTAACAGGATCATCTTAGCAGGCATCTACAAATGCCTGAACGAGCTTTAAGCATTCCGGATCCTTTTCAAAAGCAAATTCCGGATGCCACTGTACTCCTACGATAAATTTCTTATCGGGAATACGGATCGCTTCAATGATTCCGTCCTCGGAATAAGCCATTGCTTCCGCACCGGGTGCCAGATCCTTCACTGCCTGATGATGATAACTGTTCACGTTGTGTTCTCCGGCTCCGATAATTCCGGCAAGAAGACTTCCTTCCTTCACGGTTACCTTATGGATTCCCCGGTCGTAAGGCGGTGTCATATGATGCTCCGTCTCTGACGGATGCTGGGTATTGAGGTCCTGATATAAGGTTCCGCCAAGACTTGCATTCATAAACTGAATGCCACGACAGATACCGAATACCGGAAGATCCTTCTCTACTGCCTGTTTCAACAGATATGCTTCCATGACATCACGGGTGTGACAGCACTGTCCACATTCCGGAATGGCTTCTTCTCCATATACGGCAGGATCCACGTCATGTCCGCCTGTCAGAAGCAAACCGTCACACATGGATAAACACTGTTCCAGTTCTTCGGTATCTTCCGTAAGAGGAAACATGATCGGTAAAGCACCACAGCGTTCGATCACCTTCATGTAGCCGGGAAGCATCCAGTAGCTTTCCTTTTGTTCATCATATAACGGTATCAGACCAATTACCTTTTTCATTCTGTATCATCTCCTGTGTCAGAGGCTCCTGGCTGATGTTCACCCAAAAGCCCGGTACTTTCCTTTGGGGAATATCCCTGTATACAAAGAAAAAGGGGGCTGCAAACTGTAGACCCCTTCGTCTGTTAAAAGATTATCACATTATGTTATTGATTTCAAGAGTTTTTTACAAATGGAGTTCTGAATAGTTACATCCCCCTAATATCCCGTATATGGACTTCCACCGCAGCAAAGACCGCCACCACCGCAGCAAAGATTGCAAAGCAGATTGGCAATGCACAGTTTCAGGCAGAGGTTTCCGTTTCCTGCAACCGGACTGCCATAGGTGTACTGCCGCTGCTGATACCAGTTTCCACCATTTTCAAACCGGTTCACCAGATTCCGGTATTCACTGTTATTCGGCTCCAGCGCCGATGCGCGTTTGGCATGCTCCAAGGCCGATACCTGATTGCCGAGCCCTGCATGTGCGAGTGCACTGTAGTAATACCACCGGGCGTTCCGGCTGCCCTCTTCCATATTATCCAGAACCGTCCTGGCTTCCTTATAATAGCCGCTTCTTAAGTAGTTACCCGCTGCCCGCAGATAGTTATCCTCTTCATAGCCGGTATTGCTTCCGGTGTAGGCTCCCTGTCCGAAGCCTCCAAAGCCGCCAAAACCGCCAAAGAAATCCTCAAAATCTCCATAATAACCACGGTTTCCATATCCGCCCTGCTGCCCGCTTCCATAGTTTCCGGATCCAGAACCATAACTGCTCTGGGAGCCGCCATAGCCATAGCTGCTGCCTCCGCCGGTGCGTTCCTTCATGATCTGCTGGTATGCCTGCTGGATCTCCTTAAACATTTCCTCTGCCTGATCCTTATTCGGATTATTAATATTGGCATCCGGATGATACTTTCGGCTCAATGTTTTATATGCTTTTTTAATTTCTTCTTCAGTGGCGTTCCTGGATACTCCAAGAACCGTATACGGATCACGCATACTTTCCTCCATCTCCGCGCCGGTTCATCAGCCATCCTGCTTTGACCGGTTAGCGCGCTTCTGATTTACTGCCTCATAACGATACCAGACTCCCGAATAAATAATATTCCTCAAAATCTCTACATTATCAAGAATCGGAAGCTTTTCAAACTCCCTCGAACATTCTGCCATCATCATGGTAAGAATCGTCCGTACTTCCTCTTCAAAGTCCGGATCGTCACATTTTATCGTAAAAGGATTGTATCTTCCCTTTTCCCGGTCTTCATACACATCCTCATATGCATCCAGAAGATAAATAAATTTCCCAAGATAAAATCCCATATTCCGCAGAGATTCCTCCCATTCATCCGCTTTCGGTGCAAGTACTTCACTCATAATTCTGCCAAAGAGTCCTGCCATCCGGTCAATATCGGCAGACTGCTTTTTTTCTTCCTTCGACAGTTCCCTCAGCAGATTCTCAATCCGCCTTGCTTTTTCCGGATACTTGTTATACGCCTTATGATATCCCCTTTTCAGCAGCTTTGCATAGGTAAATTTACTTAATTTCTTTTCATCCGCCCAGTCATCCATACATTTATAGTAGGACAACAGCACATTCATATCCGCTCCATACTCTGTATAAATGGTCTGTCTCGTCTGATGCTTCTCAAACGGATGTGCCACACAGTTCACAATATCCTCGCAAACCTCCGGCTCATAAAGACTGCTTAGCAGCATGACGGCAAAAGTCATATCGTAAGTCAGTGTCAGTTGTCCTGTGAACCCGTACTGTTTCTTAAGCATCTGGCACAGACCGCAATAATAGGAATGATACACATCAAACTCTTTAAATTTCATATCACCCTTGTTAATAATTACATATCCAAACACGACTTCACCACCTGTCTGCTCATTCTTTCTTATTCGCTGTCAAAACCAGCTTTTCAGCTCTTCTTAACAAATTTCGTTCCACACTTGGGACACCGGATTTCAATCCGTCCTTTGCCTCTCGGAACCCGGATCTTCTGTTTGCAGGTCGGACACTTGTAAATATGATGTGTCTTCATCTGCTTAAAATTGTTTTTCGTCCTTGCAAAAAAGTTCTTTACTTTATATTCCTGTTTCAGATAAAAATTATTCTCCTGCTGCCGCTTGGAATAGTTTCTGGACAGAAGCCGGAAATACATATAAACAATCAGTACAATGGCAAGGATATAAGTAAACGGTACCCTGAAAAAGGATAACAGAATGAAAATAAATGTTAGGATTGACAAAAATCTGGTTAAGGCATCTGCTCCTCCTGCTCCGTATCTTCCCTGCATAAACCGGTAAATTCGTTCTCGAAATTTCATAATTTCTTCGCCTCCCAAGCTGGATTCTTACTGAATCTTCCTCCCATGTTACAGACTTTCCAGCAAAAAATCAATGAACTGCCTCTAAACGTTTCTTAAAAATTTATAAACAATACTACCGTGCTGCACTAAATTCGTGCTGCGCCTCACTGCTTGCACTCATTAAGTGCACAGGTATGGTTCGCACTAACCTCAAGCTGCATCTTCGACTTGCTTTCGCTAAGTGCTCTACACAAAAAACGTCCTGTTTCTTTACCGGAAACAGGACGTCATTCGTCTTCTTATTATTTATCTGTGTACAACAGAATTCTGTCATCAATCTTCGGATTCCTCATCCTGCTCTGCTGCAACCGCGGAAACAACAGAAGAAACTACTGCAACGACTACTGCAAAGATAATGATTAATAATCCGCCACCTAATAATAAAAATTCCATCTGTAAGCCTCCTTGTAAACTACTTCCTATAGTGTACACGATACCGGAAATTTTTTCAAGACGGTATTGCGTGGTATTTTGAAAGTATTCCGGAAGGATCTCTTACAGGATTTTATTTACTGCGGATACCAGTGCATCAATGGAGCTTTGGATAATATCATCTTTAATGCCGACACCCCAGTACATCTTATCCTCATGCCGGATGCCTACGAAAGCGGCTGCCTTGGAGGAAGAACCCATGGAGGTAGCATGCTCTTCGTATACGGAAAGCACATAAGTAACCCCAAATCTCTGCTTCAATGCATTGCTGACGGCGTCCAGACGTCCATTACCGGAGGCCTTGACGGTTTCTGTGCCATCTGCGGTCTTAATGGTAACGGCTGCTTCAATATCACCCTGCTTTTGTACGAAATGACACTCCGGAATATCGAACTTATCACGTACCTTGACATAATGGGATTCGAAAATTCCAAAAATATCGGCAGGAGTCAGTTCACTGTGCTTCTCATCGGAAATGCCCTTAACCAGATAACCAACCTCTTCTCTCATTTCCTGAGGCAGGGCAATACCAAAGTTCTGCTTTAAGATAAATGCAACACCACCCTTACCGGACTGGCTGTTGATACGGATGACATCGGATTCATATTCACGTCCGAGATCCTTCGGATCAACCGGCAGATAAGGAACGGTCCACTTGTCTCCGCTCTTTCCTTCTTCCCACCATGCCATTCCTTTGGAAATCGCATCCTGATGGGAACCGGAGAATGCGGTAAATACCAGATCTCCTGCATAAGGAGTACGTTCGTGCACACGCATACCGGTAAGGCGCTCATAGGTCTTACGGATCTTCATAATATCGCTGAAATCCAGTCCGGATTCCACACCGTGAATCGTCATATTCATTGCAACCGTTACGATATCCACGTTACCGGTTCTTTCGCCGTTTCCAAACAAAGTTCCTTCCACACGGTCTGCACCTGCCAGAACACCAAACTCGGCATCGGAAATACCGCAGCCTCTGTCGTTGTGGGGATGAACGCTCAGTACCACGCCATCACGATATTTGAGGTTCTTGTGCATATATTCTACCTGTGTCGCAAACACATGCGGCATCGCATTCTGTACCGTTGTCGGAAGGTTCACAATGACCTTATGCTCCGGGGTCGGCTGCCATACGTCCAGAACCGCATTACATACCTCCAGTGCATACTCCATTTCCGTTCCGTGAAAGCTCTCCGGGCTATATTCAAAGGAGAAATTTCCGTCGGTGTTATCCGCAATATCCTTTAACAGCTTCGCACCATCCACGGCGATCTGTTTTACTTCTTCTTTGGACTTTTTAAATACCTGTTCCCGCTGTGCAAGGGATGTGGAATTGTACAGATGCACAATCGCATGCGGCGCTCCCTTTACGGCTTCAAAGGTCTTCTTGATGATATGCTCCCTAGCCTGTGTCAGCACCTGAATGGTAACATCATCCGGAATCATATTCTTCTCAATTAAAGCACGGACGAACTGGTACTCGGTATCGGAAGCGGCAGGGAAACCCACCTCAATTTCCTTAAAGCCGATCTTTACCAGCATGGTAAAGAATTCCAGCTTCTCATCCAGACTCATCGGCTCGATCAATGCCTGATTCCCGTCACGCAGATCCACGCTGCACCAGATCGGGGCCTTTTCGATCGTGTCCTTCTTCACCCAGTCATAAGTCGGGGTGGGCGGTAAAAAGTAAGTTTTTCCATATTTCTTTGCTGCATCCATGATTTGTTCTCCTTTTCTTTAAAACCTTATAAAATAGAAAATCTCTATAAAATCTCCCCCTCAGAGAGATTTCATAGAGACGTAAATTCAATCTACGCGGTACCACTCTACTTCACGATTCCTCGTGCACTCGTCAGCACTAACATGCCTGCTCCCTTCTACGGCGGAGATTCCGTCCGAACCTACACAGAAGCTTCTTCCTGATCAATCGGTCACGCTTCCTTCAGCCGGCTGCTCAAAGGTGAGTTCCTAATTCTCTTCTGACTGCCTCGCACCACCCGGCAGTTCTCTGATTTCCAGATCCTTACTACTATTCCTTATCATCGCATTTATGCGCTATTCAATTATGAAATCATCATAACATATGCCCCATGAAGTTGCAAGTGCTAAATTTCTTATGACACATCGCAATAATTATGACACATCTGATACACCTGCCACCGTAAGTACTCCTTCGTTCACCATAAATGAAATATTCTGTCCGGCAAAGGTCAGTCCGTACTGTCTTTTCTCATCCTTGTGATACGAGGGACGCGGATCCTGGGAAAGAAGCTTTCGCAGCGCTTCCTGCCGGTCATCCGGAATCCGGTCAAGTAACTCCTTCGGAATTACAACCTCCACATGATAGTCCTTCGCTTCTTTAGCAAAACCATCCAGCGCATCCGGATGACAGTCCGCGTAGGGCAGATACGGTTTGATGTCATAGATCGGTGTCTGATCCCGCAGATCCACGCCGGAAACCTCAAGCACCGGCCCTTCTGCCGTTTCCGTAACCGCATCCAGATGCACCGAGGACAAGCCGATGGGATTGGGCCGGAAGGGCGATCTCGTTGCAAAGACACCCACTCTGGTATTTCCGCCCAGCCTCGGTGGACGCACCGTTGCATTAAAATGTGACCGGTCCACTCCCTGAAACTCCCACAACAGCCAGATGTAATTGAAACCTTCCAGTCCCTTGACGGCATCCATGGAGCGGTATTCCGGTTCAAAAATGATTTTCCCTTTCAGTTCCTTCACAAGACCGCTCTGCCTTGGAATACCGAACTTTTCCGGGAGATCCGTATAAATATATGCGATTGGTTTCATCTTGCCCTTCTCCTGTCCGTTCCCGTTCAGATCTCGATCTCACCTTCAAATACCGTCGTTGCGGGCCCGGTCATATAAACCACATTTTCTTTTCTGTCCCAGAAAATTTCCAGATTGCCGCCTGACAGCTCTACCGTGATCCGGTCCTCGGTAAGTCCGTTTAAGATACTTGCAACCGTTACGGCACAGGCACCGGTTCCACAGGCAAGCGTTTCACCGGTTCCACGCTCCCACACACGCATCTGTACCCGCTCCCTGCCAAGAACCTTCACAAATTCCGTATTGACTCTCCGGGGGAAACGCTCGTGATGTTCAAATAACGGTCCGATCTTTGCCATCGTTTCATCATCAATCATCTCGTCCACATAGACAACCGCATGCGGATTTCCCATGGAAACGCAGGTCATGCGGTATTCCTTTCCATCGACGGTAATCGGTGTATCAACGACAGGAGACTTCTCTGCCACAACCGGAATTTCTGCAGCTTCGAGAATCGGGGAACCCATGTTGACACGCACCTTCGTAACCTTTCCGTCTTCCACCGTCAGATCCAGATACTTGATCTTTCCACAGCTTACAATGGTCAGTGAAGTTTTTTCTGTAAGGCCATGATCATATACATACTTTCCGACACAGCGGATTCCGTTTCCACACATCTCGGAACGGCTTCCGTCCATATTGTACATTTCCATTTCAAAGTCTGCCACATCGCTTGGATTAATAAAGATTACCCCGTCTCCGCCGATTCCAAAATGACGGTCGCTTAAGAACTTTACAACCTCACTTTTGCGTTCTGACGGAATCCTCTCCCGTGCACCGTCCACATAAACATAATCATTGCCGCAGCCATGCATTTTCGTGAATTTCATAGCATAAATCTCCCTTCTTAAAAATACTATAGTAAAAAAGATATCTTAAAGGATTTCCCATGAGTGCCAAAACCAAAATCATCGTACTTCGTATGAAAGAATTAATTTATACCGGTATCTTTATTGCGCTGGGCCTTCTGCTCATCATTCTCCTCATCGTTGTTTTTTCACCGAAAAAGAGCGAAGAAGCCGCTTCTCCCACGCAGGAGCCTACTTATGTACCAGGTATTTATACAACCTCTCTGATGCTCAATGACCGCACCGTTGATATTGCCGTAACGGTAGATGAGAATAATATCAATGACATCCGGATGGTAAACTTAGATGAAGCCGTGACCACCATGTTTCCTCTGCTCGAACCGGCCTTTGATGATCTGGCGAACCAGATCGTACGCAACCAGTCCGTCAGTGATATTTCCTATTCGGACGACAATAAATATACCTCTCTGGTATTACTGGATGCGATTAAGACCTCGCTTGGCAGGGCAAAACCTTCCTCCACTCCTGCCGGTTCTGCATCCCCAAATCCATCGTGAGGTATAGAAAGACAACAGTAAACCATACTGTTGTCTTTTTCTATGTCTTGTGTTATCTCGCTTTCTTCAATAAACTCTTAAGCTCCTCTACCGAAAACTTATAAACCGTGTTACAGAAGTGACAGCTGACCTCAATTTCCTGTCCGTCATCAATCATGTCCTGAATGTCCTTCTTACCGATACTGATAATCGCCTTCTCTACCCGGTGTTTGCTGCAGTCACAACGGAATTCGCAGGGGCTCTGTTCCGTAATCACCGGATCCATCCCGGCAAAAAGCATCTGCAACATTTCTTCCGGTGTCTTACCCTCGTCGAGAACCTTCGTCACCGTGGAAAACTCTGCCAGATTCTTTTCTAACTGCTCAATCACCGCTTCCTCGGTAAAGGGCATCAACTGGATGATAAATCCTCCCGCCTGCTTCACGGTATTGTCTTTTTCCATCAGAACGCCGAGGCCCACACTGGATGGCACCTGTTCCGAGGTTGCAAAATAATAAGTAAGATCCTCCGCGATCTCTCCGGACTGGAGCTCTGTCTGACCAACATACGGTTCCTTTAAGCCCATATCCTTAATGACACGTAAGAAGCCATTTCCGACCGCCCCGCCAACATCAAGCTTCCCGGCAAGGCTCGGAGGCAGCATAATCTGCGGTTCAATCGCATAGCCTTTTACATGGCCCTTTGCATCCGCTGTCACGGTCATTCCCTTTAACGGACCGTCACCGCTGATCTGTAAGGTCAGCAGATCATCCTCTCCCTTTAACATAACGCCCATCATCACCGCTCCCGTCATCAGACGTCCCAAAGCTGCGGTTACCACCGGGCTTGTATTATGAACCTGCCTTGCATGTTCGGTTAAATCCCTTGTTGTTGCAGCAAAAGCCCGGATCTGGGCATTTGCCGCCGTGGCTCTTACAATATAATCCATTCTTCTACCTCTCTTTACTGCTCACCCGTACCTCTGTGTGAACAATCATTGTTTTCCATGCTCCCTTGCAATCACATAGATGCGCTCACTGGTTTCGGTCGGAGCTTCATGCGTTTTCTCATCCATGGCTGTCACGAACGCAAGTCCCGCTTTTTCAAGAAAAGCTTTCATTTCATCCAGGGAATACCCCCGTTGATAATGGGTCTCTGTAAACTTGCGGTACAGATCATCCTCCTGACGCTCAAACACCGTTACATCGTATTCGTTGATATGATCCTCACAGCTATAGAAGTTCTCCCAGATAAAGCTGCAATCCTCGCGGTTTTCGGCAATCGTCGTATCACCGATCACTTCCTCGTATTTATAAATCGTATTAAAGTCCAAAATAAAAATTCCACCGGGGAACAGGTAATTATTCACCAGACGGAAGGTCTGAATCA
The DNA here is from genome assembly GCA_963638365.1 of Anaerobutyricum sp. Classification (GTDB taxonomy): domain Bacteria; phylum Bacillota; class Clostridia; order Lachnospirales; family Lachnospiraceae; genus Suilimivivens. Next base: position 77,676 of record CAVHRK010000037.1, on the reverse strand, counting down.
CATCCTCATCCATCAGCAGATAATTCAGGGAATCGCAGACACTGACAACAGTTCCGACCGTACTGTACAGATCCAGTTCGCGCATGTCCTGGCACAGATACAGAATATCGCTCTGTGTCTCAAACTTCTTATCCATGGCAATCTGCAGCATCTCTTCGGAACTGTCCACCCCGATCATGTCATAGCCTTTTTCATATAAAAGCTCAGTGATCGTTCCGGTGCCGCATCCCAGATCCAGTACCAGATTCCGTTCTGAAATCAGCGCGTCCTCCTCAGTCACCTCAAGTTCTTCCTGTGTTTCTTCAAATTCCTGTGTTTCTTCAAATTCCTGTGTTTCTTCGAGTTCCTGCACTTCTCCCGGTTCACGGACCGGACGGCTCACACCATAAGTTTCAATCAATGAAGCAAGAAAATCTGCCCATGCTTCATACGGGACATCGCCCATAAAGGTATCATAAACTTCCGCAAAATCCGTATATGCTTCCATTATAATACTCCCTTCTCCTTAGCCAAACAGTGCACCCGCCGCGCCGAATACGCCCATGCTGGCTGCCATCATAATCACACCGGCAAGCAGCACCCCAAGCATTACGGCAATGACACTGTCCTTAAACTTCATATCCAAAAGACTCGCTGCCAGTGTTCCGGTCCATGCACCGGTTCCCGGTAACGGAACTCCTACAAAAAGCATTAATGCCACAAAGAGTCCGCGTCCTGCCTTCTCCTGCAGCTTTTCTCCACCCTTCTTACCCTTTTCGAGACAGAAGGTAAAGAATTTGCCAATAACCGGCTTGTCGGCTCCCCACTCCAGGATCTTACGGGCAAACAGATAGATAAACGGAACCGGTACCATATTTCCGATAATGGAAACCACATAAGAGGTCCAGATCGGCAGGCCCATTCCCTGAGAAATCGGAATGGCACCACGAAGCTCAATCAGCGGAACCATAGATACAAAAAAAACAATCAGATATTTCTTTAACATCACATTCTCCTTAACAATCTTCAAACGATTTTTCAATAATTTTCAAGTAACCATTCCTGTCCGGAACAGCCGTAATCCGGTTTCACCCCAGAATCTCCTCTAACGTTTCGCACAGCTTCTCCATCTGCTGCGGCGTCCCGATCGTAATTCGTAAGTAATTATCGATACGCGGTTTATTCCAGTGACGTACATAGATCTTCCGCTTGCGCAGCTCATCAAAAATCTGTTGTGCCGGAACGCGGTCATGTGTCGCAAACAGGAAATTACTCTTTGAATCTGTGAACGTAAATCCCAGTTTCTTTAACTGAACCTTCGTCCATTCCCTTGTCTTAATGATCTTTTGTACCGTACTTTCAAAATATTCCCTGTCCCTGACCGCTTCCACACCCAGCTTAATCGCCGGCAGGTTCATGGTGTAGGAATTATAGGAAAACTTCACATCCTTCAGATACCCGATCAGCTTTTCATTGGCAATTGCAAATCCAATCCGCATACCGGCCATGGCGCGCGACTTGGAAAAGGTCTGTACTACCATGAGATTATCATATTTATGAATGAGCGGCAGCATACTTTCCGCACCGAAATCCACGTACGCCTCGTCAATAATGACGACAGAATCCGGATTCTGTGCCACAATCTCCTCTAATACGCTGCAATCCTCAAAGATTGCTGTCGGCGCATTGGGATTCGGAATAATGATTCCCCCATTCGGACGAAAATAATCTTCCTTCCGGATCCGGAATTCTTCATCCAATGCACAGGTTTCATACGGAATCCTGAAAAGCTCTGCCCAGACATCATAAAAAGAATAGGTAATATCCGGAAACAGAATCGGTCTGTCACTGTTAAAGAAGGTCATAAATGCCATTCCCAGTACATCATCCGATCCGACTCCGACAAACACCTCGGATTCTTTTACTTTATAATAATCTGCAAGGGCCTCAACAAGCTCTGCCGCATCCATATTCGGATATAACCGCAGCCTGTCCACGGACAGCTCCTTTGCCAGCTTCTCTACTCCCGGTGCCGGGGGATAAGGGCATTCATTGGTGTTTAGCTTAATGACATCCGTATCCTTTGGCTGTTCGCCTGCGACATACGGGATCACCTTTCGTACATTTTCTTCCCAGCTCATGTTGCTCCCCATTCGTAACTGTGTAATTATTCAGTACCTTCATACTTACACGGTTACCCTTATTTTATATTTGTAACGCACTTATGGTATCATCTAACCGGATACCATGCAAGATAATTCTTTAACTGTCCAGCACTCCACAGTTACATAATTCTTGCTGATAATAGGCCTCCTGCTCACTCATGGATAAGGCATGATAGCACGCAATCAGTCCCTCCAATGGAATTTCCTTCTGATAACGGATGTTCAGAATGCTCTGCTGCTCATAGGCGGCATTATAAAACCACAAAATGGCTTCCTCATAATCCTGCCGCTTCTGATAATACTCTCCGAGAATACAGCAGACCTCGCTGCTCGCCTCGCTTGCAACATCCTTCATTGCATACTGGTACATGGTAAGTGTATCCCCTGCTTCAAAGCAGCTCCGTACCACTACCGCAAGCGCGGTCTTTAACTGATCCGGATCCGTTTCGCTGTTTTTTGCTATGGAGATAAAATAATCCTTCGCCCGGATCAACTGCTCTTTGCTTCCTGCTACGAACAACTCCCTTGCATAAAAGTCGAACAATCTCTTCGAAAGTGCCTCTCCACGGTCAATCAACCGCTCAAAGATCGCAATGTCACGACCTCCATGATTATGCTCCGGCTTATGGGTAATCTCAATCTCGCTGTCATATACCACCGGAAAGAGACGTACTGTTTCATGCACCGGTTCTGTCCACACAAAAGTCCGAAGCCGCTTAAACAGCTTGGGACGAAGCTCCCTGTCAAAGTTATACACCGTACCGTTTGCAAGCTGGTTTCCATAGTACATCTGCACAATTTCAACCTCCGGCATCAGATTTTCCTTTAAAATCCGGAATTTTTCGTGGTTCTCTTCATCAAGCACTTCATCGGCATCGGCCGAATAGATATAATCACAGGTTGCTTTTTCAAAAGCGAAGTTCCTTGCTTTCGAAAAATCGTTACACCAGGTAAAATCATAAATCCGGCTGGTATACTTCCCTGCAATCTCCTTCGTGCGGTCTGTCGATCCGGTATCTACAATGATAATTTCATCCATCAGATCACAGACGGAAGAAAGGCATCGTTCCAACACTCTTTCTTCATTTTTGACAATCATACATAAACTGATCTGAATCATGGCTTCCTCTTTTCAAAGAAGCCGATACACAGGTACATCCGTCTGTCTTTCTGATGTATCGTATACCGGCTTTATCTTTCCTAAATTCTAACTATCCGGAATAGTTACCTCTCCTACAGCACCTTGGACAGAAAATCCTGCAGACGCTGACACTGGGGATTGTTAAAGATTTCGGAAGGTGTATTTTCTTCCATAATGATTCCTTCATCCATAAACAATACCTTCGTTCCGACCTCTCTTGCAAATCCCATTTCGTGAGTAACAACCACCATGGTCATACCGGAATCTGCCAGTTCCTTCATAACGGCAAGAACCTCGCCTACCATTTCCGGATCGAGCGCGGACGTCGGCTCATCAAACAGCATTACCCTTGGATTCATGGCAAGGGAACGGACAATCGCAATACGCTGCTTCTGTCCGCCGGATAACTGGCTTGGATAGGCATCTGCCTTCTCCTTTAATCCGACACGCTCTAAAAGCTTCAATGCATTCTCGCTGGCCTCTTCCTTGCTCTGCAGCTTTAACTTTACAGGCGCAAGGGTAATATTATCCATAATCGAAAGATTGTTAAACAGGTTAAAGTTCTGGAACACCATGCCCATATGCTGACGCACGTGATTGATGTTCACCTTATCATTCGTAATTAACTGTCCGTCAAACCAGATCTCACCGCTTGTCGGTGTTTCCAGTAAATTGAGGCATCGAAGAAACGTACTTTTACCGGAGCCGGAGGGACCGATAATAACGATCTTTTCTCCCTGATGTACATGATAATTCACGCCACGGAGTACGTGGTTATTGTCAAATTTTTTATGAAGATCCTTAACGATTATCACTCTTACGCAGCCTCCTCTCCAATACGCCCAGCAGAATGGTTAATATCTTAATAATCACAAAGTAAATTACGGCTGCACCAATCAATGGCATAAATGCTTCATAGGTTCTTGAAGAAATCTGGTTTGCGGCTCTGGTAAGGTCTGTCAGACTCACGTAACCGACAATCGCAGTCTCCTTTAACAACACGATAAATTCATTACCAATTGGAGGAAGTACATTCTTAATCGCCTGCGGAATGACAATATAAACCATGGTCTGTGCCTTGGATAAACCAAGCGATCTGCCGGCCTCCGTCTGTCCTTTGTCTACCGCAAGAATTCCGGCACGGACAATTTCTGCCACATAAGCGCCACTGTTAATACCAAAGGAAAGTACCGCAACCAGTACACCGTTCTTGCAGCTCTTCATAATAATAAACCACATAATTAACAACTGCAGTACCGACGGTGTTCCACGGATAATATCAATGTAACAGTTCGCGATAAAGGACCAGATAGTTCCCTTTCCTTTCTTTCCGGTGGAAAGCTTCATCAGTGCAATCACCGTTCCGATTACCAGTCCGAGGATTGCGGCAAAAAACGCAACCTTCAGTGTTACTCCCAGTCCGGCAAAATATAATTTCCACCGGTCTTCTGCAAGGAATGCCTTATAAAAGCTTCCTTCTACTTTGTTCAACCATTCCAACATTTGTGCTTAACCCTTCCTAATTTGTCTATATATGTGTTCTACATGTACCCGGATACTAAATTCGTACTTCGCTTCGCTCGTTCTCATTAAGTGTCCTGGTACCGTTCGCACTAAGCTCAGACTTCTCCTTCGGATCGTCTTCTCTAAGTGCTCTACATGAAAAGAGGATAGCATAATATGCTATCCTCTTTGATACGCTATACGCTATATTGAATATTAACACAAAAATGATTATTCTTCAATATATGTCTTTACCAGTTCATCAAAAGTTCCATCTGCCTTTAATTCTTCAATGGCCTTGTTGATAGCATCTGCAAGAGCCGTATCACCCTTAGGCATTGCAATTGCATAATACTCCGGTTCGAAATCAAACTGTGCACCGTCTACTGCAGTAATCTTGGAACCCTCATCCTGGAATTTGCTTTCGAATACAAGGGCAGGATTCTTGTCAATGATTACACAGTCTACTCTTCCATTGATCAGATCGTTTACGGCATCCACACCCTTATTGTAGGTGTTTACGGTTGTTCCTTCGATATCGGATGCAATAAAGTCACCTGTTGTTCCAAGCTGAACACCGATGGTCTTGTTCTTCAGATCATCTGCAGTTGCGATCTCGCTTCCTTCCGGAAGAAGAACATACTGAACTGCTTCATAGTAAGGCTCTGAGAAATCAACAGCTTCTTTTCTTTCATCAGTTACGGTCATACCGGCGATTGCAACATCAATCTTGTTACCGATGGAGGATACTAAGGATGCGAACTCCATGTTGTCTACCTGAACGTCTACGCCAAGCTTCTCACCGATTGCCTTGATTAAAGCGATATCGAAACCATCAGCTTCTCCATCATCCCCAACATACTCAAAAGGAGGGAACTCTGCGTTCGTACCTGCGGTAAGCACGCCATCTGCAAGTGCTTCGGAAACTGCAGCTTCTGTGTCAGCAGCTTCGTCTGCTGCATCTGCGGTTTCTTCTACTGCTGCGTCATCTGTTGTGGTATCAGCTTCTGCTTCGGTAGTTTCTGTTGTGGTGTCTGTGGCTTCTGTGTTGCTGCTTCCACATGCAGTCAGCATAGCCATTGTCATTGTTGCTGTTAATAAAACGGCTAATAATTTTTTCATAACTCTCCTCATTTCTGCGTTTTAAAACGCGAATCTAGTTTCTAAAACAAATAAAATCTATCACGGCACAATGGGAAAGTCAATACTTTATGCAGTTTTTCATTATAGTTATGCAAACAATGTATTTCTTTTTGCGTTTGACTAGATGGTAAAATTCATTTCTTTATCCAGATAAACTGATTTTCTTTTTCCATCCTTCACAATCCAGATTTCATAGCTGTTGTTCTTTCCGATCAGGAACAAATCAGGACGGATACAATAACGGTTTGTTGATGCACGTTCCACAAGCCGGTCCGTGATCTGAATACAGTATCCCTCTTCCGAAAGCGTTACGCCTGCACGTCCCAGATATTGCATTCTTCCCTTTCCGTTATCATTATAAACCCTTACACTTCTTCGCAAATAAAGAAGAAGCAGTATTAATGCCATAAGCAGCACAACGGTTCCGGAAGTAATGGAAATCAGCTTAATTACCGGCGTAAAAACCGGCCATTTACGTTTTAATACTACAGGTTCCCCTCCTTCTTCTCCGGGTTCGGCAGCCACCTCGGGAAGCACCACAGTTTCCTCTGCTACAGGCTTTGGGGTTACCTGCCGGACCGGCTCAGGCGATGAGGTGACATTCTCCCTGGCAGGGGACGTTTTTGCTGTTTCCACCACCGGTTTTTTTCTTACCGTTGCCTCTGAAATAACCTCTTCTTCCACCGGAAGCTCTGATGGTGCCGGAGTCATTGCAGGAAGTTCTGACGGAGCCGGAATTACCTCCGGTATATCTTCCGGTTCTGATTCCGGTGTCTGTCCGCCTCCCTGTTCCTGGTTTTCCTGCTCTCCGTCTCCGTTTTCAGACTCTTCCTGTCCGGTAGTATTCCCGTCATCCTGTGTAGTTTCTTCCGGAGGATCCGGAATTGTAATTTCCTGTCCTTCTTCCATTCCGCATGTATTTTCATAATAATCTATATCATCCGGTGTTTTGGTGCAGGATAATTCATACGCCTCTATGGTATCGTTTGTCTTGTTGCAATTCATCCGGTATCCCGTTATCTGCCCATCTGACATACTGCAGGAAAACTGATAACCGACAATCTGTCCGCCGTTTCCACAGCCAAGGTACCAATGTCCATCACAATCATACACGGTATAACCATCACAGCCGTGTCCGTCTCCATCCCAATCATGAACGATACAATCGTAAGGGTGAAACTCGAAATGTGAGGGACAGGAAGCATCGTGGCTCCTTTGTGCATAGCAGGAGTTACCATGACTATGATAAACTGGTGTATAACAGGCTCCGGCCTGATTCTCACTTCCCTGATGGACATGCCGGATTGCTTCACCATAACAGCCACCGCCATTTACTCCATTTCCCATATGAACATGATACACGGGCGTATTATAACAGGAACCGCCTTCCTCCTCATTTCCTTCATGCACATGATATACGGCATCAGCGAAACACTCTCCTCCGTTCTGTGCATCTCCGGAATGTTCATGCCGTATGGTCTGTGCTGATACCTGCATTTCCATTCCGGAAAGCAACACGGTTCCTGTCATCAGCATGCCGAAAAACGCTGCTGCCATTCTTCCTTTTTTATGATTGCTTACAACTCTTCGTTTCTTTTTCTGTCCGATATTCTTTGTTCTTCTTAAAATCAATTCAAATTTTCTCACGTTACTTTCCTTTCTTTTTCTGATCTGTAATCTGTACTCATTCAAAACCGGTTCGTACAAAAAAAGGCACCTTTTGTGATAATCACAGAAAGATACCCTTTATTTCAAATTCGTATTTACTTGTCATTCAAAGAAAGTGTTTGTAGAATACCATAGCTTTCAGCACACGTCAACTCATTTTTCAGAATTTGCCGGGGATTTTATTGAGCGTTATGTCCCGGAAATTTTCCTCCCCACAAGATATTGTGTTCCCTTTGCCAACAGCAACGGCATTCCTATTCCCAAAGCAAGATAAATCCATTTCCCGGCATCACTTCCACCAATCGCATAGACATAATTGATATCGGAAAAGAACTGTGCCGCATCAAATTCCGCACACCACACCGTAGTACGGGAAAGCAGATAACAGATCGAATTCACAACAAAGAACCAGAACACATGATGCATCATAATGGCATAGGTGTTTCTTCCAATCCTCGTAAACCACCCGCTGACAGACGGAATCCGGCTGATCCAGTCCGAGATCCGCAGCCAGAATGCAATTCCGGTCACCACCGTAAGATACGGGATCACAGCCGCATTGGCAAAGCCCGTTACCCATACCGCGCTGAAAGCAAGTCCCTGACAGCATATTGTAATCAGAAGCTGGACTCCCAGAACAACCAAAAGATACCGGCCGTCACGGATTTTATTTACCCTGTCCTCCAACTTTTCCTTATAAATACGTCCCAGCTGGAAGCCCGGCATCATGAAAAGGAGTCTTCCCGGGAATTTATAATAGCCCCAGACATGTCCTCCCTTCGCAAGCGCAACCGTAGCGATTCCAAGCAGGAGACACACGATGAAAATCAGCCATTCCTTCTTTAAATGGAGGAAAGACAGCACCTTTCTTCCCAACACATTGAGAATCTCGATCAAAAACAGCGCCGGTACAAACCACGCCGGGAACTGATACAGAAACTGGTGTCCGCTCACGAACGGCTCTATGAACAGATTCCACAGGGTGAGATCCCCTCCGATGGAAAAGCCTGTACGGTGCAGAAGCGCTGCCAGAATTCCATAGACCAGATTCCAGATAAAATAAGGAAGCAATAGCGTTTTGCACTTTTTGCCAATATATCGCAGGAGATGCTGCTCTGCTTCCTCCCTATAAAAATAACCGGAGACAAACAGAAAAATAAACACATGGAACGAATAATAAGGAAACAGCCCTCCCACATCAAACAAAGAATATCCAAGATGTCCTGCCACGACCAGAATCATACCGACCGCAGACAGAATCCGCATTTGTTTATTTTCTTCCCGCATAAGCTGCCTCCCGTTTGTTTCTCTTGTCTGCCGCTCAAAAAAAGTGTATAGTAAGCGTACAATTGATTTTATTATGATGGATTTGTATTGGAGTTGTCAATGAAACTGAGAAAATATACGATTTTAACCTTATTCCTGTTACTTTTCGGTGCGCTTTACTTAAACGGCTGTGCCTCTTCCCGTCCTGAGCCTGCCACGCCTTACGATGGCACGGATTATATAAGAGAATCGGAGCTGCTTCCCTATGACCTTGCGGATTATGAAACGATTCCCACCAATCCCAACGGTTCTTTAAGTGTTCCAACCTATATTACCAAACTGGACGATCAGTATTTCATCGTGGACTGCTATCACAATCAGGTCATTTACCACGACAATCTGACCGATCCTCTGTACCTGTGGAAGGTGATGACCAATAATCTTTCCATGGGACATACCATTGCCAGTGACGGCAATGTCTATCTGATTGACGATACCGAAAATAACCGGGTTCTGATTATGGAAAAGATGCAAAACAACAACGGCGAAATCGTCTATGTGCCCACACAGGAATTTACCGGAATCGGCAACCGGCCTCATTACATCATCTACAATGATTATACCGACACCTTTTATGCATGGAGTTCCCAGAGCGGCGAGATGTTCCTCTTCCGTCATACGAACGACTCCACCCGCATGTATCTGACGAAGGTTTTGAGCATCCCTGAACTTGACGGTGTGTATGTACGCTCCTTTACGATTCTGGATGACCGGATTTACTTTGTCTCCGGCAATTCGAACATCATCGAGGCAGACCTGTATACCTTCAAGATCTTAAACCGCTATCCCGTTCCCGATGCGATTGCCGGTATGATCCAGTTAGAGAAAATTCAGAATTATTACTATATTACAGTTTCCACCGACCTCACCGGGAATCAGGATTTTGCCACCCTGATCCGTGTAAAAAATCTGAAGGATCTGGAAAAAGGCAATTACGAGGATGTCTATGCAAACTTTGTAGGCGGCGGCACCCCGTACAGCCTTACCAAAATTGACGACCGCTACTACCTTACCGAGCATCGTCTTCCCGGTCACTCCATCTGGAGCTTCCGTGTGGAAAACGATGAAATCACGGATGTCGAAGCCGTTTACTGAAATTGCTGACATCTCCATAATCAGAAAAGCACGGCAAGTTACTGATCTTCCGTCGGAATTTCAGGGAACGGCACGGTAAGCCTGCGCTCCCTTTTCTCATCGCGTTCAAAAGTCTCCATGGTTTCCCGGGAGGCTTTTTTTACAATCTCATGGAACTCCCGCGAGGAAATCAGCAGACATCCCTGTCCGATAATAATCACCTGTTCGAGACCATCCGAGGTCACGACTGTAATGTTATATTTCTTCGAATACTCGTGGGTAAACCGTTCAATGTAGTGGTCTGCCGTCTCTGCCTCTTTGGTATACACCACATGAATGTTATGATAATCCAGGCACTCCGTCGGGTGTCCCTGCAGACGGTATGCATCAAAAACCGCAATCAGTTCCCTGCCGTCAATCGCCTGATAATTGCATAAAAGGTCAAGGAGCTGTCCTCTGGCGCTGTCAAGGTTCACCTCCGCCAGCTCTTTCAATTCCTCCCATGCAAAAATGACGTTGTAGCCGTCCACCAGAATGTATTCTGCCTTTCTTTCCTTCGGACGGTATTCATAGGGCTTTGCCTCCACCGTACGCGCGGCAAGCTTCTTCACACCCTTTTCTTCCTGCTTATCCTTCCTGCGGTTCGCGCCGGAAACCCGGTCGATGATGGCATCCACTTCCTCCGTTCCCAGTGTCATTGTTACCGTAGTCTGTTTCCTGCGTTCAATCTCCTCTGCAAAATATTCTTCCTGCGTTCTTCTCTCTGAAAGAATACTTGGAAGATGCATGTATTCCGGCACCTCATACCACGGAACGACAAAGCCTGCACCATGTGCACAGAATACAGAATCCGCCGTATTATACACATCCCGCTCCGGATCATAACCGCGTTGCGCCATGACCTCTTCCGGATTGTGGCAGGGGCCATACCCGTCAAACGACATCGACCAGATCCCCTGACCTCTGGTATAGGAAATGACCATCTGTCCGTAGTCCCCGATCGTTTCCATCGGAGCACGTCCCTTCAATACGCTGTAGCCAATGCGCTCTACTTCATTATGAAAGACTGCTCCGGCATTCGAAAGATCCGTCATGGCCCGTCCCACATATTCCTCCGGAAGCTCCAGCCGGAATTCCATAAACGGTTCTAAGATCTGACAGTCTGCCTGCATCAGTCCCTGACGGACGGCCCGGTAGGTTGCCTGCCGGAAATCGCCTCCCTCAGTATGTTTCTGATGCGCCCTGCCACTCTTTAAAGTAACATGGATATCCGTAACAGGCGCTCCGAGCAGAACGCCGCGATATTCCTTTTCCATGAGATGGGTAAGCACCAGTCTCTGCCAGTTCCGGTCCAGCTCATCCTCACTGCAGTCGGCATCACAGACAAATCCGCTTCCCGGCTCTCCCGGCTGCAAAAGCAGATGTACCTCTGCATAATGACGCAGCGGCTCATAATGCCCGACTCCTTCTACCGGCTGTGCATTCTCTGCCATCGATTCCTTATAAAGAATCCTTCCCTTTCCGAAAGTGACATCAATGTCATATCGTTCCTTCATGATCCGTTCCAGAATTTCAATCTGTACCGGTCCCATTACATGCGCCGTGAGTTCCTTCGTATGTGAATTCCATTTCACCTGTAGCAGGGGATCCTCTTCCTCTAACAGATGCAGCTTTTCGATGACGGTGTTCATCTGATTTTCCTGTTCCGGCAATACACGATAGCTCATGACCGGTTCCAGTAAGGGATGCATCTGCTCCGTTTCCACACCAAGCCCCTGTCCGATATACGTCTGCGAAAGTCCGGTTACCGTACAGATCGTTCCTTCCTGCACACAGTCTGCAAGCTCAAACTTTTCTCCGTTGTAGCAGCGGATCTGGTTCACCTTTTCCTGCCACTCCTCCTGCTGCCGGTTCTTTCCGGTAATCACCGTCTTAACCGGAAGCTTTCCACCCGTAATTTTCATATGGGTCAGACGGTTTCCCTGCGGATCCCGTGTAATCTTATAGACCCTCGCCCCGAATTCCGTATGATAATCTGCCGGCTCTCCATAGGTGTCGATCCCTTCAAGAAGCTCCTTCACGCCCTCCATCTTTAATGCAGAGCCAAAGAAACAGGGAAACAGCTTTCTCTCCCGGATCAGGCGTGCGATTTTCTCTCCGGAAACCTCACCGGTCTGCAGATACTGCTCCATCGCTTCCTCACCACACATGGCAACGCTTTCCATAAAAGCCTCCCCATGCGGCAGCCGGAAATCTACGCACTCCTCAGACAGACGCTCCTGCAGCTCCTTAAATACCGCATCTGCATCCGTCCCCGGCTGATCCAGCTTATTCACGAACAGAAATACCGGAATGTGATACTGGGAAAGCAGTTTCCACAGCGTCATCGTGTGCCCCTGCACTCCGTCCGCTGCGCTTACCACCAGCACCGCCAGATCCAATACCTGCAGGGTACGTTCCGCTTCTGCGGAAAAATCCACATGTCCCGGTGTATCTAACAGAATCAGTTTATCCTCATGAACCGGCAGAACCGCCTGCTTGGAAAAGATCGTAATTCCACGCTCCCGTTCCTGCTCGTCCCGTTCCAGATAGGTATTTCCTTTATCTACACGCCCTATGCTGCGGATGACGCCGCTTTCATACAACATGGCTTCTGACAGTGTCGTTTTTCCGGCATCCACATGGGCGAGAATTCCCATAACAATTGTTTTCATAGTTTGCAGCTCCTTGTTGCTTTCTACTTATTAATAATAACGATTTGAAGGAGGAATGTACAGATTGTTTTCCATTAAAATAAGAGGACCGCCCTAAGCGATCCCCTTTTCTGATACTCCTTATGTTATTACAAACTTAACCGGATTCTCCGGTCAGGCCTTGGCAAATTCTTCCTGCCTTTCCGCTTTCGGAGTAACATGCTTCTTCCACTTACCCTGTAAATACCGCAGAAATGTAATTACTCCGGTCAGCGTCCAGGTAAAGGCGGTTGCCAGCCATACGCCCCAGACTCCGACCTGCGGAATCAGGGTTAACGGCTTTGCAAAGCAGATTCTTCCCAGCATCTCGATGATCCCGTTCATAAAGGCGAAGGTTGCATCTCCGGCTCCGTTTAACAATCCTCTCGTAATATAAATCATGCCAAGCGGCAGATAAAACCAGCTCGTAAGCTTTAACGCATGGGCACCCATCTCAATAACCTCCGGTTCACTGACAAAGAGGCGCATAATCGGATTTCCAAAGAACTGTGCAAGCGGAAGCATCGTAAAGGAAAAGAGCGCCATTAAAAGGAAAGCAATCCGGTATCCCTTTTTCACACGCTCCAACTGTCCGGCCCCGATGTTCTGTCCGGTATAAGTGGAAACCGACATACCAAGGGAATTGTAAGGCTGCTGTACGAGCTGTTCGATACGGCTCGTAGCGGTAAATGCTGCAACGACAACCGATCCAAAGGTATTGACAACGCTCTGCAATGCCACACAGGAAATCGCAATCAGGGAGCTTTGGAAGGCCAGCGGCACACCCATACGGATACACTGCCAGATAATACCACGGTTCAGGGAACGGTATTCCTTCTCAATCTTAAAGAACGGATTCTTCACAAGTGCAAAGACGAGGCTCCCAACGCCCGATACGAACTGGGCAATAATGGTTGCAAATGCGGCACCTGCCACGCCCCAGCAAAAACCACGGATAAACAGTAAATCCAGTACAATATTAATCACGCTCGAAACCATCAGAAAATACAACGGTGTCTTGGAGTCTCCCACGGCACGCAGAATCGCGGATACCGCATTATAAAGGCTCACACCAAGAATTCCGCAGCAGATGATGGTCATGTATAAGGTGGAGCTGTCCAGAATATTATCCGGTGTATTTAAAAAGATCAGAATCTTTCTTGCAAAAATCACACCGATACCTCCCATCAGGACTGCGCAGAACAGCATAATATAGGCTGCGTTGATGATCGTGTTCTTCACCTGATCGTTCTTGCCTGCGCCAAAGTGCTGGGAAATAACGACACCGGTACCGTTCGCCATGCCACCACACAGAGAAAAGATCAGGAAGTTCAAGGATCCCGTTGCTCCGACAGCCGCAAGCGCATCCGCACCGACATACTGTCCTACGATAATGGAATCTACCATATTATACAACTGCTGAAAAATATTTCCGATTAATAAAGGAAGCATAAAGGATACAAGCAATCCAAGAGGCTTTCCTTCCGTCATGTCTGTTACATAAGTCTTTTTCATAAAGTTCTCTCCTCTTCTATGATTTTTATAGCATAGCAGTCATTGGGAAACTATAAAAAAGTGCTCCGGAAATTGTCGATATCTATTCGGGCATCTACAATTTGGCACTTTTAAATACAATTTGGCAGATAGCATTGCTTTTTAAAATCCCCACAGGTAGAATACAAAAAGTGCCGTAAGGGGCGGCGATTGAAAAGAAAAGGAGATTTTATTATGAAGAAGAAATTATTAGCAGTATTATTGACAGGAGCTATGGTAATGTCCATGCTTACCGCATGTGGCGGCGGTTCTGAGGAAACCACTACCGATGTAGCAACAGAAGATGTTGCAGAAGATTCCGCTGATGCTTCCGCAGATGGTGAGATGTGTTCTGATGAAACTTTCTCTGCTTTACAGGACAATTACGCAAGCATGGTAGAAGCTTACAATGCCGTTAAGGATCTGTATGAAAGTGATGAAATCGAAGCTGATGCTTCCATCGAAGATACCATGAACCAGGCTGCAGATGTGATCAATGAGATGGGCGAAATCTCTCAGGATACCATTACCGAAGCAGATGCTGACACACTCAACTCTGCAATGCTTGACATTTTAAATGCTTTATCCTTACTCGTTGACGGTATGACCGAAACAGATGGTTCTTCTGACGCAGCTTCCGAAGTATGCTCTGATGAAACCTTCGCTGCTTTACAGGAAAACTACGCTACCTTATCCGAAGTATACACCACCGTATCCGATGCTTATATGTCCGACGAAGTAGAACAGAATGATGACATTGAAGCAGCTCTTAACGAAACACAGGATATTATGACTCAGATGGGTGAAATTTCCCAGGATACCATTACTGAGGAAGATGCAGAAGTATTAAATGACGCTATGCTTTCCTTACTGGATGTTCTTGATGCAGTTGTTGATGCAATGTAATTTCACAGTCCTTCTGTAAACCACATAAACAAAAAGGGAGTACGATTACTCCCTTTTTGTGTTTTTTGTGTTATGATGGGCATATACGCAGGAAAATGAGGGGGAACTTTTTCATGGTCGCTTTGTATTTTGGAGCCTTTGCATTCTCTGTTTTGTTGTTAATTCTGACTCTCGCCGCAACCAGCCAGTATCGCGGTAATTATCACGTACTTTCTACCATGACTACCGCAGTTGTAAACTTTGGTTACTGGCAGCTTGCCATGTCACACAATCTGGAGGAAGCCCTTCTTGCAAACCGGATCGCCTATCTGGACGGAACATTCCTTACCTTATCTATATTCCTTGCCGTTGCCCAGTTCTGCCGGATCAGGATTCCTGCCTGGATGATCACCGCCATGTCCGTAGCCGGATTTGTGGTTCTTGGACTTTCCTACACCGGCGGTTACAGCACCATTTATTACAGTGATGTTTCTATCATCCGGCGTCATGGTGTCACCTTCCTTGTTACACAGGATGGCCCGGCTCATATTCTTTACACCTGCCTGATTGTGGTCTATGCAGTCATCGATCTCGGTGTTATGGTCTACGCGTTCCGAAATAAAAATAAGGTCTCTTATGTCAATACCTTTTTCCTTCTGGCTACGGAGCTGTTCTGTATGGTTGTATATGCCATTGAAAGCTTTACCGTATGTGAAATCCAGCTTCTTCCCTTTGCTTATGTGCTGAATATGGCGCTTCTATTTGTGTTGTTCCGCAGGACGAATCTGTATGATCTGTCCATCAATGCAGAGCACATCCGTGAAGAACGCCGTGAATACGGATATATTTCATTCAGCCACCATGGAAAATATATCGGAAGCAATGAAGTAGCCCGGAAATATTTTCCGGAGCTTGAACGCCTCCTGATGGATCATAAGATTCCTCAAAAGGAGAAATTTCTTTACGAGGAATTTGGCGACTGGGTAGCACATTTTGGTCCCTATACCGGCAAAACCCGCTATTATACCAGAAATGACCGCATTCTCAAATGCCGGCTCAGTTATTTTACCATGGGAAAGAGAAGCCACATTCAGGGATACCTCATCGAAATAACCGATGACACCAATCAGCAGCTCCATATTCAGGAACTGAATGAAATGGCGCGTAAAGCCGAAGAAGCCAATCTCGCCAAAAGTACCTTTATTGCCAATATGTCCCATGAAATCCGCACTCCGATTCATGCCGTGTTAGGTATGAACGAAATGATTCTGCGCGAATCCAACGAACCGCAGATCCGTGTATACGCCGGAAACATCAAGAAATCCGGCAACCTCCTGTTATCCCTTGTAAACAACATCCTTGATTATTCCCGCATGGAACAGGGAAACCAGAAGCTTCAGCCTGTTACTTATGAAACGGGTAAACTGTTAAGCAATGCCCTGGATGTCATCCGGTTACAGACAAACAACAAAAATCTCCGGCTGGAAGTCTTTATTGATGAACATCTTCCCGTAAAGCTGATCGGTGATGATCTGAAATTCCAGCAGATTCTGTTTAATCTGCTGACAAATGCGGTGAAATATACCAATGAAGGTTATGTCCGTTTATGCGTTTCCCAGAAGGAGCGTCATGGAGATTCTGTATCCATTGGCGTATCGGTGGAGGATTCCGGTATCGGAATCCGTAAAGAGGATATTGCTCACCTCACCAATGCCTTCTGCCGTGTGGATGAAAAGCGTAACCGGAATATTGAAGGTGCCGGCCTCGGTCTTTCGATTGCCAGTCAGTTATTACAGCAGATGAAGAGCCAGTTAATGATTGACAGTGAATACGGAGTAGGCTCGATTTTTTTCCTTCGAACTGGTTCAACAAATTGCAGATGCTTCAGAACTTGGACCTTTTTCCAGATTTTCAGAAGAAGACAGTGAAACGCCTATCCCTGTCACTCCCCGTTTTACGGCTCCGGAGGCAAAGATTCTGGTTGTCGATGATAATCAGATGAACCGCTTCGTTTTCCAGGGGCTTCTAAAATACCTGAAGGTACAGGTTACCTTTGCGGAAAGTGGCAAGGAATGCTTAAGCGCTATCGCAACCCAACATTTTGACCTCATTTTTATGGATCATCTTATGCCCGAACTCGATGGCATTGAAACACTTCATATTATGAAAAAGCGGAGTGGACATCTTTGTACCGACAGTAAGGTCATTGCCGTTACCGCCAATGCCTATCCGGATGCACGGGATGTTTATCTTAAGGAGGGATTTGATGATTTTCTCGAAAAACCGGTCGAAGGAAAGCAGTTGGAAGCAATCATTTATCAATATCTTCCCCAAAATCTGATCCGGTTTGCTGACAATAATTCCGAAGAAGATACCAGCCTTTCTGATCAGGCAACCAGCGGATCAATCCCTGCGACAGGTGATGTGCTTCTTAAAGAGCAGCTTTCCCATATGGGGATTGATGTATCAAAGGGACTGTCCTACGCCAGTGATGACTGGAACTTTTATCTGGAGGTTTTGAAATGCTTTACAGACGAATACAAGGATAAAAGGGAACTATTACTTACACGCAAAAAAAATCTTTCCGAAGACAGCCATTTTGAAGCCTTCACCAATCTGACTCACCAGTTAAAGGGAGAGTCCCGCGGGATCGGGCATATGGAGCTTGGAGAGAAATTTTATCAACTGGAGATGGCATCCAGAGCGCACCAGAAAGACACCATTGCGGCTCTCTTTCAGGATACACTGGATTTATGGGAACGTGTCGTTACGTCTTTAAAAACCTGTCTTCCTTAAACTGCTGCCGGATCTCCTTTTGAAGCCGGACCGGAATCGGAATTACAGCCGAGTTCATCATTTCAACCTCTGTCTGATCCACGTTGCGGACATACAGGCGGTTGATCAGGTAACTGCGTCCTACTCTGATAAATTCCGAATTCTGTTCAAAATCTTCACAGACTTCGGACAACACCTTCGTTATGGAAATCGTATCGGTGAGCGTATGAATCAATGTCACATGACGGCCTGTTTCAAAGTACAGAATATCCCTGAGAGGAATCTGTAACTCCTTCCCCTGCACATTTACCCGGTACAGCTTCGAGGTTCCTTCAAAGATGGATGTACAGCGGTGGATCGCATTCATAAAGTCCTCATGGTTATAAGGCTTTTGCAGATAATACAGGGCATCCACATTATAACTGTCCATGGCATGCTCCATCGAGCTTGTCGTAAAAATCAGACCGCCTTCATAATGCTCCTTACGAAGCGTATGTGCCACACTCATCCCATCCGGATCATCCATATAAATATCCAGAAAAATAAGAGATGGTTTCTCAATCGTTTCCTCATACCGCCGAAGAAGTTCTTCTCCGGACTGAAAAGCTTCTATCGCAATCTTCTGATCCAGATGTGACAGATACTCCTGCAGATGATGGTTCAACCGCAGCAGGTCACTCTTGGAATCGTCACAGATATAAATTGTCATGCTTATATAGTTCCTTTTCCACTTCCGCTTCTATTTCCCCCTGCATCCTGCGCTTTTCGCCGCCTTTACATATGGACAGGTTTTGCGCATGTCCATTATAACTTGATTTTTATTTTCGGTAAACTGTTTTTTATAATAATTTTATTCCTGTCTCAATTATATCTGTCCGGTCAATAACAACAAAACAGCGCACCACTATAGGTACGCCGTTTCTCTATCTGCCTGTGCCATATAAAACATCTTTAAAACCACAGTTTAATTCCAAACGGTTCCTCAAATCCGTTCTTACGACGCATATCCGCATAGTAGGTCGGTGTTGACTGTCAATTTACAATTCATGTGTTTCTCCTCCATTTAACAAAGATTTCCTTCTTGTCTCTATTGTATAAATAGAAGATACATATCGCAATATCTTATATTGTAACACAATCAACATATCATGCTGTAATTCAAAAATACTTATTTATAAATACCGGTTTCCTACTAAACAGACTGCATCTTCCAATAGAAAGCAACCTTCTCTTTTGCCTGCTCTTCATTTAATTGATAAAGCTGCATCAGCTTTTGAACCGCCTGTTCCGGACTACTCTTTGTTTCTTTATACACCGAGATGATAGACTGAATAGCGTTCTCCCGCTCTTTTTGAGTGTTCTGATGTTCCTTTTCTATTCCAATCCTCTCCCCGATCTCTCGTTCATCTTTGCGAATCAACTCGATTTCACGTTCCTCATCATATTCAAAAATACTCATCTTCACTACCTCAGCCCTTTGCTTTAACAAAAAATCCTTCAATATATCATGTCTGATACAGTATTCGATCGCTTCTTCCACGGCCTGCTCCAAAGGCATACCTGCACTATTATATCGAACCTGCTCTACATACTGGGTATATTGCTTTAACACCGGACATTTTTCCTTCAATTCTTCATTCATCTCAGGATTAATGTTCAGGATCGTTACCTTCAATTCCAGTTCCGGATCCTCTGTTGGTACTTCAAATGCTTCCGATAACCTTAGAAGCCTTTTCTCCGGCTCCCGGAACAACATCCTGCTTACCGTATCTTTATAATTTCTCTGTACTTTTGTTTCTTCCATTTCTCTTCCTCCCTTTGCAGAAGGATAGAAAATGATTGCTCAACGTTTATAAAACATTCATCCCGATCATCCAAACGCACAGCTACTTTCCTTCCTCCTGCCTCTTCAATTTTTAGAATGTGATTTAAAAGCATGGATTTCAGAAAACTTCTGTTTTCATAACTAGATAAATAAAATAAATAATTACAAACTATTCAACTAAATTTAATATAGCAGATAAGGTCATCTTTTCCCCATCATATTCTATTGTGACCTCTAACGGCACACTATCACCCTTTTTTCTGTTAGAAGCTAATGTATCTAACACCGTTATTCCAGAAGAATTATAATTTCCATATCCGTTAAGCAAAACATATCCTTTGTTTGCAACATATCCACCTGTATGTCCGTCCGGTATAAAAATGGCAATTTTATCAGTGAATGAAAACTCTATCTCCTGTCCTTCTTCAACAATGATTTTCTTATTAGTTTCATCATTGAACACTACCAGCTTAGGCTCATGAACAATTCCTTTAAAGGAAGCAACCCATTGCTCCCCCGGAAGTACAGATTCCATATCAATTCCTTCATATACTACTGGCTCTGCCAGCGATTCTGAACTTGATTCCACATTATCCTCTGTCATTTTAGTCGTCACCGATTCTGAGAGTATTGGTGTTTTTTCTTTGCTATCCTCCTCTACATCTTCTGTTATAGAAGTAGGTTCTACTGCCTGACTTGAACTGCATGCAGTAATAATAGACAACCATAATATTGTAAATGCTACAAATACGCTTAAATTACTTTTTTTCATGATTAATACCTCCACTTTAATCCTAACGTATATTTTGATGCAACTTTTTTATTTGTATTTTAATATATCATGTTCTATTTAAATTTTCAACTAATAGTTTATTTAATTTAAACCATTAGTATATATATCTACTTTAAACTAAAAGTTGAAAGGAGTTATACCGATGGATAATACAATGTCAGAACGCCTAATCAATCTGCGTCTCAAAAATAATTACTCACAAAGTTTTGTCGCCAGACAAATCGGCGTTACTCCTGCACTCATTAGCGCCTATGAAAAACAGGAACGTAAACCCAGTCTGGAAAAATTAATTGCCCTTGCCGACATTTATCACGTTTCTACCGACTATATTTTAGGACGCTCCTACAAAGATGACAGTTCACATACAATTAATGTAGAACATTTAAATGATCATCAGATAAAAATTCTCCGGGAACTAATCGCCAATATGAATTAACCTCAGATATTTTCTTTGTCTCTATAACCACTATAAACGTACAATAAAAACAAGCTGTTTATATTTAAAGCAGCTTGTTTTCTATCGTCATATCCATTTCAAATTTCCATTTTCAACCGTCTAATCCTTAATCTGTCTTCCCTCATGATCCAGATGATAATGATCCCTGTAAATCAGTTCCGACAGTGGCACAAAGGTATATCCCTGGTCCTTCAGATTCTGAATCAGCGTATCCAGCGCCTCCGCAGTAAATTTTGCTCCATTATGGCACAAAATAATTGATCCGCTTCCCAGATGCTTATGTCCGGTAACGGTCTTAATGATGGAATCCACTCCGTAATCCTTCCAGTCCAGAGAATCCACGTCCCATTGAATCGGGTAATATCCACACTCCCTTGCGACCTTAATTACCGCATTATCATAATCCCCATACGGTGGACGAAACAGAAACATTTCATAACCGGTCAGCTCCCGGACCTTTTCATGAACCTTCATCAGCTCCTCTTTCTTCTCCTCATCGGAAATCTGACTCATATTCTTATGATTTTCGCTGTGATTTCCCAGATCATGCCCATCTGCGAGGATGGCCTTGACGTCCTCCGGATAGCTCTCTACCCAGCCGCCGGTCATAAAAAAGGTCACTTTCACATTATTCTTTTTGAGAATTTCTAGTATCTTCTTCGTATCCTCATTTCCCCATGCCGCATCAAAGGTAAGCGCAATCTTCTTTCCATCTGCCTCATCTGTTTTCACGCAGTAAATCGGTAGTTCCCGGTTTCCAACCGTGTTGCTTGCATGCACGCTGTCTCCGAAGAATACCACTGCTCCACGCAGAAGTGCAACTGCTGCAAGCAAAAATGCCGTATTACGCAAAAGCAGCATGCAGACTCTTTTCTGATAATCCGGACGCTTCTCCCCGCTTTGTCTCTTCCATTCTTCCTTCCAATGCACATGCAGGCCGTCCGTCAGATTTTTCCCCATCTGTTTCCATTTTTCTATGTATTTGTTCATAAAAATTCCCGGTATATTTTTTATACAAAATATGCCGGGAGTTCTTGTCCTTATACCAAAATTAGGATATGTTAAAGATTATTTCTGTTTATAATCCACCATTCTGATGCCAACCATTCCACTCCTCAAATAGCTCTTTATAACATTACAGTTACTTCCGTTCACAGGAAAAACGCAGCCAGAATCGGCATGGTAACGACGGACAGCACCGTGGTAAGTGCCACGCCACGGGAAACCGTTTCATAGTCTCCGCCATACTGCTGGGCGAGCATCGCCGTCATACTTCCCGCCGGAGTTGCCATCATCACAAGGCACACGCCCCGCAAAATTTCCTGCTCTACCACACGATTCACCATAAGCATCCAGATTGCCGGAAGAAGCAACAGCTTCACCAAAGAAAATACCAGCAGCTTTCCATCCAGAAACAGCTCCTTTAACGGCATCTGTGCAAGGGATGCTCCAATAATCATCATGCTTAACGGAGCCGTAAGATTCCCCAGATTCGTAATGAATGCCTGCAAAAAAGAAGGCACCGGAATCTGCAGAAAGTAAATCAGCATAGCGGCAATACAGGCGATCACTCCGATATTGAAGATCTTCTTAAGCATTTCTATTCTATCAAGCTCTGCCTTTCCGCCGGCATCCGGCTTTGTTGTCAGCACCGCCACTCCATAGGTATAAATCAGAATATTAAACGGAATCTGGAAAACAGATCCATATAAAAGTGCCCCATTTCCATACATGGCAGACAAAATCGGAAAGCCCATAAATCCGATATTGGCAAAAACGACCATGGCTGCATAGGCTCCACGGCTCTCCTTCCGTATGCGCAGAATCTTTGGAAGAAGCTGTGCCAGGACAAGTAAAAACACATACATGAACACCACAATCGCAAGCGTCTGCAGCAGCTCCTTTCCCTGCATCTTCTGGTCCGTCAATGCACTGCTTAAAATCATACAGGGATTGGCCACATTCACCACAATCGCCGAAACCTTTTTGCTTACCTCTTCGGTAAGAATCTGCTTCTTATAACATAAATAGCCCACCGCCATCATCAGAAACATCACGATCATCTGCTGTAGCATCACCATACCAGAACCCTCACATTCACTTTTCCTTTCTTGCTTAAGCCCTTTGCCCCTTCATAAGCAAACCTGCCATAGCCGCGGACGGTAATCTGATCACCCTCCTTCAATGCCCGGCTGTTATTCTCACACAGTCTTCCGTTGACAAACACTTTCTGCTCCCGGAACAGCTCATTACTCTCCGTCCGGGAAAGATGATACACCCCCGCAATCAGTGCATCTGTCCGCTCGGAACTGATCTGGATAAGCTTTTCCTCCGGCTCCTTCTGTAAAAAGGTCGGCGGCTCCTCGCAGACTGTACACTGCACGCTTGTATGCCGGATCCGTGTAAGATTCTCGATAATGTAATCTGCCATGCTTTTCAGGCAGAACAGATACCCCGTCTTGTCCTCAATATAAATATCTCCCAACGTACTCCGTTCAATTCCAAGATTCATCAGCGCCCCCAGAAAATCCCGGTGCGTCAGTGCATCTGCAAACTTATTCATTAACGGTGCGATTCTGATACAGCAGATCGGGAATTCCCATTCCTCACCAAACCGGATCACCGCCCGTTCACATCCCTCCTGACCTCCGAAAACACAGTATGATATATATGAAAAGTCCATGGAATAAAAGACGGACTGCTCCGGCAGGCTTAGGAAACCTGTAAAGGTTGCAATATGACTCTGATCCGCTTTCCGCGCCAGATCGGTAAAATGCTTCCTTAATATCTGATCTTCTTCGTTTTTCAATGAATTTCCTCTTTCTTTTGTTGCTCTTCTTTATTCTGTGCTATACTATATCCAATAGAGAAATTTTCTCTAAAGCTCATTGTACCATAAATGAGGACAATGCAGAACCTCACAAAACGATATCATGAGGTAATCTTATGACATCAACATAGTTTATTGCAATTGGGAAAGGATGGATACTATGGACTTCAAGGATGCGCTGCGAAGCATTATTAAGCCGCATAACGAAGACCCCTTAGAGCGTCTCACAACTCCCTTTGGAGAAACGCTCTCAAAGGATAAGGTACTTACGGAATACCCGCGCCCCCAGTTTGAGCGCCCATCCTATATCAACTTAAATGGCCTATGGGATTATGCCATTCAGTCGAAAAAGGGGTTCCCCGACAGCTACGATGGCCAGATTCTCGTTCCTTTTTCCCCGGAAGCGATCCTGTCAGGCGTGGAACGCCAGCTGCAACCGGAGGAATACCTCTGGTACCGCCGCCTGCTCCCGGTTGATGAAATGGATCTCTTTAATGGCAGCCGGCTGATCCTGCATTTCGGTGCGATTGACTACGAAGCCGATATTTTTCTCAACGGTAACAAGGTGACATCCCACCGCGGCGGGTATCTTCCCATCGACTGCGACATTACGGATTTTCTGGAAAAAGGTGAAAATGAACTGATGGTACGTGTCAGCGATCCAAGCGATGCGAGCCCCCAGAGCCGCGGCAAGCAGATTTTAAAGCGTGGCGGTATCTTTTATACGGCACAGAGCGGCATCTGGCAGACCGTCTGGATGGAATGGATTCCCGCCACCCACATTGAGCATATTACCATAGAACCGGACTTTGACCGGCAGGAGGTTTTTATCGAAGTCGATACCGCCCTGTGTGATGCGCTTCCGATGCTGCGCATCTGTGTCATGACACCGGATGAAAAACAGGTATTGTTCCAGCAGTCCCTGACTCCGAAGAGTGATCTTACCGATGTACACAAGCATCATGCACAGTCCCAGTCCTATGATTTTACTGTTTCCATTCCGGATGAACTGTTTTTCCCATGGACTCCGGAAATCCCGGCGCTTTACCCGGTAACCGTAGCTTTAGGCAAAGACGAGGTGAAGACTTACTTTGCCCTCCGCACCTATACCATTGAATTATCCGAAGACAAACCGGTCTTCTGTCTCAATCACAAGCCCTATTTCCTCATGGGTGTCTTAGATCAGGGCTACTGGTCGGACGGATTGATGACCGCTCCCTCCGATGAAGCATTGCTCTATGACATCACCACCATGAAAAAGTTAGGCTTCAATATGATGCGTAAGCATTTAAAGGTAGAATCCGCAAGGTGGTACTACCACTGTGACCGCCTTGGCATGATCGTCTGCCAGGATATGATTAATGGCGGCGGCCAATACCGGATGCCGTTTATCAACTATCTGCCCACGGTATGCCCCTCTTTGGCACGCCACATCTCGGATCAGGCTTACCATCTTTTTGCAAGAGAGGATGAGAATGCCCGTGACGAGTGGGAAGAGGAACTGGCCGATATGATCGATTACCTGAAATTCTTCCCCTCCATTGCCATCTGGTGTCCTTTTAACGAAGGCTGGGGACAGTTCGATTCCGCACGCATTGCAGAATCCATCCACACACAGGATCCGACACGCCTCATTGATGCGGCAAGCGGCTGGTTCGATCAGGGGGCCGGAGACTTTATCAGCGTACACAATTACTTCCGGCGGCTCAAGGTTACTGCAGGAGAATGGAAAAAGCATAAGAAGAACCGTGCTTTCTTCCTGTCCGAATATGGCGGCTTCGCCTGCCACATCGATGGACACAGCAGCGTGGAGCGAATCTTCGGTTACAAACGTTATGAGACAAAGGAAGAATTTTCAAAAGCTTATGATACTCTCATAAAAGAAGCCCTCCTCCCTCTGCGGGAACAGGGCTTAAGCGGTGCCGTTTATACTCAGGTATCGGATATTGAAGAAGAGGTCAACGGAATCCTTACCTATGACCGGAAGGTCGTAAAACTCCAACTACCGGAGCCTTCCGAAGAACCACTTTCCAAATAATAGTGTTCCGAATCGCAACCTTCAAGATAATAACCTTCAAAATAGCAGCTGCATCACGTAGCTGCTATTTTTTCTCCGTTGAGAGTTCTCTCAAGCTTCCTTCTGACATAAAAGTATGCCGGAACAAGGAAAATATCTGCCATAATCCAGGCAAGCGGGCTTGCAAAGCAGGCTCCGGTAAATCCAAACGCCGGGACAATGAAAATACCCATCAACGTTCTTGCTACCATCTCGAATACTCCGGACAGAATCGCAAAGGTACTGAATCCCATTCCCTGAATCATGTACCGGATCACGTTCACGAATACCAGCGGAACATAGAAAGCCGCATTGATTAACAGGAATTGTCTGGAGCTGTCAAGCAGCTCCTGGCTGGCATCCGTTACGAAAAGTCCGCACAGTGTTCCACCTGCAAAATACAGGATAATAAATGCCAGGATCGAATAGATAATACCAAAAATACTGCAGGCAAAGAGTCCCTTGCCCAACCGGTCCAGCTTCTTTGCTCCCACGTTCTGACCACCATAGGTTGCCATCGTCGTTCCAAGCGCATCATACGCACAACAGAAGAACATGCTGACCTTGCTTCCCGCAGTAACGGCTGCAACGGCTGTGGCTCCAAGAGTATTTACAGAGGTCTGTAAAATAACCGATCCGATTGCAGTAATAGAATACTGTAATCCCATCGGCACACCCATGGCACACAGCATACCGATATGAGGCATACTAAGCTTCCATTCATCCTTTGTAATACGAAGGATTTCAAATTTCTTCATCATATAGATCAGACAGAGAATGCCTGAAATCAACTGGGAAGCAACCGTTGCAACCGCTGCTCCGGAAACTCCCATATGCAGATTGATAATGCAGATCAGATCCAGTGCAATATTAATTGCAGAGGAAATAATCAGAAACACCAGCGGAATCTTGCTGTTTCCCATCGAACGCATGATGCCGGACAGAATATTATAAAGGTAGGTCGCCGGGATTCCTAAAAACACAATAAAGATATACTGGTAAGAATACTCAAAAATATCCTCCGGCGTCTTCATCCATGTTAAAATATTGCGGCACAGAATACATACCACCACAGTAATCACCAGAGACATGGCAATTCCGAGCCATACACAGTTTGCCACATATTTGCGCATGTCCGAATAATCCTTTGCACCAAAACGCTGTGCAATCGGAATCACACATCCACCGCACACGCCCATTACAAATCCGACAATCAGGAAGTTAATGCTTCCGGTTGCGCCAACGCCCGCAAGGGCATTCATTCCCAGCGTTCTTCCCACAATAAAGGTATCTACCACACTGTAAAACTGCTGAAAAATAAATCCGATCAGCAGCGGCATGGAAAAGCTTAAAATCAATTTCATGGGAGATCCCACGGTCATATCCTTTGTTGCACTCTTTGACATAATTTAACTCCTCAAAAACAATAACTACACAAAAGCGTGAATATACTATATTGTAGTATACTCACGCTTTGCCTGATTTCTAGTAAATTTTCATCTGATAACTGTACAAATCTACGATTCTTTTACCGAAACCGTTCCATTATGCAAACGGATTCTCGGACTTGTAAAGCATTCCCTTCGGCTGATTGAATCCGATACTCTTAACACCTAAGAACTTGAATACTTCATACATTAACTTTCCGTAATGTCCGAATGCTACAGCTCCATGATGAGGGAATCTGCCTTCTACAAGTACATGACGGTAGAAGCGTCCCATTTCAGGAATAGCGAAGATACCAATACCACCGAAGGATCTGGTCGGTACATCCAGGATTTCACCTTCTGCAATGTAGGAAACCAATTCTCCATCGGAATTGCACTGCAGACGATAGAAGGTAATATCGGAAGCTGCAATATCACCTTCCAAAGTACCTCTTGTGAAGTCCGGTTCAGAACCGGCGGGCTCAAGAAGTCTGTGCTGGATGAGCTGATATTTTACGGCTCTGGTGGAGCACATCTTGCATTCCGGTGTATTTCCACAATGGAATCCCATAAAGGTATCGGTTAATGCATAGTTGTATTTGCCAACGATGTCTTCATCGTAAATGTACTTCGGTACGGAGTTGTTGATATCAAGCAGGGTAACTGCATCTTCGGATACGCAAAGTCCGATGTACTCGCTTAATGCTCCGTAAATATCTACTTCACAGGATACCGGAATACCACGGGAAGCTAAACGGCTGTTTACATAGCAGGGCTCAAAACCAAACTGTGAAGGGAATGCAGGCCAGCACTTGTCAGCAAATGCAACATACTTTCTTGCTCCCTTGTGGTTCTCTGCCCAGTCAAGTAAGGTAAGCTCGAACTGAGCCATCTTTGCGTTGAGGTCTTCGTAGTAGCATCCTTCGCCCATTTCCTTAGCCATGTCTGCACATACTTCCGGAATACGGGGATCGTTCTCATGCTCCTTGAAAGAAACAAGAAGGTCAAGCTCGGAGTTCTCTTCGATCTCTACACCAAGTTCATATAAGCCCTTGATCGGTGCATTACATGCGAAGAAGTCCTGCGGACGGGGACCAAAGGTAATAATCTTAAGGTTCTTAACACCGATGATGGCACGTGCAACCGGTACGAAATCACCGATCATCTTTGCAATGTCATCTGCGGTTCCAACCGGGTACTCCGGAATATATCCCTTAAGATGACGCATGCCAAGGTTGTAAGAGCAGTTCAGCATACCACAGTATGCATCGCCTCTTCCGTTGATCATATCGCCGTCGCCTTCTGCTGCTGCCACGAACATGCAGGGGCCGTCAAAGTTCTTTGCAATCAGAGTTTCCGGTGTTTCCGGTCCGAAGTTTCCTAAGAATACAACAAGTGCATTACACTCTGCCTTCTTCACGTCCTCAACGGCCTTCAGCATATCCTGTTCGTTCTCAACAGTTACCGGGCACTCATATAAGTCGCCCTTGTATGCTGCCTTGATTGCTGCACGTCTCTTCTGGGATAATTCGATCGGGAAACAGTCACGGCTGACTGCCACGATACCAAGCTTTACTACTGGTAAATTGTTCATGTTTCTTTCCTCCATTTTCTTAATAAAATCATATTGTTTCCGCAGAGTATCATCTTCTGCGTATTCTTTTTATAAAAGATCTCTGTAAAGATTTATAAGGATAAGTTCTCTCCAACAAGTCCCATCGGGCTTCCTTCCGGGAGTCCTCCTTCGGGATGTCCGAGAAGCCACTTATTTACTGCGGTTAAATGTCCGTCTTCTCCATCGGCATGCTTGGACTTCAGATCATAATTGGTTCCCTTCGGAAGTACAATCGCTACCTTAAAGCCATTTCCATCTACGCCGCACGGTGCATAATGCAGTGTGGTTGCAAATACTTCCACGCCGGTTCCCTTCGGTACAAGGAATGCCTCTACCTTGGAAGTGTCATAGGTGAAGTCGGATGTAATGTCTGCTTCTAAGCCAAGCATTAAAATCGCATCGGTTGCTGCTACATTGATCTCGGAATCACGATGATATTCCAGTGCATTCAGCATATGATTGTGACCATTGCAGTAACCGATCTGGATCGGCATTTCCCCATAGGTCTTCATGGATAATTCCTGCATGACAGGAAGTGCTTCCAGTGCTTCACAGCCCGGAACATACTCTACACCTTCCGGTAACGGAGTCTTTTCTTCCAATGCTTTCACAAGCTCTGTGAAATCCACATTGGAGATCACTTTGCCATATTTCTTAAAACGTTCATCGGTAACCTGATAAATCTGCATCTTCTTTTCCTCCTGATAAAATTCTCTAAACCTTGCTATCTTAATCTTATTGTAACTATTCAGAACTCCATTCGCAAAATCGCTGCTATGCAGCTTTCCTTTTGCTCATGTGGTTACTTCGCCATATAAATCCTGTCAAATATGACTTGGAATGCAAGCATTCCATTCATATTTTGCCAGGCTTTGCATGGCTCTGAATAGTTACATCTTACTTAATAATTTCAAAAATCGGCTTGCAGGCAGGATAAATCTCCTTGAACTGCTGATAACGCTCCTCGTACTTTGCTACAAGCTTTTCATCCGGTTCTACGGTATCAATGATCTTCACAATCTTTGCGGCTGCTGCTTCCACGCTTTCAAATTCACCGCAGGCAACGGCTGCCAGCATTGCACCGCCAAGGGCGGGACCTTCTTCGCTCTCGATCACATCCACCTTTAAGTTCAGGATATTCGCAATCATCTTTTTCCAGAGAGGACTCTTCGCTCCACCGCCACAGATCTTGGTACGTTCAATCCTGATTCCAAGAGACTTCGCAACCTCGAAGGAATCACGGAGTGCAAAGGCTACCCCCTCCAGAACCGCCTGTGTCATATCAGCACGGGTGCTGTCCATCGTAAGTCCGATAAATGTACCTCTTGCATTCGGGTTGTTATGAGGAGAACGCTCTCCCATCAGATAAGGCAGGAAATAAACATGGTTCTCACCAAGCTTGTCATCCGTAATCGGCTCCTGCTCCTTCGCATATTCCTTCGTTCCGATAATTTCTTCCATCCACCACTTGTTACAGGAGGCAGCGCTCAGCATACATCCCATCAGATGGTAATGACCGTCTGCATGTGCAAAAGCATGAAGGGCATTGTTCTTATCCACACCGAACTTATCAGAGGAAATAAAGATCGTTCCACTGGTTCCGAGAGAAATGTTACACATTCCGTCTCCGACGGTTCCGGTTCCGACTGCGGCTGCCGCATTGTCACCGGCGCCTGCTGCCACTTTAACCGTTGCAGGAATTCCAAGTTCCTTCGCAACCTCTTCCGTAACACAGCCAACACATTCATAGCTTTCATAAAGCTTCGGAAGCATTTCTTCAGAAATACCACAGATCTCACACATTTCCTTGGACCACTTACGGTTCTTCACATCCAGAAGAAGCATACCGGAAGCATCGGATACATCCGTGCAGTGTACTCCGGTCAGCTTATATGCGATATAGTCCTTCGGGAGCATGATCTTCTTAATCTTTTTGAAGTTCTCCGGCTCCTTGTTCTTTACCCACAGAATCTTCGGTGCGGTAAATCCGGTAAAGGAAATATTCGCGGTATATTCGGAAAGCTTGTCCTTTCCGATCACATTATTCAGATAATCACATTCTTCGTAGGTTCTGCCATCGTTCCATAAAATTGCGGGACGGATCACTTGATCCTGATCATCCAGAATGACAAGTCCATGCATCTGTCCCCCAAAGCTGATTCCGGCAATCTGGCTCTTATCGGCTTCCGCAATCAGTTCCTTAATGCCTGCCATGGTCTGCACATACCAGTCCTCAGGCTTCTGTTCTGACCAGCCCGGATGCGGGAAATATAGCGGATATTCTTTGGATACGATTTTGTGAATCTTACCTTCTCCATCCATCAGAAGAAGCTTCACAGCACTGGTTCCTAAATCTACCCCTATGTATAACATCATAACCCTCCTTATTGTTCTGAATCGTTATAATTTAAGACTCTTCGCAAGTCTTACGCGCAAGTTGAACACGTGTTAAATATTCTGTTTCTATCGTATCATTTTCCCATTCCCCTGTCAATAAATACCACTCGAAAATGCATCCAAAAATACGACTTCATTTTAATGCAAATTGCTGAAAACTCCTATCGGAAGTAGGATAAATTACTGCTCATCACCACTTCGAGTTTGGAGTAGTGCTTCTTCTCGGAAAGCCGCTTTCCATAGCACATTTCCTCAAATAAAAGCTTCATTCCTTCATAGGCCTGCTTGTTCAGATCCTGATAAACCACGGCATCGATCAGAGAATCCTGTACATCCTCCATAATCTCCGGATAAAGATCAAATCCGGTAAGCCGTAAATCCTCTCTGCCTTCTTCCTTAAGCACATCTGCCACCACATCCAGGCGGTAGGTCAGGTCAAAAATTCCGGCAAGATTCTTATTCTTTGCAATCGCGTCTTTCACTTCCCGTCGGATCTCCTCTTCCTCGGTGAGTCCATGCACTACCGGAAGAATCTCACAGGATGGAAATTCCTGCATCTTCGTGAGAAATGCATTGAGACGGTTCTGAATATCGCGGTTCGTCAGATATTCCTCCGTCACCGGAACGAAAATACCGCCTCCCTGCGGAAGCATTTTGCCAAGAAGCTCTGCCGCGAGCACGCCGCTCTGGTAATAATCCACGCCGACATAGTGATTCCCTGTGTTTCCTTGAAGATCCCGGCTCAAAAGCACAACCAGACACTTCATCTTCTTAAGCTTTTCCAGAATCTGCTGAATCACTTCCGTATCCGAAAAGGCAAGCACAAAGCTGCGTACGCCCTCCTTCAGCATCTGATCCACCGCTGCCATCTGCTGCATCGGGTTGTGCACATCAAATTCCGAAATCAGGATATTCAATCCGTCATCTCCGAATTCCCGGATCGCGCGGTCAAGACCTTTGCGCACCTCCGGTGAAAAATACGCTGAACTCTTAGAACGGAAGCCTACATAACCGATCGTATACTGCCGGTTCATCGCAAGGTTTCTGGCATTTTTATTCTCTACATAGTGATACTTTTCAAGGGCCTGTTCTACCTTTTCCCTTGTTTTATCACTGACTACTCCTTTATTCCGGATGACCTTATAGATCGTCGTTCTGGAAATCCCGATAATTTCAGAGATTTCTTCCAGCGTCATTCTCTGGTCGCTGTTTCCTCCGGATTTA
The DNA here is from genome assembly GCA_963638365.1 of Anaerobutyricum sp. Classification (GTDB taxonomy): domain Bacteria; phylum Bacillota; class Clostridia; order Lachnospirales; family Lachnospiraceae; genus Suilimivivens. The sequence continues at coordinate 45,128 of CAVHRK010000037.1, read as the reverse complement.
CTTTCGATTTTTACTTCTGTATCCAACGGTATTCTCCTACATCTGCTTCCTGACTACCAGATATTCATCTCCCGGGACATAGTACGGACAGTCCCGGTACTCATCTGCCAAGAATCTTGCCATCTCGTCCTCGTCCAGATCCATCTCGCAGGTATAGCATTCATAATCCTCGTCGTACACATAGTTGTTACACTGCTCACAATTTCCTTGTGGACGTTGTTTGTTCTTTGCTTTGTTCATAAACTGACTGCCTCTGTTCCGTGTCCCTATCTGGTATTTCTGCGATCCAGCTTCTTGGACAGAATCGTTCCGATTACCTGTAAAATCTGTACCAGTAAGACAAGCAGCACTACCGCAATAATCATAATGTCTGCCTGATAACGGTAATATCCGTAACGCATCGCAATATCACCAAGACCACCACCGCCGATGGTTCCTGCCATTGCGGAATATCCTAAGATCGTTCCGAGTGCAATCGTTGCTCCGACGATCAGGGAGGTTCTTGCCTCTGCGAGCAGTACCTTCCAGATGATCGTCCACAGGTTTGCACCCATACTCTGTGCCGCTTCAATTACTCCGTGATCCACTTCCAGAAGGGAAGATTCCACCATACGCGCAATAAACGGCGCTGCCGCAAGGGCAAGCGGTACGATAGTCGCTGTGGTTCCATAGGTTTTACCTACCAGAATACGGGTAAACGGCATAATCAGAATCATTAAAATCAAGAACGGAATACTTCTTGTGATATTCACAATCACATCCAGAATCCGGTAAATCACCTGATTCGGACGAAGTCCCTTCGGTGCCGTTACGACTAAGATAATTCCCATAGGAAGTCCTAAAATATATCCAAACAAAGTTGACATCAATGTCATATACAGGGTTGCCCCGGTACCTTCTGCCATCATGGCAAGTGTCTGACTATCCAACATAATGATCAAGCTCCTCTACTTCTAAATTTCGATCCTTCAAATACTGGATCATCTTCTGTGCTGTCACTGCATCCTCCGGAAGCTGCAGAATCATCTGTCCATGCGCCACACCGTTAATATCCTTGGTGTCCGCCTGTAAGATATTCACCGGCATCCGGTGTGTTAATACCATATTGGCAATGACCGGTTCAAAGGAAGAATTGCTCTTAAATACGATACGGATGCAATGCTGTCCCTTCATTTCGTCATAGTGGTTATCTTCATCCATCAAAACCAGTTTTCTGGCTGCCTTGCTCTTCGGGTGGGTGAATACCTCCTCTACCGTACCGGCTTCTGCAAGCTCTCCATGGTCGATAATCGCTACATGCGTTCCGATCTCCTGCACAACCGCCATCTCATGCGTAATAATTACAATGGTAATGCCATATTTCTGATTGATCTCTTTTAACAAAGCAAGAATCGACTTCGTGGTGGTCGGATCCAGTGCACTCGTTGCCTCATCGCAAAGAAGAATCTTCGGATTGGTAGCCAGTGCTCTTGCAATCGCCACACGCTGCTTCTGTCCACCGGATAACTGTGCCGGATAAGCGTTTTCCTTCTCGGAAAGATCGACGATCTGCAGCAGCTCTCTCGCACGCTCCTTCGCTTTCTTCTTGTCTACTCCGACAATTTCAAGCGGGAAGCAGATATTATCAATGACCGTTCTCTGCATCAGAAGGTTAAAATGCTGGAAGATCATGGCAATCTGCGTACGAGTCTGACGCAGCTCCTTATCCTTCAGGGTTGCAAGATCCTTTCCTTCCACAACAACTGTACCGGTTGTCGGCCGCTCAAGGAAGTTCAGACAGCGGACCAGTGTGGATTTACCGGCACCACTCATACCGATAATTCCATAAATCTCTCCCTTATGAATTTCCAGGTTAATTCCCTTCAATGCCTCGACATTCTGATCCTTTCCGGAGAATGTCTTCGTCACATTCTTAATTTCAATTATTGTCTCCATCGTACTCCTCATTTTATCCTGTGGCCGTATCAGATTCCCTTTTCCGCCCCTGAGCCGTTGCTTTACAAGGGTTCAAAAAAGAGACCACACTAAGCGTATCATAACACAAAGTGTAGTCTCTTGCAATTCATGTATACGAATTATAGTAATGAATGTAACAGTTCATTCATGCTGTTCACAAGTTGCCGGATTACATCTATTGAGATAAAAGTTACTCCAGATTTACTTTCTTTTTAAGGATCAGCAGGCTGACTCCATACATCACAACCCCGATCACTATCTGCATTAGAAGTGATACTGCCATAACCTGATTTAAGAAGCTGAAAACATAGTCATTTTGCAGCATCCCAAGCTGGTCTGCACTCGTCATAAAGATAATCATGGCTGCCTGTGTTACAACCTGCACGGCAACGGTAACCCCGGCATATACGAGGATTGCGCCCGCAACACGGTGACGTGCCCAAAGCTGTCCGATATTCACCGATCCCATGTAAAGAAGGGACTTGGATACCGTGCTGACCAGAACCAGAATAATCGTGAGTATCATGAAAAGTTCCCATCCGGTTGCAAATTCCGAGTTTAAAACGTCCTGTATCCCCGTAAACACATCCCGGAAACTCTCAAACAAGCTGCGATACCCCATACCTCTCAACGCAATAAATGCCACAAAAAGCATAATGTTAAATATAATACAGATAACGGACAACAATTCCCAGATGCTGAAATTAATCATTTTGCTAAGTAAAAGCTGATTGGAAGTTACCGGCAGGGTATGTGTCAGATATCCTTCGTTACTGTACATGCTCCGGTAATAACGTACTGCCAGATAAATCGATGTTCCGACTCCACAGCACATGATCGCACCGTAAAAAAGTAAAATGGTTGCACTTAAGATTACATCTGCTCCCCACCAGTCCACCAGATCCCAGACAGGGGATGCACAGAAGAGTCCGAAAATTGTCGCCGCTGCAAACACCGCACCGATTAAAACGGTAGGGATTTTCCATGCAGACAGCCATTCCTGTTTTATTAATTTTCCTAACATGCGAACACCTCCCTGAAATACTGATCCACGGATTTTCCTTTGACCTCACGGATATTTTCTACCGTATCCGTAAGAAGAACCCTGCCGTCGCGGATGAAAACGACATCATCCAGTACATTCTCAACATCTGCAATCAGATGCGTGGAAATAATGATGGATGCCTGTTCATTGTAATTGTTAATAACGGTTCTCAAAATATAATCCCGTGCTGCCGGATCCACACCCGCAATCGGTTCATCCAATAGATAAAGTCTGGCATCACGACTCATGACCATAATGAGCTGCACCTTTTCCTTTGTGCCCTTGGAAAGTGTCTTTAACGGTGCGTTCGGATTAATCTGCAGATTATTCAGCATCTGCATCGCCCGCTCCGGACGGAAGTCCGCATAAAAGTCCTGAAAATAAGCAATCAATTGTGAAACTTTCATGTTTTCCCTGAAATAAGTTCTCTCCGGCAGATACGAAACCACTGCCTTGGTAAGCGGTCCTGGTGCGTTACCGTCAATCCGGATGGTTCCCTGATCCGGTACAAGCAGCCCGCTTAACATCTTGATTAAAGTAGTCTTCCCACTTCCATTCGGTCCCAAAAGGCCTACAATACGACCTGACGGGATCATCAGGTTCATATGATTTACTGCAACCTTTTTCCGTTCATAAACCTTGGTCAGATCACAGATCTGTACTAATTCGTTCATGTCTTTCCCTCCTGCTGTCCAAACAGCCCTCATAATTCTATTCTTTCGCCAGAGGATTCCGGCTTCCTTATGCTTCACTTTCTTTGAGGATCTTCAAAACCTCTTCCTTATCAAATCCCATGTTCTTCATCTTATTGATGAATTCCTGAACCTGTCCTCTTACAATTTCATCACGCATCTTCTGAATCAGTTCCATGTCATCCGTTACCGTCCTTCCACTTGTTCTCTGTGTCAGTATCAATCCGCTCCGCTCTAACTCTGACAACGCCTTCTGCATTGTATTCGGATTCACGCCCGCATCTGCTGCCAGTTCCCTGACACTGGGAATTTTATCTCCCGGCTGATACTTTCCGGAAATGATCTGCATCTGAATGATTTCCAGAATCTGTGCGTAAATCGGTCTGTCTGAATCCAGTTTCCACGCCATATGCCTCTTCCTTTCTGTTTCGCCAGTGCAGTCCTATTCATTGGAAGACTTCTGCCTTCCTATTGATCAATATACAGACTCAACTGTCTCTGCTTTGTATTGTTGTATTACTTAATTAATACAATATAACCATTCTTTGATTTTGTCAACATATTTTTTATGATTCTTTCTGCACGCATCATGCCTCGGAGAGCACCGACACCAGTGCACCGATCATAATGGCAAAGTCCCCGATATTAAACACAATCTTCCGCAGGGCTTCCCATGGCACATTGAAGCTCACATAATCCACCACATATTTCCGTTTAAGGCGGTCATAGGTATTACTGAACGCACCTCCAAGCAGCATCGTCAGCCCCCATCTCAACATTCCCTTCCCAAGGAACGAAAAGGTTGAAATAAAGAACAGTCCGGCAAAAACCGTCATTCCAACAGAAATTGCTGCAATAAGGTGCGGATTCTTCTCTCCGAGGTTCAGAAAAGCACCCTTGTTGTGATATCTGCGAAGCAACAGCTTTCCCTTACAGATCGGTTCGCAGCAGTTCATCTCCTTCTTCTCCTCAATCTGTTTCTTAATATAAAGATCTGTTCCTGCAATACCCGTAATCGCAAGTAGATGAATGAATAATTTTCCTCCCAGTTGCTTCATTTGACACCTCCCGTAATGTTCACTCCGAATAATTTCATTATAAAGATCCTTGTCATATCCTGCAACTGCAATACAAGACAACTATGACATCAGACAACACGAAAGCCCGGAGCAATGCTCCGGGCTTTATTAAAGGAAGATTTATATCAATCGCCTATACACAACAACCTGATTAAGGTAACATATCGGAACTTCCGAAGGTTGCTTCCCACTTTTCTGCACGCTCATCCATGATGGCCTGACCGCCTGCACCTAAGTATTCTTCAATACCGGAATCCCATACCTTGTCAAAGTCAGCTTCTGCTGCAGATACTGCGGTATCATATACGATATCTCTCTTGCTGGAGAGGGAATCGCCCATACCTTCTTCTGCGGAGATTGAGCCAACATTTACGTTCTTACCAGGTCTGTTATCTGTCTTTGCAATTGCATCTGCTGCTTCTACATCAGCAGGATCTACGTTAGAGTAGCTGTATGCAATAGACTTTGCAGTAATTTCAGGATCTACCAGCTTCAGACCGTTACAGGTAATGGTCATATCAATGTTGAAGCCGGAGTTCTGAATAGTGTCACCGGTAGATGCCTTGGTAACGATAGTTCCATCATCTAAGGTATCATGGGTTACGCCTTCTTCACCGATCTGGAGATACTGAATATGCTCCGGATCAGAGATCCAGTCAAGGTAAAGCATGGATGCTAAAGGTTCATCGTTGGTGGAAGGGAAGAACAGCTTACGGTCGATCGGACCTGCGGTAAACTTGGTATGAGTTCCCTTGCTGTCTTCGAAACAGTCAACTGCTACAAACTTTGCATCTTCTCCAACCAGTCTCTGTAAGTTTGCCTGGATGGAATCTTCACCGTTACGAAAAGGATAATCCCAGTTATGAGTAAATGCGCCAACATAACCAGCCTTTAAGTTATCATCTTCTGTGGTATCACCGCTTCCATACAGAGCGAAATCTTTCCACATTAAGCCTTCGTTGTACCACTTATTTAACAGACGGACACCTTCCTTTGTGCCGTTCTGGGTAAGCTTTCTGTCATCAAATCCGTTTACATAGTATTCCTTATCGGAGATATCCGGATCAATAAAGGATTCAATTAAGGTAGCTGCTCTCCAGCCTACATCGTAGCTTACACTATAAGGAATCATCTTGTCAGCATCTGCGCCAAGAAGTTCATCTGCGTTATCACGGAATGCAATCAGCATATCTTCAAATTCCTGCTTGGTGGTAGGCTCTTTTAAACCGAGTTTATCTAACCAGTCCTTACGAACGAAGGTGTTGATACGGTTGCTGTTTGCAAGCTTTGCTTCAATTCCCCAGATTGTACCGGTTTCAGGATCCTTATCCCAGTAAAGGTTGGTCTCGCCGAGCCAATCCCAGAGGTTCGGGAATACAGACTTGTATTCTTCGGTTAAATACTCACTCAAATCCAGAACACCACCCATGTTTGCATAGGTCTGAATGGTCGGATAGTCATAAGTTACACAGATGTCCGGAGCATCACCTGCTGCCAGAAGGTTATTGATTTCTTCTACTTCTGTCCAACGGGGAACTGCCTTGAACTCTACCTGTACGTTGTGGTCTGCAAGCATTCCTTCCTGGATATACTTGGTATATGCATTGTTTGTAGGATCAGAACCGCCATCGTTACCACGATCATAAACTTCTACAACGATGGTTCTGGTTTCAGCGAATTTACCATCCACAAGCTGACCGCCTGTCGGATCGGATGCATCTGCGCTGTCAGATGCTGCATCAGAAGTATCGGCTGAGTCCGATGCTTCCGTTGTTGTCGCTGCTGTATCACTGGATGTGTCAGCAGGAGCTGCTTCTTTGCTTCCGCAGGCTGCAAGGGAAAGTACCATAGCACCTGCAAGTAACACGGAAAGTAATTTCTTCTTCATTCTTTTCCTCCCTAATAGAATATTTGATTTATTGAATGCACGGATTGAACTCCAATCCGGTTATTCCTTAACGGCTCCAACGGTAACTCCGTGGATGAAATACTTCTGCAGCCATGGATAGATACACAGAATCGGAACAGTGGAGAACATAACGATCGCTGCTTTCAGTGATTCGGTAAGTCCCGGGGTGGAGAACCCTTCCTGCGTAGCTACCTCCACGCTGTTAATGTTGTTAATGATATTGTAAAGAAGGAGCTGCAACGGATAGTAATCCTTTTCCTTCATATACATCAATGCATCGGAATATCCATTCCAGCGGCCTACGGCATAGAACAGAGCCAGTGTCGCAAATACCGGTTTGGATAATGGAATGTAAATGGAGCACAGAATCTTAATATAGGTTGCTCCGTCAATTTCCGCCGATTCCCTTAAGCTGTCCGGAATTCCATAAAAGAAACTCCTCAGGATAATCATATTGAAGACACTTAAACAGCTCGGCACAATCAGTACCAGCGGATTGCTTAACAGGTTCAGTGACTTCATCAGCAGGTAGTTCGGAATCGTACCTGCGTTAAAAAACATTGTAATCGTAATGATGATGTTAAAAATGTTTCTTCCCTTCAGGTCCTCAAAGATCAGAGGATAAGCACATAAGGTCGTCATAACCAGTGATACAATCGTGCAGATAACGGTAAGAAATACGGTCCAGAAGAAAGCCCGGATATATTTTGCATCACCAAGTACGGTTGTATAGGCATCGAAGTTCAATCCCTTCGGCCACAGATAAACCTCATGCTTTACCAGTGCATCCGTACTGCTTATGGACTTCACCAGCAGGTTTACCATCGGAAGCAGACAGATGATGGCAACCACGATACAGATCAGAACGAAGATCCAGTCTCCGACCTTTGCAGATTTTGATTTAATCATCGTTCACACCTCCTACCAGATTCCACGTTCGCCAAGCCGTCTGGAAATCCAGTTTGCCAGCAACAGGAAAATTACACAGATCACGGACTGGAATAATCCAACCGCTGTCGTCAGTGAGAACTGAAGACTCTTAATACCATTGGTATATACAAAGGTGGAAATTACATTTGCCACATTCATAACCATGTTATTCTGGAATGCAAACGGTCTGTCGAAGCCGCTTCCTAAAATATTGCCAAGGTTCATAATCAGAAGTACCACGATGGTGGAACGGATACCCGGAAGAGTAATGTGCCACATCTTCTTAAATCTTCCGGCACCATCTACCGATGCTGCTTCGTAAAGCTCCGGATTGATTCCGGCAATCGCTGCCAGATATACGATGGAACCCCATCCAAAGTTCTGCCATACACCGATTAATATGTAGGATACAATCCAGTTGCCAGGCTTATCGAGGAAATGAACTGCCTCAAATCCCATGTTTTGTAACACCATGTTCACAAGACCGTTGGTCGGTGCAAACATCTGAAGTGCAAGGCTGTAAATAATGACCCAGGATAAGAAATGGGGCATATAAGCAATGGTCTGTACCACTCTCTTAAACTTGGTAAATACCAGTTCATTTAAGATCAGTGCGAAAATGATCGGAGCCGGGAAACCAACTACCAGATCAAGGAGATTCAGTACCAACGTATTCCGCAGGGCATTTAAAAAGTCCTTGTTCTTAAACGCTTTGATGAAATATTCAAAACCGTGCTGTGCGGCCAGCGGCATCTCCCAGACGCTCTGTACAATACTGTATTTCTTGAATGCGATCTGGATATAAACCATCGGAACATATTTAAAGATGATCAGATACAGCATTGGCAGAAAGAGCAACAGATACAGCTGCCAGTACCGTTTCATATACACGCCGAATGGTTTCCTGTTCTTCTCGGCAGGTACTTTTTTGGATGTTTTACTCATCGTAACTCCTCCCATAAATATCGTTTATCAACTCTTCTGATAAATTTATTATAATCTCCTGCCCTCGCCTTATCTTGTCATATATTGCTTTTCATTTCATAAATCTTGCTTTCTTTATGCAATTTTTATATATATAAACTTGTAAAAATAATTTTATTGTGCGTTTTGCTACAAGTTTTTCAATGTATAGCAATTTTTGTATAGTTATGTATGAAAAAATTCCCGAAACTTTTCATCTGTCATAATTTCCGGTGAATTTGCTACTGCCACAATTCTTCCCTCTTCCATCAGGAGCGCACGATCACTGACCAGCACCGTTGAAAGTCTATGTGCAATCGTTATGATGGTTTTACTGCCCGAAAATGAACGGATCGTGTCTAATATCTCCTTTTCACTACAACTGTCCAATGAACTGGTCGATTCATCAAAAATAATGATGTCCGGATCCTGCAACAAGAGCCTTGCTATGGAAAGTCTCTGCCTTTGTCCTCCGGATAATTTAATTCCACGCTCACCGATATTCGTTTCAAACTGATCCGGCAGGCTTTCAATAAATGACAGGATATTCGCTTTTTCACAGGCACTTCTGATTTCTTCGTCTGCTGCATGCCGGTCTGCAAGCAGCAGATTTTCCCGAATACTAAGATTTAACAGTCTGGGAAATTGGGAAACTATGCCGATTTTATTGCTTATGCTCTCATGGGATAACTCGGAAATCCTCCTGCTGCCAAGCAGAATTTCACCGTCACATGGCTCATATACCCCCATCAGCAGATTAGCCAAAGTCGTTTTTCCACATCCGCTTTTCCCTACAATTGCAATGTGCTCGCCAGGATCAATCGTCATATTTAATGAACGGATAACCCATTTCTGATTATCCGCATACCGGAAGCTGACATTGGAAAATGTTATTTTATCCTCCAGATTTGTAACCTGCCTCTTTACATCATATTCCAATTCCAGAATTTCAAACACACGCTGTATGTTGGGTTTCTGAATATGAAAGTCCAATATGGAATTCACAACCGATGTGATGCTGTCCACCAACTGCATAAAATAATCCATATAGGTAAGCAGGATCCCAACCGTAAGCTTCTTATAAATAATCAGGATTCCTCCTACAAAATAAAGATTCATTCTGGTGATAAAATAATCTTTAAAGGCAATGAAAAGCCAGTTAAAGGCAATATAGATCTGACTTTTAATGATTAATTTAGAAAGCTTCTGCCTGTATGTTTCGAATTCCGCTTCCATATAATCTTCCAGATTATTCGTTTTGATATCCGCCCATTTCTGAAAAGAATTATTCAGAAAGCTATGATACTCTCCTTCCAGTCTGCGGCGTTCTTCCGATACCCGGTTGGCCTTCCTGCTGATCACCCGCACTAACCAGAAGGAAAGTGGAATGGCAATAAACCCAATGATGGTCAGTGTCTGATTCAGTACAAACAGGATAATGCATATCACTAAAATTTTTGCAATGGAAAAGAAATAATCCATGACATGTTTCTGTAAAAATGTTTCCACGAATTCCACATCACCATCGATTCTGTCTGCCAGATCTCCCGTACTATAAGTTTGATACATATCGGCATTCATATTCACGTATCTCTTCAGGATATGAACCCGCAGTTCCATCTTTAATTTCAGGAATAACGTGTTATATGATTTTCTGGTCAGTTTCATCAATAAGGTCTGTAACACAAAAACAGATAGATAACCGGCAATCACAACAGGGAGATAACCCATTTTCCCCTTAACAATCACATGGTCAATAAACAGATAATAGAAAAACGGCTGCACGATGCCCAGCACAAGATCAAGGCTCTTGAAAAACAAAAGCCCATACAATAACCCCTTTTTCTTCCCCAGTAATCCATCGATTTTTTTCAAAGTTCTGATACGATCTGATTGTCTTTCCAAATAATCCCCTCTTTTTCCTTTTACTGTCTGCACCTGAAATACCGGAAATTTATGCTCCCATGCTCCCTGCATACTGCTCTTTAAAAAGCTTCCGATAGGTCTCACAGTTTTTCAGTAACTTTTCATGCTTATCAAAGCCTGCGATTTTCCCATCCTCCAGAACAAGAATCCTGTCCGCATGGATTATCGTGGACAGCCGATGTGCAATGATCAGTAATGTATGATTCTCCCCCAGTAATTCCCATGAATCTTTGATTGTCATTTCAGCTCCACTGTCTAATGCACTGGTTGACTCATCAAAAACCATGATTGGAGAATTCTTAACAAATATCCGGGCAATCGCAATTCTTTGTTTCTGTCCTCCCGAAAAGTCCACCCCTCCGGTTCCAATGACCGTATCCAATCCGTTCTCAAGGCTGCTCACAAAGTCATACAAATCTGCCATTTTAAGTGCTTCCCACAATAAATCATCCTGAAAACTGTCCTCTGAAAATTGCAGATTAAATCTTATCGATCCATGAAATATAATACTGTTTTGATGAACAACTCCTATCTGTCCGCGCAAATAGCGGATATCGTATTCCCTGATATCCCTGCCATCGATCCATATATTTCCTTCATCCGAATCATATATCCGACACAACAAATTCACTAAAGTGCTTTTTCCCACACCACTGTTTCCTACAATAGCGATTTTCTCACGTGGGTTAATACGAAATGACAGAGAATTAAATATGCTCCTCTCTTCGTTATACCGGAACGAGACATCTTTAAACTCGATGCTTCCCGCGATTCGTTCTGCGTTACTGTCTGGCACCTCCTGCATACGGAGACATTCTGTCCCTTCTTCCAGCGGGGTATCAAACAATTCCATAACCCTGTCGCAGGAAACCAGATTGGAGGAAAGAGATACTATTCTTGAGTTGATACTGTTGAATGCTGCAACGCAGTTTGCATAATAAGCAAAGCAGGCCGTAACCCCGCCGATTGTCAGTTGATTGGATTTCACGAGGAAAGCGGAAATGGTAAACATACACATCTGGGCGATCAGTGATATCCCGGTATTCACCCTTTCTGCCCCGACTTCGATTCTGTTTAAGCCAATACACATTCTGGCTATTTCAATATTTCTCCGGAGAAATTCGGAAAGAATCTGTCTGGACGCATGCAAAAGTTTTATTTCCTGCATTCCATCCAAAATTTCAAATGTCCAGGAGGACAATAAGCCTCTTTTTTGAATAATACGGGAGTTTTCTCTTTTGGCTTTTTCACTGAAAAATCTGGATACATACACGATGACCGGAGTCACAATGGTTGTAAAAACACCCATCCATACATTGGAAAAGTATATAAATACCAGGGCAATAACCATATTCATCCCATTGGTTACCAGTCCAAACAAATTAACGCTTATCATGGTCATAATCTGATCAACATCATTTTCCATTCTGCGAACCGTATCCCCACTGTACATACCCGCCAGATAACAGCCCTTGAACCTTAAGATCCGGGAATACAGTTCCGACCTGATATCAAACAGAAATGCTGTACTGGTCACTTTTTCCATGATATTCACTATCGTATACATTGCCTGGTTAAACACATATACTGCTCCATATATGGCTACAATATAGATAAATCGTGACATGTTTTGAGAATTGATTACCTCATCCACAAGCCATCCGATCATATATGGCAGAAGCATCAGTGTTCCGGATGCCAGAATAACACTAAGCAGCATAATGATAAATTTCCATTTATGAGGTTTTGCAAACCGTAATATGAATGTTAATTTTTCTTTCACAGATTCCCCTTTACCAAACTACACTTCCTATCCATGCCCCGAAACTGCAACTGCCGGAAGCAGTTTCTGCTTCCGACAGTCAATATCATCTTCCTAATAAATCTTTCTTCCTTTTTCATCCGGGATTCCACTCTTACGGTAGAAATAAGAGTTCACCTGATCGCGCCACTCCCTGGCGTTGGCTAACTGTCGTTCAAACCGCTCCCGCACCAGTGTATAGCTTTCTTCCGGGATCTTTTCCTGCAAGGATTCCCAGACGGTTATCATTTCCCGAACTTCTTCCACACCTTCAAAGTGGGTATCATAGATGTGCTGCAACAGTGTCTTTCCGCTTGCCAGCTTCCACGTATACGGCATGTGATGGAAGAACAGTAACAGCTCTTCCGGGCAGGTTGCCGGATCGTCATACATCGAAGCATTCGGCTCATAATACTGCTGTGCATATCCTGTTCCGTTATGTGACCGGTCAACGCCAAGTCCCAGATGATCGGCACGATGGTAGGTTCCCCAGCGGGAGTACTCATACCCATCAATGCTCGGGCCGTAGTGCTCATGTGGTGTCACCATCCAGCCAATGCCAAGCGGTGAGGTATATTTCTCATAGGTTGCCCGGGATCCGAGAAGAAGCTTCGTAAGCGGATCGACAACCTCGCAGTCACAGCCAAAGGTCAGCTTCACCCATTCCTTTGCAATTTCTTCTGAGGAAAGAGCAGTATGGAATGCCAACCTTCCGAATCCATAAAAGTTTGCTGCTGCCAGATCATTTCCGGTCCAGTTCGCATCATTACCGGTATTGATTACGGCTGCAATTCCGGCATTCTGGTTTCCCAGCGTCCGACCGCTTACCACATCCGCAACCGTGTCAAGCTCCGGCTGGCAATAGGTTTTAAAATCCAGTACTTCCTTAAATAAAGGGATCAGATAGCAGACATCGATCTGATGTCCTGTATACTCCTGTGCCACCTGAACCTCCAGCATCTGATTGGTCTTTTTTAAGCCACCAAGCAGGGGCGAAACTGCCTCCCGGATCTGGAAGTCCATCGGACCATTTTTAATCTGCAGAATCACATTCTCGTGATAGTCTCCATCCATCTGAATGAAATTGTCATATCCGGCACGCGCCCGGTCCGTCTTATAATCCCGCCAGTCCTGCGTGCAGTTATAAACAAAGCACCGCCAGATGATGATGGCACCATATTCCTTCACAATATCGGCAAGCATATTGGCTCCGTCTGCCTGCGTCCTTCCGTAGGTAAAAGGCCCCGGTCTTCCTTCCGAATCTGCCTTTACAAGGAACCCTCCAAGATTCGGGATTCTTGCAAAGACCTCCTTCATCTTCTCTTTCCACCATGCAATGACCTCTTCGTTTAACGGATCCGCACTGTCCGGTCCGCCAAGTTCCATCGGGGATGCAAAATTAAGGCTTAAATACAGCTTGATTCCATAATCGGCAAATACATTGGAAAGCTCTGCCACACGGTCAAAATAACGTTCCGTAATCAGATACGTTGCCGCGTCCTTTACATTCACGTTGTTGATCACAACACCATTCAATCCGACGCTCGCCACGAAACGTGCATAATCCTTCGTCCGTTCATTCACCAGAATTTCATTCTCTGCAAAGAAGAAGGATTCCCCGGAATAACCGCGCTCAATGCTGCCATCCATGTTATCCCAGTGGTTCAGCATACGATTTGGATTGTCCGGATTGCAAAGCACATCCACGCCTTTGAGGGATTCCTCCATGGCAATCCTGCGAAGCAGGTCAAACACGCCATATAAGACACCCTTCTCTTCGGCCGCCATCAGAAAAAGCCGTCCATCCTGCTCTTTCAGATGGTATCCTTCTGTTTTCACACCGCTTCCTGCTTCAGAAACCCTGCGGATAACGAAGGTTCCCTTTTCTGCCTGTGCCAGAGAAGGAAGTGCCAGCATGCCCTGTATTCCACGCTCCAGTTCCATAAGTGCAGACCGAATCACACGGTGTTCCTTCTCAAATCCATCCAGCCGGTATTTTTCAAAATAGGCTTCATTTCCTTTCGCTGCTCTCGGAAAGTAATTCAGCCACATCTGTGTCCACGGATTCATTCCCAATTCTCCTCCCCTAGGTATTTGATCAGCAGCCCGACACCTTAATGGTGATCTCAACCGGCTTCTTTCCGGTCAGTTCCACGCTCCGGTGATCCGGTCCGTTTGTTCCTACATAACAGATGGCTTCTCCTTCCCGGTAGCAAAGCTTTCCTTCCTCATTGTAGAGTCCGAATGCTTCCTTCGGAAGGTGGATTTCCACGCTCTTTTTCTCACCCTTCTTAAGAGAAACCTTTTTAAGTCCCTTAAGCTGTGCATTCGGCGTATCCTCTGCACAGATCTTCACATAAACCTGAACGGTTTCCGCACTGTCATATTCTCCAAGATTGGAAATCTCTGCAGTTACGGTGATGCCATCCTCCGTAAGCTTTTCACGGTCTGCCTTTACATTGGAAAGCTCATATTCATTATAGGAAAGTCCGTAACCAAACGGATACATTGCATCCTGCTTCATATAGCGGTAGGTTCTTCCCTTCATGGAATAATCGGTAAACTCCGGTAATTCATCAATGCTGTGATAGAACGTAAGCGGAAGCTTTCCTTCCGGACTCACATCACCAAACAGAATATTGGCAATCGCCTTGCCGCCGACAGCGCCCGGATACCAGCCCTGAATGATTGCCGGAATATGCTCATCGGCCCAGTTAAAGGAAAGTGCACTTCCGGAAAGCACCACAAGCACGACCGGCTTGCCGCTTTCATAAGCCATCTTGAGGATTTCAAGCTGTAAGCCCGGAAGCTCTAAGTCACGCTTATCTCCGCTTCCGTACTGGTTACCGGTATCGCCCTCTTCCCCTTCTAAGGTTGCATCAAGTCCAAGGCACATGACAACAACATCACTTGCTGCGCAGATGCCGCGCACTTCGGAATGACGGTCCTTTCCCTGACTTAAGTTGCTCATTCCTTCTTTATATAAATGACAGCCATCGGATACGAGCACACGTACGTCGTCGCCGACATACTCCTGAATTCCTTCGGAAATTGTGTAATAGCGGGATGCGGTTCCTTCATAGTTACCAACCAGTGCCGCACGGCTGTTGGCATTCGGTCCGATCACACCGATGGTTTTGATCTTGGACTTATCTAACGGAAGCATATGGTTCTCGTTCTTTAAAAGCGTGATGCACTTCTCGGAAACCTTGAGATTTAACTCCTGCATCGGTTTGGAATCCACCACCTCATAGGAAATCTGATCATAAGGATTCTCTCCTTTCTGATCAAAAACGCCCAGCATCATGCGGGTAGTAAACAGGTGAACCAGTGCTTCATCGAGACGCTCTTCCTTCACCATTCCCTTCTCTACCGCTTCCTTTAAATAAGCAAATAATGTACCACAGTTTAAGTCACAGCCGTTGTTCATGGCAAGGGCCGCAGACTCCAACGGGGTATCCGTTACCATATGTCCTTCATGGAAATCCTTGATCGCCCAGCAGTCCGATACCACATGACCTTCAAAGCCCCATTCTTTTCTTAAAATATCCTGTAATAATGTCTTGCTTCCACAGCAGGGCTCGCCATTTGTCCGGTTATACGCGCCCATCACGGCCTCTACCTTTCCTTCCTGCACGCAGGTCTTGAAAGCCGGAAGATAGGTTTCATACATATCCTGCTTTGTTGCCACGGCATTGAAATGGTGGCGCAGATCCTCCGGTCCGCTGTGTACCGCGAAATGCTTGGCGCAGGCTGCTGCCTTTAAGTACTTTTCATCATGTCCCTGAAGCCCTTCCACATAACGCACGCCCATACGGGAGGTCAGATAGGGATCCTCTCCGAAGGTTTCATGTCCGCGCCCCCATCTGGGATCACGGAAAATATTAACATTGGGTGACCAGAAGGTCAGTCCCTTATAAATATCTGTATCATCATATTCCTGCTGCATGTTGAATTTAGCTCGTCCTTCTGTGGATACTGCTTCTGCCACTTCCTCTGCCAGATCCTCATCGAACGTAGCTGCAAGTCCGATCGCCTGTGGAAATACGGTAGCTACTCCGGCTCTTGCCACACCATGAAGAGCTTCATTCCACCAGTTGTAAGCCTTGATTCCAAGACGTTCAATTGCAGGTGCCTGATAAAGTGTCTGTTGTACTTTTTCTTCCAGCGTCATCTTCGACACAAGTTCTTTCGCACGCTTTGTATATTCCGCACGCTTTTCTTCATTTCTAACTAATTCCATAAGCTTTCTCCTTGCATTTACCATCTGTCTGCTGCCATACAGCTTCCTTTTTGTTCATGCTAAAAGTATAGGACATGAGCTCCCTTATGTGCATTTTATTTCTTGCGTAGTTCTAGTCAAATATTGCTATTTCGTTTGACGCCTTTTCAGAAATGGCGTATTCTTATCTTAACTGGTTTTACGAACCTGCTTATGGGGGGAATCTGACATGATCGCAATTTTAAACGGAACACACGAAACCGTTACCTATAAAGACTTACAGGGCATCCGCCTGTGGCACAACCGGGAATACGAGGATTACCCGCTTCACTGGCATACCGCGCTTGAAATCATCATGCCTTTTGAAAACGAATATACGGTCGTGATCGACGGCAAGCCTCATATCCTGAATGAGGGAGATATCTGGATTACCGCTCCCGGCACACTGCATGAACTGAGAGCGCCCAAAACAGGAGAACGCCTGATTCTTCTTTTCGACTACAGCCTGATCTGTAATGTCAAGGGCATGGACTCCCTGTTGCAGACCATCCATCCGTTTCTGCTGGTACGCCGTGATTCCCATGGTGATCTGAATGGAAAGCTGCGGTTTTATCTGGAAGAAATCAGCCGAGAATACGACTACTCCCAGCCCTATGCGGAGGCGGCCATCTATTCCCTGATGATCCGCTTTTTCGTGACGCTCGGACGCGCCAACATCAATCCCCAGGAAATGTTCCCCGGCATCACATCGAGCAAGCAGCACGAATATGTGGATAAATTCATGAATGTCTGCAATTACATTACCGAGCACTGCACCGAAAACATCACCGTGGACGAACTGGCTTCACTGGCCGGCTTCTCCAAATTTCATTTTGCCCGGCTGTTTAAGCAGTTCACGAATACCTCCTGCTATGACTATATCATTCAGAAACGTATTGCTTACGCAGAAAAGCTGCTGATCGAACCGGACCTTTCCATTACGGAGGTCTCCATGCGTTCGGGATTCAACAGCCTCTCTACCTTTAACCGTATTTTTAAATCTGCCAAAAACTGTACCCCATCCGAGTACAAGAAATTAAACCGTGCCAATCAGAAGTGTACTTCCGTACCGGCCGGCAGGAATTGAACACTTTGAAGATCGAAGCAGCTTCCCGGAAGGAAAACGAAGCTGACGTCCCATTTTCCCTTTACGGGTGTCAGGGAGAACGCTTTCTCCGTATACTCCCCACACATCGGGAATTCCACAAGCTGCTTGATTTCTTCCTCTCCCTGTGAGAACCGGATATGAAGACTGTTGCTGCTTTTTGCTGCCCGTCCACAGATCCGGACTCCTGCGGTTCCTTCTTCTCCAAAATCCATTTCCGTATAAGTGATCGTCACATTGTTTCCGATTCCGGTAATCGCACGTTCTTCCTTCGTAAAAGTATCCCCGTAAACCGAATCCGCTTCCGCTGCGTTCAAAGACAGCCATGCTTTTTCCAGCTTTTTGAATACAAAGCCCTTCAGATGGATCTTCTGATGAACGGCTATACTGATCGTATTAATTCCGGTAACCCGCTTTGCCAGCGAATAGGTTTCTTCCTGATACGTGTTCCAGATGGACGGCTTCTGATAGACCACATCCGCAAGCAGTTGACAGCCCTCTTCTCCCGGAACTCCTTCATAGATCCGGATCGGATATTCTTCACTTGTCAGTGCAAAAACCGGCATCGTGATTTCATCGGATCCGACCGGTCCAAAGTCAATGTTTCCAAACGTTACCACGGTTTCTCCATCCCGTGCCGTTGCGACACCGCGTTCGTTTCCGTTGCTGACCTCTCCCTGATAGGAAGTGTACAGACTTCCCGAAATCAGCTCGTAAGGATTCCGATACGCCTGTCCCATACCTTCTACTGTAAATTCCAACTGGCTGATCACGCGGATTCCTTCTGTGCCGCTGCGTGACATACACCGCAGATAAAAGCTGCCATCTCCCATTGCCTGAAGCTGCGCGCTATGCCCCTGCACCAGAAGCTTAACAAGATTGGAATCTACACCATGCTCATCTACCACGCGGAACATCAACTGACGGTCTGTAGCTTCCTTCGGTTCAATCTCCGCTTCCACGGTAAGATGCGGCTGTTCTTTTGAAAGCTTCTGTCCCATCGGAGAACGTAAGGTGATCTTCCGAACCGGAATCTCTTCCTGTTTCTCTTCCAGTCTTTCTTTCTGGCTCTGTTTTTCTTCCTCTTCCAGCCTTGCTTCCTGACTCTGTTGCTGTTCTTGTTCCAACCGTTCTTTCGAGCTCTGTTTCTCTTCTTGTCTCTGTTTCTGTTCTTTCAGACTCTCTTCGTATCTCTCTTCGTGATCTTCTATCAATTCTGTCTGCCCAGGACCATAGTTTTCTGCAAATGGATCCCGAAAAGTTTTACAATAAATGCGCTGTGCCTCCTCTTCCTTCATAAAGGGCAGCATCTGATCAATCTCCACTGCTTCACAGACCAGCTCTGCGCTCTTTAAGCCCTTTCCGGAAACCCGGATCCGGATAGCGCCCGGTGTCGTTCCAGCCTCAACAATGGCAAGAAGCTTTCCGCTGAACAGCCGGCGGCTGTTTCCCTTATAACTGTCCTCATCGGTACTGTCTCCGTTATCCAGTCCCACAAGGCGTCCTGCCCCTTCAACCTGCACCGTCACACGGTCTACCGCATTCTCCACAGGATTTCCCTTCTCATCCCGCGTTCCGATTTCCACAAAGATAAGATCCCTGTCATTGGCTACCGCAACTCTTCTTGATGCCTGCAGCACAATCTCTGCAGAATTGCCAAAAGAAGCTTTCGTTTCGCGTGCCGTCACATTCCCCTCTTCGTCATAGGCAACAGCATACAACACGCCCTTCTCATAGGGCAGCGAATAGTCTGCAATGATATGATGGCCGCTTCCCTTTTCATGCGTTAACTGCTGCCTGCCGCAGCTCTGTCCATTGCAGAACAGCTCTACAAAGGGCGCATTGGAACAGACCCGCACATCGATGCTCTGTCCTTCATTAAAATCCCAGTATGGAAAAATATGAATCATCGGTGCTTTCCGGTAATCGGTCCATGCCGACTGCCATACATAATAGGCATCCTTCGGAAATCCAGCCGTGTCCACCTGTCCGAAATAGGAATTCTTCGTATGATACGGCGTCGGTTCCCCAATATAATCAAACCCGGTCCACAGGAATTGTCCCATGGAAAAATCCATATCCCGGTCTTCACAGACGCATCTCTCCATGGACTTTGCTCCCCAGCTTGTCGGGCTGTTCCCAAGGCTCGAACACTGCTCATCATCCTCGGTCAGGATACTTGCCCTTAACGGGAAATGGTAAATCCCGCGGCTCTGTACAATGGATGACGTCTCACTTCCGTAGATCACCCAGTCCGGGTGTGCCTTATGATGCTCTTCGTAATACTTTTCTCCATAATTATAACCGACAAGCTTCACTTCCTCCGCGCAACGCTGCGCATTTTCCCACGGCATATAATTGGAGCCGATCGTGATACCGGCATTTCCACGGTAGTCATACCGCTTCACCAGATCACGCAGCCTTACCGTAATCTCACGTCCGTGCGTATCCACATGGGTATCGTATATTTCATTTCCAATACTGAACATGATGACACTTGGGTGATTCCGGTCGCGCATCACCCAGCTTTCTACATCCCGTTCGCTCCATTCCTTGAAAAACCGCGCATAATCATAAGGGGTTTTCGACCGTTCCCACATGTCAAAAGCTTCCGAAATCATCAGAATTCCCATCTGATCTGCCAACTCCACTACAGCAGGCGCCGTCATGTTGTGCGTACCGCGCAGTGCATTCACGCCCATTTCTTTTAAAATGCGAAACTTCCTTGCCATGGCCGTCCGGTGAAAGGCAGCTCCCAGTGCCCCCAGATCATGATGCTCACAGACGCCATTCAGCTTCACCTTTCGTCCGTTTAAAAGGAATCCCTGTTCCGGATCAAACGCAATGCTCCGGAAGCCAATCTGGCTGTACTCTTCCTGAATCACTTCTTCGTCCTTCCAGAGTTCGGTTTTCAGGATATAAAGATGGGGCTGCTCCACATCCCAGATCTTAGGGGATTTCACACGATAGACACTTGCATTATTATTGACACTATGAGAAGCCATTGTCTCAGAGCCACAGCAATCAGCACCGAAATCTTCTCTCATCTTCCCTGTCACAGGTGCAGCTTCCCCTGTCAGCTCCACCTCGTCTCCCAGCAGCAGTTCGAAGGGCAGCTCGATCTCCGGTTCAGCTTCTCTTTTCGCATACAAGGTATGACGCACCTCGTCCCACGCATCTCCCACAATTTCCGTATCCGCATAGAGTAAAAAGTCCGGCTCCTTTCCGTCTTTTTCCCCGCAGGCTTCCGTATGCACATAGACTCCGTTTTCCCGGATATAGGTCTTTGCCGTTTCCTTAAACCATACATCCCGGTAAATCCCGGCACCGGAATACCAGCGGCTGTTTGGTGAGCGGAAATTCACCGAAACCAGAATCTCATTCTCCCCTGCCTTTACAAAGGGTGTCAGGTCGATCTCAAAGGTAGAATAGCCATACTTCCACTCTCCCGCCTGCTGCCCATTTACCCAGATGGTGGTATCCATATACACCCCTTCAAAAATCAGGGAATATCGTTTGTCTTCCTTAGGCTGCATGGAAAAGCTCTTCCGGTAATAACCGCAGCCATCGCGGTACAGGTTCTTCGCATCTGCAATCAGCCAGTCATGCGGCAGATCCACTTTCTGAAACTCTGCTAAATGCTTCTCTGCCTCTGCCACATCCAAATCCGGCTCTCCGCACCAGAAGCTCCATCCTCCATTAAACAGTTTCTTCATATACCCTCCTTACAAACGGACTCATCGGCAGACCGGCCCGGTTATAAACCAGTGCACCGATATTGGAGGTCCGGTAGCAGTAACGGATCTCCTTTACTTCCGTTTCTTTATCCGGAATCATAAGTACAATTTCCTGCCCCTTAATCTGTGCTTTGGCCTGCAGGGCTTCTCCGTTATCGTTTACCACTTCAAAATCCAAAATTTCCGTTCCCTTATCTTCGGACGAGGCATACAGTCCTTCTGCATGGCTGCATGTTAACCGGATCGTCCGGAGGTTATGCGCTTCACCGGCAGTTACGGTAATCTTCGTTACTTCCGGCCCTTTGCTTTCCACCGGAATGCCAAATCTCGCTGCAGCAAGCAATGCCAGACGCTTTCCGAGATCCTTTTTATTCTGCGGATGCAGATCGTTGTCCTCTCCAAGATCTATGGTTACTGCAACATCCACATCCGGAATTTCCACGGACCGGCGTTGCAATTCCCGAAGTACTCTCCAGCCTTCCTCTGCGCCCTCCATATCCACCATGAGATTGGGAAGTTCCACAATCTGAAACGGGAGTTTCGGATCATTCCATTCCTTACGATACCCTTCAATCATGCGCCGGAGCAGATCCAGATAATTGTCCGGATGGTGTGTATTGCTTTCGCCCTGATACCAGTTCACTCCGGCAATCGTATACTTGTGGCAGGGTGCCGTCATTCCATTGTAAAGTCCGGTCGGCTTCCAGTTCACGAAATCCGTCTCCGGCACATGCTCACAGGCAGCACCGATACAGTAACTCCACGTTCCGTCTAACGGAATTTCTCCCTGCTCATTAAAAATGGCGTACTTCTTTCCTTCCGTAAACCGTCCCTGTGCCTTTTCACTGATGACACGCAGCACAATGGTATTCATCCCTCTCCGCAGCAGCCCTTCCGGGATCTCATATTTCCGGGGCGGATACTGATAATAGGTAATCCCAACCTGCTGCCCGTTAAGATATGCCACATCACTGTCCACAATCGTTCCAAGCCACAGCTTTGCAGGCTTTCCCGCCATCTCCTCCGGCACGGTAAAGGTCCGCTTCAGCCATACGCTTCCAATAAATCCCCTTAATTCCTCTACCTCATCAAACCAGAATGGAACCGTTACCATTCCCCAGTTTTCGCTATTATAACTCTCTTCCTCCCAGTGCTGTTTAAGTCCCTGATCCGCTGCATCCAGACGGGCATGCCATGCATTGCTCTGTTGTTCATTCTTAAGAAGCTGCCCCTTCACAAACTCCGCATCACTGTACTTCTTCGCAAGCGCAAGCTCTTCGTTCATCCCCTCCAGCATCTCCCGGCTCATCCAGGATTCAATCAGGGATCCTCCGAGACTTGCATCAATAAATCCTACCGGGACCTTTAAAAGCTCCTGCAGGGCTTTGGCAAAATAATACCCGGTTGCCGAAAACTCCAGAATCGTTTCAGGCTGTGCACTCTTCCACTCTCCGCTTTCAGGCTCTGTTAAAGGTGCGGTAAATACACCGTTTTCCCGGATCTTAAAGGTACGGAGCTGTGTATTTTTGCAGTCTGCCACATCCTCCGGGAACCGGTCCTTAACCCGGCTCATGGGAAGCTCCATATTGGACTGTCCGGAACAGAACCAGACCTCGCCAATGTACACGTCCCCGACCACCTCTTCATTTCCAAGGTCATCCCGAAACAGCATGCTGAACGGTCCGCCTGCCTCCTGCTTTGGCAGAAAGAGGGAAAAATTTCCCTCCTCATCCGTCTGTGCCACAGCTTCTTCCCCCCGGAAGAAAACCATTACACGGTGTCCCGGAAGATCCTTTCCCCAGATATGAATTTCTTTGTTTCTCTGCAAAACCATATGATCGCTGATCAATCGCGGTAATTGTAATTCGCTCATTGTCCGTACCCCCTGCTAAACCTCTCTGTCGCTTCCATTTCGGTAACCTTCCAAACCCGTTACCCTTTTCTACTCAACAGTATAGAAGCATCCGGGTAATTTTTCTTTGCAATCCCGACCGTCTGTTAGTCAAATATTGCTCTGTTGTGTTATTTCTGCTTCATGCAGGATCAATCCGTTCCCGCCAGAATGTCAAAGGTTCCTGAAATACTGAGCTTCCCAAAGCCCTCCTCCCGGTTGGGATAGGTCGCACCGGTGGTCCCGCTCACCGTCTGGCGTCTTGCCCCGCGTATGAGGTAATTGCGGATTTCCCGGTTTTCGACCCACGGCTGGTTTTCCTCTACGACGGCCCATTGAAGGAACTGCGCCGCTGCCCCTGCTGAAATGGCCGCCGCCAGACTGGTTCCCGTTCTTTGTCCAAGAGCCGTACTGATCGATACACCGGGAGCTGCAAAGTCCGGCTTGATCAGTCCCAGCCTCGTATACCCTCTTCCCGAAGAAGCATAAAAGCTCCCGTTCCGGTCATCGTAAGCACTCACGGTAATGATCTCCCTTGCATTTCCCGGTTCCAGAATCGTCGTATACGGCGAAGGCCGCAGAAAATACGTCTCTCCGCGCAGAAATTCCTTTAGTGGAAGCCACATATGAAAGCTGCCCTGATTCTCCTGACTTCCCGTTCCCATGGCTGTGACATACACCGTAAATACACCGGGCGCCGGATCAAGAAACCGGAAGAAAATCAGTTCCTCTCCGGAACGCTGCTCCACCAGAATGTGTCCCACCTGAATTTTCGTGTTTTCATAGACAAACGAAAACTCCCGCACATCCCGCTCCCGGAAATCCACCTGCGGCGTCACTTCCCCTCCCGGCGTACGGATGGAAATGGCATGCCGGTCCGGAATCTTTCCCCAAAGCTCCATGGTAAAGCCGGTTTCCCGTTCATCGACACGGATTTCTACAGATTCCGTCTGTCCGGCACGTGATCCTCCTTCATAGTGATGCGCCGCATTTCCCTCATTTCCGGCACAGCAGATCACGCAGCGGCTTCTGCGCAGTGCAATACTGCTTAAGTAATCGGCAAGCACGGAATGCCCCTCATGATCCCCCATTGAAGTTCCCATTCCCATGCAGATGATGAGCGGGCGGTACAGCGAGATTGCATAGCTTTCCAGATAACGGATCGCCACCAGCAGATCACTTTCCGCATAGCACTCCGTTTCCTGCGATACTCCATAGAATTCCTTTAAGTAAGGCTTTGCCTGCCGGAGCTTTACCATCACAAGATCCGCATCCGGTGCTCCTGATGCAAAGCTTAGTCCCTCATTCAAAAGACTTCCGGCTGCCACGCTGGCCAGTGCGGTTCCATGCCCGTTTTCATCCACACTAGGAACAATGCTTAGGGGATCCTCGCTTTGCAAGGCGGCATTGATGACATCCCGCCGGTACTCTGTTCCATAATAAATGCCGGCAGGCGGCTCCCCCTCCTGTATCGTCTGATCCCAGATCCCCAACAGGCGCGTGCCTCCGTCTTCGTTTAAAAAGACCGGATTCCGGTAGTCAATACCGGTGTCCAAAAATCCCACCACAACACCTCTTCCGGTGAGACTGAGTGGTGGGCGCGAAACTGCGGTAATTCCGCTTACAAGCAAAGGCGCCGGATCAAACGTATCCTGCATCAGTCCATAAAGCTTGGGTATCGACTGATAAGGATACGTCCCTCCGACGCTCAAAGGCGGAACCTCATTCCGCGCAATATAGGCAATTCCAATTTCTCCGTCTACCGGCTGGTAGACATAGGCAGGAGCACTCTCCCGCAATTCTTCCAGTAACACATAATCGGCTACAATGTCGTAAAAATCATTGGATATGATTTTCTCACGATTGGTCATTTCTTATTCCTGTGGCTTTTCTTCTATCATATGCATGGGAAGCTCTGCCTGATTCCGGATTTCAATCCGTGGACCGCCCGTTCCTTCAATGTATTCCCGTGTGATGGTAACGGTTCCAATATTGTCATCCTTCGGAATTTCATACATAATATCCAGCATAAACTCTTCGATGATTGCACGCAGTGCTCTTGCTCCGGTGTCACGTTCCAGCGCTTTGTCCGCAATAGCTTCCAACGCTCCCTGATCAAACTTAAGCTGCACCTCATCCAGTTCCAGAAGCTTCTGATACTGCTTTAAGATCGCATTCTTCGGCTCCATCAGGATCTTCACAAGCATATCCCGGTCAAGTGCTTTCAGTGTATAAATTACCGGTAATCGTCCGAGGAATTCCGGAATCATACCGAATTTTTTCAGATCCTCAACGGTTACCTTGGATAACAGGTTCTTGTCATTATCAAACTGATCTTTTAATTCCGCATTGAAACCGATGGAGGTCTGCTTTGTGAGACGCTGCTTGATGATCTCTTCGAGATCCGGGAATGCCCCTCCACAGATAAAGAGGATATTCCGCGTATTGATCGTAGCAAGCGGAACCATCGCGTTCTTGCTGTTTGCTCCAACCGGCACTTCCACATCGGCGCCCTCTAAGAGACGCAGCATTCCCTGCTGTACGCTTTCTCCACTGACATCGCGGCTGTTGGTATTTTTCTTCTTGGCAATCTTATCAATTTCATCAATAAAGACAATTCCGCGTTCTGCCTTTTCCACATCGTTGTCTGCGGCGGCAAGAAGTTTACTGATAACGCTTTCAATATCGTCACCGATGTATCCGGCTTCGGTTAAGGAAGTGGCATCGGCAATCGCAAGCGGCACATCCAGGAGACGTGCCAAAGTCTTTACCAGATAGGTTTTACCGGATCCGGTCGGTCCGATCATCAGCATATTGGACTTCTCGATCTCAATGTCGTCCATCGTTCCGGTTGCCACACGCTTATAGTGGTTATATACGGCAACCGAAATCACCTTCTTGGCATGCTCCTGTCCAATTACGTATTCATCCAGACTTGCCTTGATCTGGTGCGGTGCCGGAATCTTGTGAATATCCAGTACCGGTTCTTCCCCGTTCTTCGGTTTCTTCTTTTTGAGCTTCTGTTTATTTGGGATTCCTCCCTCGCCCTGTAAATCATTGATATTCACAAAGCGGATATTCGGGAAGCCCTGTCCCATGGACTTGTTCAGATCGTCCATCATGGAAGGATTGTTCAGCATTCCCATATAATCGAACTGGCTGACCGTGTCCATCGTCTTGTGCATACAGTCACTGCAGACTGTGATGTTATTCGGAAGCTTGAACATCTTGCCTGCCTTGCTCTCCGGCCGGCGGCAGATAAAGCAGACATCCTCGTATTCGCTTTCCTTTTTCGGAGGTTCCGTTTCCTTTTTGTTGGAAGCATCTCCTTCTGCTGTTTCTGATACAGGGGACTCTTCTTTCTTCTCCGTCACAATCGTTTTTTCTGCATCGGTTACTTCCTTGTAACGGTCCGGATCCTGTTCCTTCCGGTTTAATTCTATATTTTCAAGATCTTTGCTGTTCTGATCCTCATATTCCCTGTCATTCTTATCAAAATCTGACATTGGTGTTTCCCTGCCTTTCTTCCTGTCTCATATCTACTACTCTTATATATTTCTCATATCTTGTGTAAGGTACGGATTGCTCCGTACTTCGTACTCACGCAATCCTGAAAACATTCGAAATCCGCTGATTTTCTTCGAAAATCGCTCCTTTCTCATGTTTCCTGACTGCCAAATATAAGTACCTCCTCATGCAAGCATGATCGATATTTATACTTGGCAGTTTACCTTACACAATTCTCCTCACAGACAAAATCTCCCGGTACGTTGCCACGGTGATTTTAATTCCGGTACGCTGAGTACTTGCATGTACAATCTGCCCGTTTCCAATATAAATTCCAACATGTCCTGCATAACACATAATATCTCCCGGCTGTGCATTGGCATACGAAACCTCGGTTCCTGCATTTCGTAACGCTCCCGAAGTTCTCGGAACGCTGTATCCAAAGTCCTTATATACCCTCCATACGAATCCGGAACAGTCGGCACCTTCTGTTAAGCTGGTTCCTCCCGGCACATAAGGGTTGCCGATAAACTGACACGCATAGTTTGCAATCTGCTGTCCCTTGCTTCCGGAGCCACTGTAGCTGCTGGCTGATGCATAATTCCCCGAGGAGCTTCCCGATGAACTACTGGAAGAGCTGCCGGAAGAACTGCTTCCTGAGGAGCTGCTCGAAGCTTCCTGCTCTGCCTGACGCCGCAGTGCTTCCTCCTGAGCCTTTCGGGCTTCTTCCTCTGCTTTCTTTGCAGCCTCAATCTCGGACTGTTTCTTGTCACTTTCCTTCTGCAGACGCTTGATTTCATCATTCTGCTTCCGGACATTTGCCATATAAACGGCAGCTTCCTGCTTTGCTTTGGCAAGCTGGGAAGAATAATCGTCATATTCTGCCTGCTTCTGATCAAGGATCACCTGCAGGGATTCCTGCTCCTCTTCCAGCTCATGCTGCTGTGCTTCCAGCTCTGCCTTTTCATTTTCAAGCTGCTCCTTCAACGCCTCAACTTCCTGTCTGGCCTGCTGATATTCTTCAAGGAGCTTCCGGTCATAATCATATAGCTTCTCAAAATATTCGGTTTTGTTAATCGCTTCGCCAATACTCTGACTTTCAAACAAAAGCTGCAGATAGGTCGTATCTCCTTTTTCATAAAGATACTTGATCCGGATCTTCATGGCATCATACTGTGCCTGCTCGGTTGCCTTGGCTGCCTCATATTCTGCCGTTGTTTCTTCAATGGCTTCCTCTTTGGCAGCAAGTTCTTCCTGAATCATGTCAATACTTGCCAGCACTTCCACCAGTTCATTATCCACTTCTTCGATTTCTGCACCGACCGCATCTACATTTCCCTGAATATTATCCACTCTTCCGGAAGCCTCATTCAGTCTCTGCTGCTCCTGCTTTTTCTTCTGTTCGGCTTCCTGCTTCTGTCTTTCAATTTCTTCCTGCTGCTTTTGCAAATCAGAAATAGTGGTAGCACGCACCGGTTCTACCACTAAAAACATCATCAAGCATGACATTACTATTGCGAATAAGCGTCTCGCTATTTTCTTCATCTGCATCAAATTCTTTCATTAAAGCTGATTAAAAGCCGACTATTCCTGTGTTGTTACCGCATTCTCTGCAAGGAAATCACACACCTTCATGGTTAAGAGATATTCCTTGTAGGCTTCTTCATCAATGGACTCCATCATGGATGCCACATCTTCATCGGTTGCATCTGCCCCGAGAGAAGAACGGATATCCTCTGTCACCTCTTCATCGGTTACGGTAATATTTTCCTTTTCTGCAATTGTAGCCAGAATCATATACTGGTTTGCTACATCCTGGGAATAGGTACGCAGAGTTTCTTCATAATTATCCGCTGTACCACCGTAAACTGCTGCTACAAAAGCACCCGTATCCATTCCATACGCACTGGCCTGTGCAGTCACATTACTGATCAGGGTATTATTCATACGATCCACCATTCCGGACGGTGCATCCTTAATGGTCGAATTTTCTTTAATAGTATCAATAAGCTCGATTGCCACCTGACTGTTATATGTCTCCTGTGCGGACTGCTCCAGCTCTTCCTTGGCTTTCTCACGGTCATAGGTGCTGATGGAATTTACGGTAACTGCAAATACCACATCCTTACCGGCCATCTCTTCATAATAATTCTCGGGGAACGTAAGGGCAATATCCTTTGTTTCACCAACCTTCATATCCACAACGCCCTCTTCGAATCCATCAATAAAGGAACCGGAACCGATCAGCAGATCATAATCTGAGCCGCTTCCACCCTCAAATTCCTCTCCATCCATCGTTCCTACGAAATCAATGTTCGCAAGATCTCCGACCTCTACAACATCACGATCTTCGATCAAAACCTTGCAGTCGTCGCTAAGCTCGGAATTCATAATCGCTGTGTCAATATCCTCTTCGGTGACTTCCGGTGCTGCAATCGTTGTCGGCAATCCGGTATAGTCTCCAAGGGTGACATACTTGTCCGGCTTAAAATCCTTTAAATATACAAGCTCACTGGGATCCTTTCCGCATGCTGTCATGGAAAACAGCATCGCTCCCGTAAGCATAAGTGCCATCAATCTGTTCTTTTTCATTCTCCTCCAAAAATCCTTTCTTACTGTTCACTCGTACCTCGTTCCAGTAACAATTCGCAGGCTCATTTAAAGTTTTGCTACGCAAAAGAGCCTGCTCACACTTGAATCATGTTCTTACGCAGCCTGACAGTAAATGTCTGGCTGCTGTATAAGCAGTAACATCTTTACCACTTTTCTCCCTCATCCTGTCAACTTTACCATATTTTAAGGTTTAAAGCAATGGGGACAGCAGCCGGCTGATCTGTTCCTTGAACCGGATGAAAAGCCCGCGGCTCTGATATTTATTCTTGGTAAGAAGCTTGGACTGCTCCACATCCTGCTTGAAAAATTCCACCATCTGTTTTGCCTTGTCTTCATCATAGACAATGGCATTGACCTCAAAGTCAAGCTCAAAGGACCGGATATCCATATTGGCTGTTCCATAGCAGAACACCATATCATCGACAATGATGCCCTTTGCATGCAGAAAGCCGTTTTCATAGGTATAACAGTTCGCTCCTTCTAAGACAAGTTCTCCCACATAGGAATAGGTTGCCCAGTAAACAAACGGATGATCCGGCTTGCATGGAATCATAATGTTCACTTCCACGCCGGAATGAATCGCAATCTGTAGCGCAGTCATCAATGATTCATCCGGAATAAAATACGGAGTCTGGATATAAATACTCTTGCGCGCCTTATGAATCATACGCACATAAGTATTACGGATATATTCATCATGGGAGTCGGGTCCGCTCGTAATAATCTGAACCGGTGACTTACCCGTATGCTTTACTTTGAGATTATCCATGTAATCTTCATAGGAAAGAAGACGCTTTCGGTCTGCAAAGTTCCAGTCCAGGATAAACCGGGCTTCCAGTGCGGTCACACACGATCCGGTAATTCTCATATGCGTATCCCGCCAATGACCGAATTTCGGATCCTTGTCAATATATTCCTTACCAATGTTAAAGCCGCCCACATATCCGATGCGGTCATCGATTACCACGATCTTACGGTGATTCCGGTAGTTGATCCGAAGATGCAGCCTGCCTACTAAAGCTGGGAAGAACTCGGTACATTGAATACCTTCCTTTTCCAACTGCTTCCAGATCTTCTTACGCATCTTCCAGCATCCCATGGAATCATAAAGAATGCGGACTTCTACGCCTTCCTTGGCCTTTTCCTTCAAAATCTCAACAATACTCTGGAACAGCTCATCGTTCTTAATAATATAGTACTGGATATGAATGGATTTCTTCGCATTCCTCATGTCCTCCTTAAGGGCTGCGAACTTATCCTCTCCATTCACAAAGAATTCCATGTCATTGTCATCGGTCAGCATGGCACTCGTGGTATGCAGATGATACATCACAAGATCCGAATAATCCGTGACGCCCGGATACTTTTCCTTCAGTTCCTGGCTCTGAATCATCAGCTCCTGACGCCTGATCGCATTCGCCAGACGGTCTTCGATCTCCTTGGTACGGAACATCTTCCTCTTATGCATATCCGCACCCAACAGCAGATAAAACACGAATCCCAGCACCGGAATGAAATACAGAATCAGGAGCCATGCCCATACCGATTTCGGATTCCGCCGCTGAAAAAAGACCACCACAATACTCAGAAGCACATTGATGATCAGAAGATGCGAAAATATAAAGGAAATCATATCATGCAAAACCTGCAAAACCGCTGCCATTTTTATCGCCTTTCCCATTCCTTAGAAATTTATATATTATTGTAATGGAAAAACTGGACTATTTCAATAAACAATGCTAAAATATTCCTTGCATAATCTTTTTAGATTAGCATAAAGGAGGGTTCCCCGTGAACACAGTTACTATTGTATTATTGGTTATTCTGGCGATTTTAATTATTGCTGTGGTTGCGCTCTACTTCTTAGGTAAGAAGGCCCAGAAGCGTCAGGCCGAACAACAGCAGCAGATTGATGCCATGAAGCAGACCGTTTCCATGCTGATTATTGATAAGAAACGCATGAAACTCAAGGATTCCGGACTTCCCCAGGCCGTTATCGAACAGGCCCCGAAGCTGATGCGTTCCTCCAAGCTTCCCATTGTGAAAGCAAAGGTCGGACCACAGGTCATGTCTTTGGTATGCGAAGAGAAGATCTTCGATTCTGTTCCGGTTAAGAAAGAAGTCAAAGCCGTAATCAGCGGTATTTACATCACCGATGTAAAGGGATTACACGGCAAGCCGGTTGTTACTCCCAAGAAGAAAAAGGGATGGCTTGCACGTACCACCGAAAAATTACAAGAAAAAGCTGGAGCTAAGCCTGTTAAGTAAACAGCTTAGCTCCTTCCTTTTTGGGACAAATCTTCATATCAATCTTACAGTTCGCCAGATGCTGGTAATTGGCCTCCAGTGAATAATCCACATGAACATGGATCTTGTTTTCTTCCTCGGATACTTCAATCTTCTCCGTATCAATTCCGATCAGAATATCTCCAAACGGCGTATGATAGGTCGTCATATTCTTTTTCTGCTCTTCAAACAGCATATGTACATTGACGGCTCCCCGCTTGGTTACTTCGAGGCACGAACCGTCAAACTTGAAAATATTCTTTGTCGCCTCTTCAAAGCCTTCCATAACCTCATCATATACGATATAGTGATGGTCGTTGCGAAGATAATATTCCGCTGCCGTGATGGTTTCCAGTTCTTCCTGATCCTCCTGGCTCATCCGCAGCCCTTTTAATGAAAATAAAATTTCTTTCTCCATTTTAATAATCCTCAATCGGAACCACTTTTGCTGACAGAATTCCATATTTGATAATAGAATTGGCAAAGGTCTTAAATTTGTCTGCACCATCACTGACGAAGAACCGGTACTGCTCCTCTCCCAGCCGATGTGTTTCCTCGTTTAACAGATCCTTTTCCCGCAAAAGCTCCTTTAATTCCCGCGCCGTCTCGTACGCCGGGTTTACAAGCGCTACCTGATCTCCCATGATTCTGCCAATCGTATTCCGGATCAGCGGATAATGCGTACACCCAAGAATCAGGGTATCGATTCCAATATCAATGAGC
Organism: Anaerobutyricum sp.; assembly: GCA_963638365.1. Taxonomy (GTDB): domain Bacteria; phylum Bacillota; class Clostridia; order Lachnospirales; family Lachnospiraceae; genus Suilimivivens. The sequence continues at coordinate 12,704 of CAVHRK010000037.1, read as the reverse complement.
TCTGCCAGATACCTTCTGGCGATTTCATCTGTGACCGGATCCTCCCACAGACCTTCCTCTGCCAGCGGTACAAATAATGGACAGGCCTTTCCGATCACGGTTGCCTGTGCATTAATTTCCTGTATGTAATCGGCGTAAATGTGACTGTTGATCGTTCCTTCTGTCGCGATGACACCAACCTTTCCATTTTGGGTTACCTGCGCTGCCACCTTCGCTCCCGGACGCACCACCCCGATAATCGGGATATCTATTTCCTTTTCAATGTCCGGAAGGGCATAGGCACTTGCCGTATTGCAGGCAATCACAATGGCTTTCACCTCCTGCGTTCTTAAGAACCGCACGATCTGTCTTGAAAACCGCAGTACCGTATCTTTCGATTTATTTCCGTAAGGAACTCTTGCCGTATCTCCAAAATAAATAATCTTCTCATTGGGAATCTGGTGCATGATTTCCTTCATCACCGTAAGTCCGCCCACACCGGAATCAAACACTCCGATGGGTGCATTTTTGTTTGTCATCAAAGACCTCCTGAATTTAAGAAGGATGTTGCCACTGCCCACTCTTTTATATGCATGGCAATATAGCTCTTAACCTGTGCATCCTCTGTCAGAGAAAGTTCCGGATAAAGAAATCCCCAGAAGCTCACCATTCCTGCAAGCAGGATAGCTGCCTCGATTACCTTTCTTCGGATACATCTCTTTGAAACGTTCCGTTCTTCCTTCTGTTCTATTTCCATTGGAACGGTCTGCCGTTCCATCATCCGGTCTGCCATATCTTTCTTCCTTTCCGTGTAAAGCCTTTCTTCTGCTTTATCACAATAGGAAGTGTAACCGGATTCCTATTGGTTTAAACGAGAATATTTTGATTTTCCAGACGGATCTGCTGAATAATCGAACTCTCCTGATTATCAATATGCTTCTTTGCCGCTTCCGATGCCTTCTTTTTATCCCGCTGCACAATGCATTCCAAAATTTCCCGGTGCTCCTCCACCAGCTTCTCATGCTGGCTGATATCCTTAAGATAAACGAAACGGTAACGGTACATCTGCTCTGCAAGATGATTGACTAACTGCTGCAGACGCTGGTTTCCGGTTGCCTGCACAATAATATCGTGATAAGCCACATCGGCCTTCGCAATCGCTGTTGTATCCCCACTGTGCGTTGCTTCTTCAAACTGACGGCAGGCTTTCTTTAACTGTTCAAGCTCTTCTTCTGAAATCCGTTCGCACGCAAGCTCTACACTCAAAACATCCAGAGCGCGTCGCACTTCCAATACATCCTGCAGGCTTCGCTCCGTAATCTTTGCTACCTCGGCACCACGCCGCGGTACCATCGTCACAAGCCCTTCCTGTTCCAGCTTATGAATTGCTTCCCGGATCGGTGTCCGGCTCACTCCCAGTTTATTCGCAAGATGCACTTCCATCAGCCGGTCTCCCGGCTTTAACTGACCTGTGAGAATCGCTTTACGCAGGGTGTTAAACACTACTTCCCGCAAGGGTAGAAATTCATTCATATCAATGTCAAACTGGCTCTCCATAGGCTGTCCTGTTATATCCTTTCCTAAAACACAGGTCAATGGGTTACAATTACTAATTTACAAACATTGTTACAAAAATCTGATTGCTCAGTTCCTGTTCCCGGATCTCATCTGCTGCCTTCTGCGCCTTGTCCTCTTCCTCAAAAATTCCAAATACCGTCGGCCCGGATCCGCTCATTAAGGCATTGAGGGCTCCTTCTTCACGCATCTTCTCCTTAATCTCCGAAATGACAGGATAGGCCTTTTCGGTAACCGTTTCCAGTACATTTTCCATACGATTGGTAATTCCGTGGAGATCTCCGTTCCGGATGGCCTCCACCATACCATCAATATCCGGATGCTTTTGCAAGGTATCCACATGAAGATTCTCATAGACAAACTTCGTGGAAACACTGATGTCCGGCTTGGCAATCAGAATATACGCATGCGGCGGTGCCGGAAGTGGTGTCAGAATCTCTCCAATCCCCTCCGAAAGTGCCGTTCCTCCCATGATGCAGTAGGGAATATCTGCGCCCAGCTTTACCGAAAACTCCTGCATCTTCTCCATGCTCATGGAAAGCTGCCAGAGTTCATTCAGTCCATGAAAAACAGCCGCCGCATCGGTACTTCCCCCTGCCATTCCGGCTGCAATCGGAATATTTTTCTGCAGGGTAATCTTCACTCCACGGTCCATTCCATATTCCCTGCGGATGCACTCTGCTGCCTTATAAATAAGATTATCCTTCGCATCCTCCGGCAGAAGCGGATTGTCATTCGATGCAAGAATAATTTCTTTCCCTTCAATCTCTTCAAAACGTAATTCATCATGCAGTGAAATCGTCTGCATGATCATCTTTACTTCATGGTATCCATCCGGGCGTCTGCGTACCACATCCAGCCCCAGATTGATCTTGGCATAAGCTTTCCTGACGATCTGATTCATGTTTGTTCTTCTTTCTGTATTGTGTATACAAAGATGTACTTAATTATATACAAGGATGGTGGGTTCGTCAATATGCTGGGCGACTCATTACTCTCCCTTTGTATATACAAAAAGAGCCCGGAGCAAAACTTTATTCCAAGGCTCAAGTTGTCCCCATCGTACCTGAATTATCGTTTTATAAGCAGAACCGACACATCATTTACATTTGTCCCGGTGGGTCCTGTTATTATAAGTCCATTTACTGCTTCTAATGCATGGTAGGCATCATTATTCTGCAATGTCTCATAGACATCCCATCCCTTTTCAGATAATGCAGACTTCGTATCCTGATCCACATACCCTCCTGCTGCATCGGTAGGACCGTCCGTTCCGTCACTTCCTACGCTGAATACTGCTGTATTTTCAAGTCCTGCAATTCCCTCTGCTGCCGAAAGTGCCAGTTCCTGATTTCTTCCGCCTTTTCCATTCCCCCTGATATGCACCACCGTTTCTCCACCTGCAAGAAAGGCTAAACTTTGAGATGAGCCCTGGTGGCTTTGGGCAATCGCTGCCAGAAATGTTCCGGCTTCTTTCGCCTCACAGTTCAGGCGATCTGTTAAAAATGTGACCTGATATCCCCGTCTGCGGCATGCTGTTTCTGTTGCCTTACATAGTTCCCTTACGCTTCCCATGACTACATTCTCGGCATTTGTTACCGTTTTCGGTGTTTCTGTTTCCAGAAGCTGCTTTGCCTGACTACTGATGGAAAGCCGATATTTTTCTACAATCCGCATCGCCTCTTCACAGGTTGATCGATCTGCACAGGCCGGTCCCGATGCAATCATGTCAACCGGGTCTCCCAGAATATCACTTAATATGATGCTGTAAACGCTGGCCGGTTCACAGCATTGGGCAAACTTTCCACCTTTTACTGCAGATAATCTTTTCCGGATCGTATTGATTTCAACAATGTCTGCTCCACAGGCCAATAACTGATGGTTGATATCGATCAGTTCCTCTTCCGATAATAACGGCTTCTCAAACAACGCCGATCCGCCACCCGAAAGCAAAAACAACACGGTATCTTCTTTATTTAATCCTGAAACCATGTCCAGAATCTTCTGCGTGTAACGGAAGGAATTTTCATCGGAAAGCGGATGCCCGGCCTCACAGCACTCAATCCTGGGAATTCCTCCCTTTACGTGATCATATTTTGTAATCACGATCCCTCTGGTAATTTTGTCTGTTAAACATTCAGACGCTGCTTTTGCCATCTGCCAGGCTGCTTTACCGACCGCTACAAGATAGATTTTTCCTTTCTGAAACTGCTTCTGACTTAATGCTTTTTTCACGGCACGATCCGGCTGCACACTCAAAAGCACCTCTTCAATAATCTCATCTGACTCTTTCCGTAAATTCATATCCTGCTCCATATCACTATAAAATTTATTATTGATATCCACATAAACATTTACTTCTCAAATCTGTTCCAATAATCTTCAAAATTAATTTTCTGATAAAGTGTATATAATCCCTCATCACTTAATTCATCATAAAGCTTTTTGAATCCTTTTTTCTCATAAAATTTATCATACATACATTCCCGGCATTCTACAATAAGCAGATTACCGCCCACTACTCTGGCCGCTATACTGATTGCATGATAACACTCATCCAAGATCTGCTGCCCACTTAGCTCCTTTCCAGTGTAAGCATCACATCTTCCTAATTGTCCGATTAAATATGAGGGAATTGAATTAAGGGAATCTCGCCCGGGATATGCTCCAAGCATTTTACGTTTTTTCTTACCAGATAATTGTGAAATATCGATCGAATTCTGTGCTATTGTGAAGTATGCAGCAACAACGAACTTTCCTTCGTTCTTAAGCTTATCTTCATCAATAATCAAATGAGTTTTTCCATAATTTGTTTTTTCATATGGAATTGCTTTCTGTATTAAAAAGTTCTCTAAGTCAGTTTCACGTTGACAAGAGAACTCTTTAAAAGCCTGTTCAATTAATTGTACATTATACTCTTTATTAAGTATTTCTCCCAACGGTATTACTTTATAATTTATCACTATTTATTTAATGCCCTCGACAATCTCTGTCGTAATTCTTCTTCTTGCGATAGATGAACTGCATTAGAGTGAAAGCCTTTGTGCAATGTGGGAGTCACTGCCTGAGACATCGCGTTTACAAATTCTGTTGCTTTTTCCTGATTTACTGCAAACTGCTTACTAAACGTAGATGTTGCCATTCATTCCGCCTCCTGTCATAATTTATCAAAATATTATTTACAACTGTACAATTCTTAATTATATTGTACCACATCATGTCAAGCACTATATATGGTATTTGCAAATTATATAACCCAAAACCGGCTCCGCATATACAGATAAAATCCATATACGAAAAGCCGGTTTCTGTTCCTTACTTATTCAAACTCAAACCTGTATCCTGCCATTTAGTTCGAGGTATCAAGTCCTGCTTCTTTGGCAAGCTTATCAAAACCTTCCATAACGGCATCATAGGTCTTCTGGGAAATCTCCGGAAGCTTACCGCCCCAGGTCTTCTCAGCCTGTGCATAACCTTTCTTAAATGCATTACGCATCTCTTCAATCTTGCTCGGATCACCGCCTGTTAAAGCAGTTGCAAAATCAAGAATACGGCTGGATGTCTGGGAAACGCCCCAATAACCATCATCAGCAATATCAGCCTGTGCCTGTGCTTTGGTAGCAGCATCTACGGTGAAGTTGCCACTGGATAATACACTCCAGATGTCATTGGCCTTACCATAGGTCTGTCCCTGCTTGGTGATCATCTTTTCTACAAGACTGCGAAGCTGTTCGGTTCTTGCATCCGCATCTGCTTTCAGCTTTGCGATGGTTGCAGTATCCGGCTTGTAGGTCTTTTTCGCAGAAGCTGTTGCAGTCTCCTTAGAAGGCTCATATACGGCACCGGCTTCGGTTGTTGTATTTGTTTTCTTTTCTGTGTCTGTCGTTGTTGCAGTTGTTGATTTGGCAGAAGCAGTTGTATAAGTGCTGTATGCTTCTGAACCTGATGTAATTCCATTTACACTCATTGAAAGTCCCTCCCTGGTTTCCTAATCGTTACGATAGTAATACCTATCTTATATACATCATCGGCCAGATGGGACAAAAAGTAAACCCCTGATTCTAAAAATAATGAGTAAATGTAGATATTTTCTCCAATTTGCATCCTTATCTTAGAACCCCTTACTCGTTTATAGGTGTAAGCATATCAGGAAGCAACTTTTCGAGGTATCCCTGATAAGTATTAATGGATGTATCTTCCGGCGAATACAGATACATAATTGCAATATCTTTTGTAACCAGACTGGTATCTGTAACTGCAGTCTTAAGCGAAAAGTATGCAGCTTCTACATAAATTGGATTTTCTGCTTTCAAAAGTTCCATAGCATATGCATCCGTCTCCAATTCTACAAAAAGAATGTCACAGCCGCCATAAATGGTATCAAGCGTTTCTTCTTTTTCAATATCATTCACGGAAGCCCTCATAAGCAGCGTTGGATAACTTATCCCATTACTGAAATCACATAGTTCCGGCCATTTATCATTTTTAAGATATTCCCGAATTGTATCTGCAGGCCGATTCAAATCAAATATATAAAGATATCCCTTCCCATCATCAGAGGCTGCAATATAGGAAGACTCTCCCAAATTCTCTAATTGTAATAAAACATCTGACGGATCTTCCGTAATATATCCATCCGGAGCATTAAATCCGAAGATTCTGGTAACAATATTTTCAGGATGAACCGTTTCTTCCAGATAATTTGAAAATTGATTTTCTTCAAATGATATTAGCTGTGGATCAAGCAAAGAGGATTTACTCTTGGTCTTTTTAGGCTCCTCTTTTTCGGACTTATCATCAGATTTTTCAGCGATGGGTGTTTGTGTTGTTTCTTTTACTTCCTGTATATTTTCATCTGCTTCTTTTACTGTCGCCGTTTCCTGCGCAGTATCAGAAGAACTTGTTACCACTACATCTGTCTTTGCACAGGCAGTCATTGTAACCATCATTACACTAATCCATAATAGACTCATTATCCGTTTTGCTTTCATCAATCATACACCTTCCTTTTCTATATGTTTCTTTATTTATTTGTACTTTAACCTGTTTTAGGTTAAAAGTCAATAATCTGAAACAGGTTAGATATACTTCATAACATAAAGGAATAAAAGTGTATCTACAGGATGGTAGTAATATGTATAAACGATTACGAGACTTAAGAGAAGATCGCGATCTGTCTCAGACTGCGGTTGCGAAATTATTGCATATGTCTCAGACGGGTTACTCTAAATATGAAACCGGAGAAAATGACATTCCTACCCATGTTCTGATTACCCTTGCTGATTTTTACGATACAAGTGTTGATTATCTGCTTGGCCGCACCAATCAGAAGAAACCCTATCCGGAAGAAAATTAAAAGAAACCGCTACTTTCATCTTCGAAATTTATCTAAAAATGAAAGTCCGGTTTCTTTTATTTTACTTTACTAATTTCATATTCTTTACTTCACAATCAATATTTTCTCCCCTGGGCGGACCTCCTGTGAGGTCAGATTATTCGTCTGCATCAGGGTTTCGATCGGAACATAATACCGCTTTCCGATATCCCATAGACTCTCCCCGTCCTTCATCCGGTATACGGCGATTCCCGGAAGCGCCGACTGCTTCTCCAAATCCAGTGGAGAAAGCGTAATCTGCTCTGCCACCTGTTCCTCCCAGGTTGCAAAAAGATCCCCGCGGAATAAAATCACACATTTTACATCCACTTCGTCCGTATCGATCACCGATACGGCAATCTGCTCCATCTGTGGCTGCACAAAGCTGATCGTTCCCGGCATCATTCCTTCTGCCTCTAAAAGATACTCAAACGGGACTTCGCCGCGGATCACTCCAAACCGCTTATCCTCGTTACTGTCTTCATACAGAATCCGCAGCTGGATCTGACCACTCAACCGAATTCCGTTCTCCGTTTCTTCCTGCTCTTCTAAGATCAGATCTCCAGCGGTATGAATCACCCGGTAAATGCTGGCGCCTTCCTGACCTGCCTTAAAATGTTCAGACACCTTGCATTTTCCATTTGCTCTCGTTAAGAGTCTTCGGAACGTAATGGGCCTACTGCTTTCCTCTACCTCATTGGATACCCCATATACATCTCCGATCATCTCCACATTTTCTTCCTCGTAAATGCAATAGAATATCCGGATTCCCAGATCTGCAAAAAGAATCCTCTCTTCACCGTCATAATCCGGTCGGATGGACAGCTCACAGTTTTCCACTTCATATTCGATCACCGGAATCATTCCCTCGCGGCAGCCAGGACACTCCACACTTCCGGAAAAAGGCACGGCCGTCTCGTAATGATAAAGTTCCTCCTTTTCTCCGTCTCCTGCATACATGCAGAACACCTTCAGTTCTCCCTGCACCGCAATTTTATCATCCAGAATCCGGAAATCCAGATTCACAGGCTCTGCATCCCAATATACCAGGCTTCTGATATTCGGAAAGCTTCCCGGAATTTCAATTTCTTCCTTAATCGGGAAAATATCCTGATTCTTCATCGCAAGCGTTGCCATTTCCACCGATCTTTGCCGGTATTCCACCTGTTCCTCACCGGATAACGCAACCGGAATGTCCTCTTCCATCATTTCTTCACGCGTTGCATGAAAAACAATAATCGCACGCACACTGAGCTTTCTCGAATTAATCAGTGAGATTCCAAGTTCTTCCAAAACCGCCTTTACATGTACATGCTCTCCTGCCCGAAGTCCTTCCATCTGCAGCTTTTCTTCAAATGGAATGCTGCCCTCCATCTGCGAAACCGGAATTCCGTCCCGGTTCCCTTCTGTCAGATACAATACCCGGAAATGCAGTTTTCCCTTAACAGTTACTGCATCTTCAAAAGAATTGACCTCCTCTATCGTAATTTTTCCTCTATCCAAAAGAAGTTTATCCGCATCTTTATTGGTGTCCGGAATGATCACATTGTCTTCCAGCACAACCTGCTTCGACGCATGAAGCCTTGGACCCTCCATATGTAAGGAACGCTTTTGAAGCTCCATAAAAATACCTCCGTAGGTTTACTTATTCACATTGTATTCCTACGGAGGGTTGTTTATTCACAAAATTCGTAACTATTCAAGAGCCTGCAAATTGTGTCAATATGTCTGTTCTAATCCTTGAAAGTCTCTCAATTCACCGCACCAATGAGTTCCTGAATATCTTCTACGCCATACTTGGTCATATATTGTTCGATTCCTTCCACAATCTCAACGGTTGCATACGGATTCATAAAGTTGACAGCTCCGACGGAAACGGCTGTCGCTCCGGCAAGCAGGAACTCGATCGCATCCTCGGCTGTCGCAATGCCGCCCATACCAATCACCGGGATTTTGACTGCATGGGAAGCCTGATAAACCATACGAACCGCAACCGGCTTGATTGCAGGACCGGACATACCGCCTGTCTTGTTCGCCAATGCAAAGGTTCTTCTATGAATGTCGATCTTCATGCCTGTGATTGTATTAATCAGGGAAATGGCATCTGCACCTGCTGCCTCTGCTGCCTTTGCCATCTCGGTAATATCCGTCACATTCGGACTTAACTTCATAATAATGGGCTTCTTTGCCACATTTTTAATCTTTGAAGTAATATCAAACAGGCAGTCTGCCTTCTGTCCAAAGGCAATGGCCCCCTCCTTGACATTCGGACAGGACACATTAATCTCCAGCATGTCTGCCGCACTGTCATTCAACTTTTCCACAACTTCCAGATAATCTTCCACGGTTTTTCCACAGACATTCACGATAATCTTCGTGTCATACTGCTGTAAAAAGGGAATATCCCGCTTTAAAAACACATCAATTCCCGGGTTCTGTAACCCGATGGCATTCAGCATCCCACCGTAAACCTCCGTCACACGAGGCGTCGGATTGCCCGGCCACGGTACATTGGCAACGCCCTTCGTCACAACGGCTCCCAGACGGTTCAGATCTACGAAATCCCCATATTCCATACCGGAGCCAAACGTTCCCGATGCCGTCATCACCGGATTCTTAAAGGTTACTCCTGCGATTGTTACACTTGTGTTCATTTAGATTTCAACCTCCTCAGCCAGAAATACAGGTCCCTCCGTACAGATTCTTGCATTATGAACCTGTGAATGCTCGTCTTTCTTCGTTGTCTTGCATACACATCCAAGACAGGCTCCGATTCCACAAGCCATATGCTCTTCCAACGAAATATATGCCGGAATTGCTCTCTCTGCAGCTTCCTGCTTGATGGCCCGGAGCATCATCATCGGACCACATGCCATCATCACGGATGGCTGCACGCCGGTTTCCTTTAATGCCGTGAGGACATTGCCCCTGGTTCCTACGCTTCCATCCTCGGTTGCCACATAAACCGTGCTGTATTTTTCAAAATCCTCTTTTAGGAACAGATTACTGTCACGGTATCCGATAAAAACAGACGGCTTCTTTCCCGCTTCCGCAAGCTCCTTGGCAAGCTGCAGCATCGGCGGAATCCCGATTCCTCCACCATACAGGGTGATCTCCGTAAATTCCGGGTTCTTTGCAAGAAGCTCCGTTACCTTATATCCATTTCCAAGGATACCAAGAATCTCTACCGTATCTCCTTTTTCGAAAGAAGAAAACTCCTTCGTGCCCTTTCCTGCAACCCGGTATACCAGGCGCAGTGCCGTCTTGTCCTCATTAACCTCACAAATACTGATCGGACGCGGAAGAAGGGTTGCGGCATTTTTCGGATAAACTCCGATAAACTGACCGGCACCTGCTTCCTTCGCAAGCTCCGTTGCAAGCCACAGATCATAAATTCCCTCTGCCAGCTTCTGCTGAGAAAGCACAATCGCTGTTTGTTTTGCTTTTTTACTCATAATTGCTTTTCATTCCATGAACTCCGTACCGGATCATTCATGGAATCTTTCCTTTCCATGATTTCTTTCATAATAAATAGTAACTATTTAGATCTCCATTCGTAAAACTACTGCTTTACAAAATAGTTTACTCATGTAATTACTTCCGATACACGATCTGCCCGCCACAGATGGTCGCATGTACCACCCCCGGAAGCTCTTCTCCGATAAAAGGAGAATTCGCAGACTTCGACGCAAAATCCTGAACCTTCCAGACCTCTTCCGGATCAAAAATCACCAGATCTGCTGCTTTTCCTTCTTCCAACGTTCCTCCCTGTAAGCCATACAAGGCACAGGGTGCCGTACTCATTCTCTGTATCAACTGCGGATAGGTAAGCTTTCCCTTCTGTACCAGTTCCCGGATTCCCAAAGACAGTGCTGTTTCCAGACCAATAATTCCACTGGGGGCTTCGGTAATCGGCTTTTCCTTTTCTTCCTTGCTGTGCGGTGCATGATCGGTTGCAATCAGATCAATCGTACCATCCTGCAGTCCTGCAAGAATCGCCTGCCGGTCCTCCTCCTCACGAAGCGGTGGATTCATTTTTGCAAGCGTTCCCTTGGCAATAACTGCATCCTCCGTCAAGGTAAAGTGATGCGGGGTTGCCTCCGCATGGACATCTGCTCCTGCAGCCTTGCCCTTCCTGACAAGTTCCACTCCCTCTTTCGTGCTGATATGCTGGATCACCACCGTTGCTCCCGTCTGAAGCGCCAGCCGGATATCCCGCTCAATCATGGTTATCTCCGCATCCCGCTTTGATCCCCCAATTCCATAAAAAGCTGCTGCCTTACCGGCATTCACTCCATTATTCTGAATATATTTCGGATCCTCCTCATGGAAACTGATCGGCTTATGGCACAAAGCCGCCTGCTCCATCGCCTTTGTCACCATCTCTTCCGACAGAATCGGAACTCCATCGTCCGTGAATCCGACCGCACCTGCCTCACTTAACTGTTCCATGTCTACAAGTTCTTTTCCAGCCATTCCCATAGTTACATTCGCACAACTGTGAATATGGATTCCGGTCTGTGCTCCCTTTTGAAGAACATATTGCAAAGTTTCCACTTGATCCACACATGGCTTCGTATTCGCCATCAGCACAATCTGCGTATAACCGCCCTTCTTTGCAGCCTCCGCTCCCGACAGAATATCTTCTTTATATGTAAATCCCGGATCCCGGAAATGCACATGCGTATCCGCAAGCCCCGGTGCAATCAACATTCCTTTTGCATCCAAGACTGCGGATCCGCTTTCTTCCTCCACATCACTGCATCCCTTTTCTTTCTCCTCGTAACTGCAATCCACATCCGAAGTGTTCTCAATCCTTCTTACCATCTTTGCAATCACGCCATCCTTAACATACAGATCGGCCGGATATACCGCATCTCCTATGGGATCTATGATCTTACCATTCTTAATTATCAGCATGTAATACCTCTCTATCATTTCTCTTTTACGTTCACTACATTATATCATAACATGAGATTTCGAAACATAAAATAAACCAATTCCTTAATATTAATTTCGAGGTTTTCCATGAAAAACTTAATCCTATTCCATTCCTTTACAAATAAAATGCTTCCGAGGCTTCTTTCCGTACTCTGCCTGCTTGTCCTTTTGTTTATGACCGCCTGTGCAGGCAAGCACCAGAAGGATTCCCTTGCCCGGATCAAAAATCTGGAATTCACCGTTCTGTCCGAAGATGCCATTCCGGAGGAAATGCAGAAGGTCATTCAGGAAAAGCATCCCAATCCCTTCAAAATCACTTATTCCGACAATGGCTTCCTCTACATTGGAATCGGCTACGGCGAGCAGCCTACCGGCGGCTTCGGTATCACCGTAAATGACCTCTATCTCACGGAAAATGCCATTTACTTTGACACCACGCTCCTCGGCCCTTCCCCCGACAATGAAACTCCGGTCAACGACACCGCTTCCTATCCATATCTCGTCATAAAAACTGAGTACATTGATGAACCTGTCGTATTCAAGTAGACTTGAATATACTATAGTTATTGTCTTCATATGAAAAATATTTATTTTTATAAATTGGAATAAAGTGCAAACATACTATGGCCTTGTGCCTGACGCAGGATCCTAGAAGTTCTGCTATTTCGTACACAATCAGCAAGGATTGGACACGGATGTTCAATCCAGCAGCAATCGAGCCCGGATGGCTCGTTGATGCGTTTGCGTCCTACCTAAATAACCTTTCCGAAATAGTTTAGAACAATCGAGTAGGAGGCGGTGATTAACCGCCGTCCTCTCACACCACCGTGCGTAC
>CAVHRK010000036.1:0-18454 GCA_963638365.1 Anaerobutyricum sp. | reverse complement strand
CTGTTTTATAAAATTTTAAAACCTTAGTAACTGGAAGTTACTTTTTCAATTGAGTTAACATACATCAACTCTTTCCAAGCAAAAAGAGCAACCGGATTTTCCCGATTACTCTTCCTTATCTCTCGTTACATTTCAGCTACTTACTGCTTTCCAATTCCTATTTTTCATCAACAACCTGAAAAACATAAAATTTCAAATAGTACGATTCATCCGCTGCCCAGAGAATCGGATGATCCGGAGCCTGGGTACGGAATTCCACCTGACGCAGACGCTTATGCACATTACGGGCCGCCTGTCCGATCGTCTCCGTGAACAATTCATAGGTCATGAAGTGGGAACAGGAGCAGGTTGCAAGAAAGCCGCCATCTTTGACAAGCTTCATGCCCCGCAGATTAATTTCACGATACCCTTTGATTGCATTTTTCACAGAGTTTCTGGACTTCGTAAATGCCGGAGGATCCAGAATGACTACATCGTATTTCTCTCCCTGCTTTTCCAGTTCCGGCAGAAGCTCAAACACATCACGGCAGATGAACTTCGCCCGGTCCTGCACACCGTTCAGTTCTGCGTTTTTCGAAGCCTGCATAACGGCAAGCTCCGATGCATCCACACCGGTAACTTCTCTTGCTCCGGCAACTGCCGCGTTCAACGCAAAGGATCCGGTATGCGTAAAGCAGTCAAGGACTCTGGCATCCCTGCACAGCTTCTGGATTGCCAGACGATTGTATTTCTGGTCGAGGAAAAATCCGGTCTTCTGTCCGTCCTTTACATCAACAAGATACTTCACGCCATTTTCCTCGATCTGTACGTTGGTGTCGAACTCCTCTGAAAGAAAGCCCTTGATCCGTTCCATGCCTTCATTGAGCCGCACCTTCGCATCACTCCGCTCATAAACGCCACGGATCTCGATACCGTCCTTACGAAGCTCCTCCTTCAACAGATCCACAATTTCCATCTTAAACCGGTCGATTCCAAGTGCCAGCGACTCTACCACCAGTACGTCCGAAAACTTGTCAATCACAAGTCCCGGTAAAAAGTCTGCTTCCCCAAAGATCACACGGCAGCTTCCGGTATCGACGGTTTTCTTCCGGTATTCCCATGCGGTCTTCACGCGTTCTCTTAAAAATTCATGGTCGATTTCCTGATGGACATTTCTCGTCATCAGCCGGATGCGGATCTTGGAATTCTGATTAATGAAGCCTCTCCCCATCGGATAGCCGTCAAAATCGTGCACTGTCACAATACTTCCGTTCTCAAATCTTCCGGTAATGCTCTCAATTTCATTATCAAAAACCCACATGCCGCCGGCTTTCAGGGTTCGTCCTTCGCCCTTTTTCAAAGTTACTATGGTTTCGCTCATTACATTAACTCCCTTCCGCTGGCAAAGCCTGCTGCCAGACAGCTTTAAGCTTTCAATTAATATGAGGAGACCTGTTACAGTCTCCTCTGTTATTATAGCATATTTTATGTTCCGGTAAATTTATCATTTTTAAACCTTTTTCCTATCGAAACAATCCCACCAGTTTCTGCCAGAAGCTTTTCTTCTCGGTGGTTTCAGTCTGCACCACTTCTACCTCAGGTTTTTCAATGGCTGCCGTTTTGATTACGAACTGCACGGAAGCAACATCCTTGTTCTTGTCAGAAACAAAGGATACGGTCGGGCCGTCTCCACCGGAAATAGAGGAAATGGTATCATCAATTGTAGAAGAAATTTCTTCATCCATTCCGTCGGTCTGCTCATAGAACTCATTTGTACCATCGCTCAGTTCCTTCGTTCCATCATTCAGAGTCAGAATTCCATCATAAAGCTCCTGTGTTCCCTGTTTCAGACTGTCCGATCCTTTCAGAAGCTCGCCACTTCCTTCTGCCAGAGAATCTGTTCCGGTCACAAGCTGGGAATAAGCATTCACAATTGCAGAAACTCCATCCGTATACGCGCTGATTCCATTATTGAGACTCTGATCTGCAGAAACTAACTGATCAATTCCGTTCTTCAATTCATTCATGTTGTCGGAAAGACCGGATAAGGTACCGGCAAGCCCATTAATGGCTGAATCAAACTGTCCATACTTGCTTTCCAGATCAGAAAGTCCGCTTACCAGACCTGTACTGCTTTGTGATACCGTAGCCAGATACTGGCTCATTCCTCCTATGGCTGCGTTATTTCCCTGAAGAAGCTGTATGGCCTGCGTCAGAGATGCAATTTGCTGTTCCATATTGGCTACCATAGCCTGAGAGGTCTGATTACTGTCATAATCCGGAGTTGCTTTTAACTGCATTATACTGTTAGAAAGGTCATCGATCTGATTCTGCATTGCTTCTGCTGTCTGTGCATTTCCACTCTGAAGATCATCCACATTCAGACCATTCTCTGCCATAGCTGCCTTATAGCTATCAAAGGAAATTCCTGCCTGCAAAGCGGCTGCTCCTTCATATGCAGAGTGGATTCCATTCTTGATTTCCGCAGAACTTCCCGTAAGCTCACCCAACTGGTCTGTGGATACAGACACCCCGGAAAGACGGCTTTGTACACTCTGCAGCCCTTCCAGAATCCTGCCTGATCCGTCTCTCAATGTGCCGGACTGGTCATTCAGCGTATTTAATGCCGTCTGTAAATCCGATACCCCTGATTTTAAGTTACGGATTCCTTCATCTAAACTGGCAACACCATCATTTAAGGAGCTTGCCCCCTCCGTAAGACTACTGCCACCGTCTTTCAGTTCGTCCGCCCCATCCGAAACCTTAATCGCTCCATCGTTCAGATCACGGGAGGCATCCATAATTTCATTTACCTTATCCATCAGTTCCTCATCATCGAGGTCAATATCCAGATCCAGTCTTACTCCATTGATGCTTACCGCATCCATTTCAAAATCAGTGACATCTGCATAAACAACCGCATCGAGACCTTTTCCGGGAAGAACCGTATAGCTGATCTGCTTATCGGCACCGACATTTGCCAGGGTTGCCCCCTCGGCTTTGATGTTCTTACATTTTCCCGTATCCAGACTGAGCGCTGCCTGCAATGCATAGTTGTCAAAAAAATCCGTCTTGCACTTTTTGTTCTCCGTAATCTGGATATGAATCTGCAATGCTCCGGATTTTCCGGCAACTTCTGATGCAGAAAGCTTCTTTCCGTCCAGTGTATAGGTAAATTTGATATTCCATGGAATCTGTGCATCTTTCAAGGTCCCCTGATAATACACTTTATCCTGATCGGTTGTGAAGGTCACCTGATCCTTGCTCTGATGAATATCTGCTGTGGAATTCAGCATTTTCACTTCACTGTAATTTCCGTAATCGGTTACGGCTCCTTTTCCGAAAATGTTCACTACATTGACATTGTCCACATCCCCTTCTGCCGTTGTCATTACATAGACAACCTCTTCTTTTTCCTTAGCTGACGCTGCAGCCGCATAGGCAATATTTGCAGATGTCATTACTCCTCCGGCAGTCATTACTACCGCCAGCATTCCTGCAATCAGACTTTTCTTTTTCATGATTCTTTACTCCTCTCCTTATCCTTCTTATTCCTGATAAATGTACGATCTGTGATATATAAAAGTCCCGGCAATACAAACAAAACAATGGCGAGGGAACACAAGGTTCCTTTTCCAAGGAAGTATCCAAGCTGTGAAAGCAGTCCATGTGTGGTAAGGACTCCTAACAGAAATCCCACAACCGTCATAACGCTTCCGGACGTCAATATGGATACCGTAACTGCCGACAATGTACTCGTGATGGCCTCCTTTTTGTCCAGCGTCTGCCGGTACTCCCGGTATCGTTCTGTCAAAAGAATGGCATAATCCACGGTTGCTCCAAGCTGTATCGAACTGATAATCAGATACGCAATATAGAAGATTCTCTGATCCGTAAAATACGGGATCGAGAGATTGATCCAGATTGCAGTTTCGATACACAATACCAGTACCACCGGCAGAATGATGGATTTCATGGTCAAAAGAAGCACGGCCAGAACGGCACCAATTGCCACGAGGTTTACCTTTACCATATCCTGGGTTACCGTATCCATCAGATCATAAGTCGATACACCCTGTCCGGCAAGATACCATTCTCCCGGATAATACTGTTGTGCCGTATCCCGGATTTCTTCAACCAGTGCAAAGGTTTCTTCCCCCTCATATTCCGCATCAACTGTGAGCACCATTCTGGTATAATGCTCCGAGCAAAGCTTGGATAACGTCTCTTCGTCCAGATAGCTTTCCGGAATTTCTGCACCAACAGTATCTACATAAGAAATGATGCCGGTCACCTGCGGAATCTCATGTAAGGTATCCGAAAGCTTCTTCTGGGTTGCTTTATCCTCTCTCGGCACCATGAGCACATAGGTATCGCTTTTTCCAAAAATCTCCTCAACTTCTACTGTTTCCCTGCCTGTCTGCGTACTCTCATTAAAAATTCTGCTTGCTCCGTAATTAAAGCTGTTGGCATTCGAAGCCAGATAAGAGGGTACAATAATCATGACAAATAAAATGACCATTGGTATCATAATCTTTTGTACCAGCCTGCCAAACGTCCGGAAAGATGGAACAAAGGGTTTATGCTGCAGCTTATCCAGCCACCGGTAAGTGCCCAGAATCAGACATGGCATCAGGGTAAATACCGAAATCAGACTTATTGCAATTCCTTTGGCAAGCGCAAGCCCCAGATCCGGTCCAATCTGAAACTGCATCAGACACAGGGCCAGGAATCCAATTACCGTTGTCAGTCCACTGGATGAGATGGAAGATGTGGACATGGTCAATGCATCCACCATGGCCTCTTTTACATCTGCCTTTTCCTTCCGACACTCCGTAAAACGGTGAATCAGGAATACCGAATAATCCAGGGAAACGGCAAGCTGGAGAATATTTCCTGCTGCATTCGTTACAAACGAAATCTCTCCAAACATCAGGTTCGATCCTGCATTAATGATGATCGCAGCACCCAGCCCGATCATAACAATCACCGGTTCAAACCAGGATTCTGTGGTTAAGATCAGAACCGCAATGACAAAAATTACTGCGATTACCGCAATTCGTAAAATTTCATTCACGGTACTTGTGGTAGCAACGGCTGTGGACACCGCACTACCGGTCATCGCATTGTCATCGCCTATAATGGCACGGATGTCATCCACTGCCGCGACCGCCCGGTCATCATCAATCGTTACCGAAAACAGTGCATTTCCATCCTTATAGTAGGTCTCTACGGTATCTTCATCCATAGTTTCTAACGGAGATACGATCGTTTCAGCATCGTCCAGCCAGGTCACATCCGTTACTCCATCTACAGCTTTCAGCCTTTCTTTATATTGAAGTGCCTCTGGAATCGTGACATTCTTTACAAGTACTCTGGCATTCGGCACACCGCCGCCGAATTCTTCTTCCATTACATCAAGTGCAACCGTGGAAGCACTGTCTGGCGGAAGATAATCATTCATATCGTAATTTACCGCCACAAACGGCTTGCATAATGCGCATACCAGAAATGCAACAACATAAAGAATCATAATCAGCTTTGTATGATTCACAATCCAGGTATAAAATTTTCTCATTTTTACGATTTCCTTTCTGTTCCTTCTACTTTCTTAACTGTCCGGTCAGCTCATAAACGGCCTTACCATTTTGAAGCTGCATGTGGATTTTTCCATCCTTAAGCGTTCCGGTTCCTATATATGGAATCTTTCTTGCAAATGTTTTCAGGTGTCCGGCAATTTCCAGTCTTTCACCTGCACACGTTCCCTGAAAGTCCGTGGTACTTCCGAGCATCTCCATGCTTCCTGTCACATGCTCCTTTTGTATTTCACATTTCATCGTGCCCTTCCGTATTCCAAGTGGCACATTCAGTTCCACATCATAAATCTGTTCCAAATCCTCTCACCTCCGTTTTCGTAACTGATTATAAGAAGCCGGGAAACAGATAACCACCGCCAGATTTTTCATTTTGTGCATATTTACACAAACACTGCATTTTAGGTAAAATTACACAAATCGGTAAATTTGACGGTCAAATGTGGGGAAATAAAAATTGAAATTTTAGTATACAAATGTATAATAAAGACAGTAAACAGAAGGAGGTCTTACCATGACACATGAAGAAACTTCTCTTCAGACCAGGAAAGCACTCTGTGCTTCTTTGAAGAAACTGATGAAGAAAAAGGCTTTTTCCAAGATTACAATCAGTGAACTGATCGATGACTGCAACTTAAGCCGTAAAACCTTTTATTATCATTTTGAAGATATTTATGGATTATTAAAATGGATGCTGGAACAGGAAACCTTTGAGGTCGTCAAGCAGTTCGACCTTCTGGTAGATTATAAAGATGCTTTTTATTTTGTAATTGATTATGTGGAGAAAAATTCTTACGTTCTGAATTGTATTTATGATTCCATAGGAAGAGATCAGTTAAAGCGCTTTCTGTATCAGGATTTCATTGGTCTGACCGAAAAGCTGATCCGTCAGATGGAAGCCGCAATGAATCTAACCATCAGCGATCATTTCCGTAACTTTTTATGTCACTTTTATACGGAAGGAATTGCCGGTATGCTCATTGACCTGTTCCAGAATCCGGAAATGCAGGATAAGGAAGAAACCCTTAACTACATTTCCGTGATTCTGCACAAGTCATTGCCTGCTATTCTTTCTTCGGAGAACGAAGCATCACTTTAACCATACAGCGGTCCATAAGCCTTGCATGCAGCCATATCCGCAGCTTCGGTATCCTTGGTTCCGAAGCTTCCCCATGCATGCGGACGGAAAATCTTTTCTTCTTCCACGTTGTGCATAACTACCGGAATGCGAAGCATGGAAGCCAGTGTAATAAGGTCTGCACCGATGTGTCCATGGATAAAGGCTCCATGATTAGCACCCCAGTTTGCCATCACGCTATATACATCCCGGAATGCACCTTCACCTGTCGTACGTGGTACAAACCAGGTTGTCGGCCAGGTCGGATCGGTCCGGTCATCAATCTTCTTATGTACGTCTTCCGGCAGCGTAATACTCTTTCCTTCTGCAATCTGCATTACCGGCCCCACACCTTCTACCAGATTCACGCGAACCATCGTAAGCGGCATTTCCGCATCGGTCTTAAAGTGGGAAGAATATCCACCACCGCGGAACTGACAAAGCTCTGCCGGGCACCAGCTTGTTGCATCAAGACAGGCTTCCATATCTTCCTCCGTCATCTCCCACCATGGCTTCATCACCGCATTTCCCTGTGCATCCTTACTCTTACCGGTTGCATCCAGACAGGTTGAACCGGAATTAATCAGATGAATAAAGCCTTCCTTGGCCGATCCTTCCGGCTTCCATCCGGTCACTCGTTCTACCGCCTCCGGGCTCCAGTAGCATCTGACATCCGAAAATCCACTGGCTTTTCCAGTAAGAAGATTTCCGAATACCATGGAAAGTCCGTTCAGGTTATCATTCTCTGTCGCAAATACATAAGGCGCTCTCTTTCCTTCCCAGTCGAAGGTAGAGTTCAGAATGGCTTCGGTAAAGTCCGCATTCGGCTTATAATCCGTCCACATACGCTGTCCCTGGAAGCCGGCAAACAATGCATTTCTTCCAAGAGACTCTTCTACGAATCCCTTATCTGCAAGCTTCTCATTGCCTTCCATAATGTCCTTCACAATGAGCGTCATCTTTACGACGAATTCCCATTCTTCATCCTTCTGCTGTCTGCTGTGTGCACGGCTGTCCGGATTCGGATCATGTCCTTCCTTACAGTGTGCCTTTACCCATGCAAGTGCCTCTTTGAACTTTTCTTCATCGTAAATGCCCAGATCCATTCTGCGCAGGATCTCGGTCATATCCACCCATTCCGGACGCATGCCCAGATACTGGATATAAAACAGCGGATCAATAAAGGATCCCATAATTCCCATGGAAACTGCACCAATTCCCACATAAGCCCGATTCTTCATCTGTCCGACTACGGCTGCACATCTTGCAAACCGCAGAATCTTTTCCTGTACATCGGAAGGAATTTCGCTCTCTTCCATATCCTGTACATCTCTTCCGTAAATGGAATAGCAGGGCAGCTTCATCTGGTTGTGTGCGGCAAGCGCAGAGGCCAGATAAACGGCTCCCGGACGCTCCGTACCGTTAAAGCCCCAGATTGCCTTAATGGTAAGTGGGGAAATATCAATCGTTTCTAACGGATAACACCAGCTCGGAGTCACACTGAGCGTTGCAACCACATTCTGCGTTTCAAAATAAGAAGCACATCTTGCGGCCTCTTCCCCTCCCGCAATGCTTCCCGGGAAAATCACAACCTTGATCGGAGTTCCGTCTGCATAAAATACGTTTTCTTCAATCAGCTTTTTGGCAGCCTCTGCCATTTCACGCACTTTTCCTTCGAGTGCATCACGAATTCCCATACGTCTGGAATCTACGATGGGACGAATTCCTATTGCCGGATAACTTTTCATATCGCTCTCTCCTTTGCCTTTCTTTATCTGAGTACACTTGCATAATCTGAGTTCGGACCGCTGAATACATTTCTAAGATAAGCCACCGAAGCTGCTGCATCAAGATCCAGCCTCTGTTCATCTGCGCCCTTGCTTAAGTCACGCCATACTTTAATATCACTTCCGACTCCACCGCCGCTTCTTACAAACGGCTCCATAACGACATTCCTGTCATATCCGATCGCCCGGAGCGCACTGCCGATCTGATACCACGGCATGCCTCCTTTTCCGGGAAGCCGGCGGTTGTTTTCACCGACATGGAAGTGTCCGAGACGGTCACCTGCCAGTAAAATTGCTTCTACCATATCATCTTCTTCAATATTCATATGGAAGGTATCCAGCATAATCTTCACTGCCGGAACGTCCACTTCCTCCACGAACTGCTTTGCTTCCGCACAGGTATTGAGCAGATACCCCTCAAAACGGTTCAAAACTTCCAGACAGTATTCCACGCCGCATTCTCCGGCAATCTTACCGACTGTACGCACATTGGAAACACTTCTTGCCCAGTCTCCCGCTTTGTCAATCGGCTTGGAATAATCCACCGGCCAGTAAGAATAAATACCGCCACCAATTGTATGAATATCGAGGACTTCCAGCTTTTTCAGAATATCGGTATAAAATGCAATTGCATTCTTAACCACCTCCGGATCACTGCTGCCAAGGTTCTCTTTTGCATTCGGTCCATATCCGGCCGTCAGCATAACTCCTGCATCCTCTGCCATCTTTTTCATCTCAAGCAGCTCGTCCCTGCTGATATTCTTGAGCATCGCACAGGAGATTTCCAGAATATCAAAGCCCAGATCCTTTACCTTGGAAATATACTTCTTCTGATCGACATTCCACTCCTTCTCCCAGTATGCAAAATAAATTCCGTATTTCATTTTATTCATTTCCCTCCCTGCATCTATTTTTAACTGTTCCATTCTTTTACAGTCTGATACCTGCATCACTCGGAATCCTGATTCCTATATTAGTTTGATCATATGGAAGATCTCAACCTTCGGCAGGTAAATCCGCAGCGTATCACCCAGCACTTCTGTCTTAAGCTCTGTTTCCTCCGGCAACAATACCGCCTTTTTATCTGTTTTTTTCACATCAATATAAATATCGTACATTGGCACTACCGGCGATTCTTCCTGCTCATTGATGACCGCAAAGTAATCGCTGCCATCCTTTTCCCATCCAATCACTTCGACAAACTTCGGTGCATTGGAGATATAAACCATCTCTCTGATGAGAGATTGAATCATTCTCGTAAAGACCTGACGGCTCATATAGGGCCGTGACATTTCAATCGGAGCAGCCGACCAGAGAATCTTACCCTTGCCGGTGTCCTTACAGATCACACAGGGTTCATCGGTATAAATTCCGGGCGGATTCGAGTGGATTGCCGCAAAGTCTTCCGTATCCGTCAGGGTATAAGGCAATACTCTGGTGGCCAGCACAGTCACTCCTTCCGGATCTGTAATCTCTGCGGTCATCTGTGCCATGGGAACCGTAAGCGGAGTCAGACTTCCGAAACCTTCAAAGATTGCCATTCCTTCCTCTGTCGGACGCATGTAAGTAAACTGATGCTCTGTCCTTCCGGTTATTTCAATGCCAAGCATCTTCTGCAGTCTCGGATGCCCGACCGGACCGCTGATATACAGATTGCCGCCACGGTTCACATAAGCTTCGATCTTGTCCATTTCTTCATCACGGATCGCTGCCACATGAGACAGAATCATCACATCGCCATTCTCTGCATCAATGTTCTTTGTTCCAATGACTTCGAACGGAATATTATTTTCACGCATGATGGATGCTGCTGCCACCGGTCCGTCCAGATAAAGATCCGGATGAATCTTCTTCTGCATCATATCCTCACAATTTTCATTCGGGTTGTATTTCGCGTGCGTTGCAAACCAGATTGCTGCATTATGATGGAAATTACCGGACACATATTTCTCATAAGGACTCGTCTTTGCATAAATCCGCTTCATCAGTCCGTGATACACCTCCGGAACAATCGAGCCATCCGGATTGATCGCATCCACAAGCAGGAATGCACCGTTATGTACCAGTGCCGTGATGACATGAAGCATCAGCTCTTCTTCCGTCTTCGTCGTGGTATGATAAGCAAGCTCCGGATCACATCTTGACGTATGATATACGAACGGAAGATTCGGAGATACATTTTTGTAATACTTATTAATAAAGGTCTGCTGCAAAAATCCACCGTAATAATCACCACCGCAATAATCAATGGCTTCCGTCAGCAGTTCACTGCTGCCATCCACCCAGCCGCCGGTAATTCTGGAAAACTGATGCTCAATCGTTACGTTCGGCTTTACGGCTTTCACACAGGCCGTTGCAAAGTTCGCATACTCTGCCATCCACAGATCCCTGCGGTATACGAAATCCAGCCAGTCCGGATCCTTCCAGTCGATTTTACGCGGAAGCTCCTTACCGGTCTCCTTCTTATAACGTTCCCGGCAGCTTGCGCAATAGCACACCTCCGGGAAAAAGGTCATATCAAGGAACATTCCCTCGAAATCGTACATGGTGTTCATTTCCGTAAGGCATGCCTTCACATACTCCCGGTACTCCGAATTGTTCGGGCAGACAATTCCGTATCGTCCGCTCTTAAAATCTTCTCCATGGCGGTACTCACGCATCATCTTTCCCTCTGCCGTAACCAGTCTCCAGGACGGATGCTCTTCATATGCCCAGTTATCAAAAATCTGCGTAAAGTACGCAATCACGGCAATGCCGTTTTCATGACAGGTTTTCACCATATCACCAAAGAAATCATACCCCTTAAGTCCCCGGTGCATCCGTCCGATCTTTGTCGGATAGTAGCACAGTCCGGTATGCGGCTTGCCCTTTACCATTGCAGCCTGAACGCCTGCATCCTTCAAGGCTTCCACATACTCCTTCACATTGATTTTGGAAAGAAACTCCGGATTCCAGTCATCAATATGCATGTCCATTAAATTTCGTCTGTAGTTTCCTTTAATCCACATATTGTGCCCTCCCAATGAGCGGTTTTATTTAACTATATTCGTAACTATTCAGAACTCCATTCGTAAAACCGTTGCTTCGCAACTCAAGTTTTACTCATGTAGTTACTTCGCCATATAAATCATGGCATATGTCCTTTTGAATGCAAGCATTCATCGTCCATATTGCCATAATTTGCATGGCTCTGAATAGTTACTTATATTCTATCCCCGTAATGTATTGAAAACAAGAAAAAAATAAGGACAAACCATGTCGGACTTTCGTTGTTTTCCGATTGGTTTATCCTTACTCTCATTTATTATAATGATATGGGAATCTGGCACATCCCATATTGCCTTTTTATCGTATTTTATGCGGTAATATCCAGTACATGCCAGTACTCATCATTTCCGGATCCGCAGGTTACGGTAAGCTTCTTTCCAACAACCAAAACCTTACAGTTGTTGACGCTTCTTAAAGCATCCAGCTTTAATTCCATCGTTCCGCCGTTGGTATCAAGGAACAATACCTTTTCTGTAGACTTGCCGGAAACCGTTCCGGTTACGGTAATCGTTGCAGAGGTATTCACAGATGCGGAACTGCTGCCGCGTTCTCCGGTCAGGGTAGATGCATGCCAGTAACCGTCATTTCCGTTATATCCTCCAACAGTCATCTTATTTCCCGCAACATTTATCAGGCCATTAATGGTATTGGCATTGCTGTCAATCTTAAATTCCATGGAGCCGTCCTTCGTATCAAGGAACAGAACACTTTCTGTGGTTTTGGCTGATATTGTACCGGTGAAGGTGTTCGTAACGGTACCTGTCGTATTGCTGTTATTTCCACCTGTTGTTGTACCTTCTGCCACACGGTTCGCATGCAGATAAGCATCATTGCCACGATAAAACCATACTGTCAGCTTGGTTCCTGTTGTCTTCCACTTACCATTCGTGGTATCGGCATTTCCGTCTACCTTAAACTCCATTATCCCGTCCTTCGTATCAAGGAACAAAACATCACCTGTTGTCTTACCGGAAACTGTACCATTCACGTAGGTTCCGCCCATACTGCTATTGTTGTTATTCTGGGTATTAGATGCATCCGCAATGGAAATCGCATGCATATACGCATCCGACCCACGCGCACAGGTAATGTTGTATTTTCTGTTGGCAACCAGTACCGAACATCCGTTGATGTTGGTCGTCTGGTCATATTTAATCTGCATCTCGCCCTGTACGGTATCCACGTAAAGCACATCACCATTTGTCTTGTCACTGATCGTTCCGGTTACGGTAGATGTCTTGGAAGTATCAATGGTAATTCCAATTGCAGCTCCGTTATATGTAATCTTGGTTGCATGCCAGTAACCGTCTGATCCATGGGAAATCGCTACGGAAAGCTTCGTTTGGGGCAAAAGAATTCTCGCCTCGCTGACATCGGTACTGCTGTCGATCTTAATCTCCATCTTGCCATCCTTCGTGGATAACATCAAAAGCTCTGCTGTAGTTCCTGATGCAACCGTCCCCTGCACATTGGCAGTTTCTGCTGCATATACCTTTATCTGCAAAAACGGTGTCAGCATCATTGCTGCTGCCAGACATACCGCCACACAGATTCTCCATCCCGTCCATTTCTTCATTGTAAGTACCCCTCCTGTAACCTGTTGCATTATCAACCTTGCCATAGTGGTTTTCATAATATTTTCCTTATGTAAACCATGGTACAACATATCCTCAAAAAAAGCAACTTTTTTCCACATCTTGTAGAAAAAAATTGCTTTTTGGTTCACATAAAACATTTAATTATCTGCAAAATTACTGCAGCTCCCTATAAAACTTCTGCAGTACATAGAATGCCTGCTTACGATACTTCTTATCCGCAGAAAGAAGTCCCTTCGTGTTATAATATTTCTGATTCACCGATGTTCTTCTGGGGCAGCGGAAATCGTACAGAATCCACGGCGTCATTCCTTTAATATAAGGAATGTTCCGGATGGTCTCAATCTGCTTTTCATAAACAAACGCCTGACACTCCTCGGTTCCCTTATCGGTGATCGTACCATGCAGTCCGGCATAGGCATCCGCTCCGAATTCCGTAACAATAACCGGCTTCTGTGGCTTACTGTTTGCAAAAAGTGCAGGCAGCGTCTTCAGATCTGCGGTATACCAGCCACAATATTCATTTAAACCAATGATATCCAGATACTGCTCTAAGCGGTCCTCAATCGCATTTTTCTTAAAGTTCACGAGGCATGCTGCCGACACGGCTCTCGTATGATCGAGCTCATGCGCACATTTTGCCAGATTTCCCATAAATTGTAGTCTCGGATCCGTATCTTCGTTTTCATTTCCAACAGACCAGATAATCACGCTGGCACGATTATAATCACGGTGGATCAGCTCTTTCAACTGGTTCTCGGCATCCTGATAAGTATCCTCAGAATCAAAATGAATATTCCAGTATACCGGAACCTCCTCCCATAAAAGAATGCCAAGTTCATCTGCAAGCTGTGCCATTCTCTCGTGGTGCGGATAATGTGCCACTCTCATAAAGTTGCATCCCAACTCTTTGGCAATCCGGATATTCTCAATCCGTTCCTCATCGGTGAGTCCCTTGCCATTTGGTACACTGTCCTCATGACAGCTGATTCCATGTAAGAAAACCGGCTTTCCATTTAAGACAATATCCATTCCCTTGACACGGATTTCACGAAAACCGACACGGTCACGTACTTCGTCTCCTTCACAGGAAAGCTCCACATCGTAAAGCTTTGGATTCTCCGGTGACCAGACTTCCGGTTCTGCCTCAAACAGAAGCTCACCCTTTCCTCCATGAACTGGAATTTCCTTCTCAATTCCCAGTTCACGAATAGTCAGAATTGCCGTTCCCGTGATTTCTTCCGACATCCGTACCAATGCACGGATTTTTCTGAAATTGCTGTCCGGCTCCAGTGCAATTTTAAACTCCTTCACATGAACCTTCGGTACACGGATCAACTCGATATCACGATAAATTCCACCATAATTGAACCAGTCTGTATCCAGTGCCGGAACCTGATTGTTCCTTCTCGTGCTGTCCACCTGAATCAGAATCCGGTTCTCATGCTCTAACAGATCTGTAAGATCAAAGTAGCACGAAGTAGAGCCGCCACGATGCATGCCAACATATTTTTTGTTCAAAAAGACTCTGCACAGATAATTGGCGGCACCAATCTTTAAAATCATCCGTTCGTCATCCTTCTGCCTGGCATAAAGGAATTTTCTCGTAAAAATCATGCTGCCGTCATACAGCTTGTATAAATCTGAAAAGGTATTGAAGCAGCAGGGAAGCGTCATCATTTCCCACTCATCAAAGGAAAAGTCCACCGGCAGGGAATTTCCCTCTTCATCATAATAATGCTCCTCATACCATTTCGCCCGGATACAGGTATCATACTGATCCACCGCATAATGCCAGTGTCCGTTCAACGATTCCTTCTTACGGAACCGGTCGTAAATCATATCATCTGCTGTCACCAGCTTTTCAAAATATTCCTTCATGTAAGCTTCCATTGTCCAGCTCTCCTTTTCTTATACTATTTGCCTGCGTCTCATTCTGACCATATTTTATACACAGATACGCTATACATTCCATACCCGCTTAACTCGTATCCTTGTGTATGGTTAAAGTATATTTGTTTAGAGCGCAAAAGAAAATATCACAAATTGTTTCAATTCCATTGAAACATGTCAAAAATTGCTTTACTATAAGCCTATGAAAACCATATTCGAAAAAAACTATCGAATTTCACACAATGAAGACCGTTTTACACAGGAATATCCGTTTCACAGCCACGATTTTTATGAAATCTACTTCTTCGCAGGCGGCCGTGTTACCTATTATATTGAAAGCAAAAGCTACCATTTATCGAAGGGGGACATCCTGATCATTCCTCCCCGAACACTCCACCGCGCGGTCATTGACAACACCAATGCTTCCTATGACCGTTATGTCCTGTGGATCTATAACTCCTGCCTTGCCGTCAATCCGGGTATCAAGTGCTTCCTCGAAGATATTCATCAGGAACTTTCTTTGAAAAACACCCTCCTGCTGAACCGGAATGAGCAGGAAGCCGATGCTTTTTCTGACCTGCTGGACCGGCTGCTTAACTGCTTTTCTTCCGAAGATGATCTGGCCGGTTATCTGGCAGAAAGCTGTATCACACTCATCCTGAATGAAATCCGCTCCGACTTAAAAAGCATGGACCAGGTCATCGAACTATCCGACGATCTGATCCATCAGGTCATTTCCTATATCAATGATCACCTTGTGGACGCACCTTCGCTTGACGAACTGGCTGCTCACTTTTACGTGTCCAAATATTACCTTCTGCATCAGTTCAAGGAATATACGAAGACCACTATTCACCAGTACATCCTGATGAAACGGATTAACCTTGCCAAGGATTATCTGGAATCCGGCTTCTCCCCGACTTCCATTTATGAAAAATGTGGCTTCTTTACCTATTCCAATTTCTATAAAGCATTTACCGCTCAGACGGGAATCTCCCCCGGAAATTACAAACGGTAGAAAAATCACACACCGGTCGTATCAAAATCTGGAATGAAGCTCTCCTTCGCCACATCACCCTCCTGGATAAAGGCATTGGTAATGCCAAGCTGCAATACATAATCCACCACCTGCTCATACTCCCGTGCGGTTACCTTACGCATAAGCTGCGGCTCCTGCCGTGCGGCCTCCTCCAGTTCCTTCTGGTTCCCGCTGTGCGAGGTAAGCTGTACCATCGGCGTGTACTGGTTCATCAGACTAATGTAAATCTTGTCCCCATAGGTTTCCCACAAATACTGCAGAACAGCTTTCGCATTTTTCTTATGTCCGGGCAGCAGTAAATGACGGACAATTACCCCTCTCTGCATCATACCTTCTTCATTAAAAAGAGGTTCCCCTGTTATTTTCACCATCTGCTCCAGCGCACGCTTCGCCACCTCAGGATAATTCCCTGCATGGGAAAGTCTCCCTGCCAGTTCTCCGTCCATATATTTGAAGTCCGTAAGAAAAATATCCACCAGCCCCTCTAATGCTGCAATCACATCGGCCTTTTCATATCCGCTTCCATTATACACAACCGGGATGTGAAGCCCCTGCTCCTTTGCCCTGATGAGCGCCCATACAATATCCGGCAGATCATGATCCGGTGTCACCAGATTGATATTGGCTGCTCCCTGTGCCTGCAGCTCCAGAAAGATTTCTGACAGTCTCTCCCTGCTGATTTCCTTTCCTCTTGTGCCAGCTGCAATATCAAAGTTCTGACAATAGACACACCTTAGGTTACATCCGGAAAAGAATACGGCACCCGAACCCCTTTCCCCGGAAATACATGGTTCCTCCCACATATGCAAGGCCGCTCTTGCCACCCGTAGTGTCCCATCCATCTGACAAAACCCTTTCTGTCCTTCCTTCCGGTTCACCCCACACTCTCTCGGACAAAGCCTGCATTCTTCATAAGCTTTTTCAAACATATCATATTGCTTCTGCATCACTGACTACTTCCCAATTCCTGTTCTATCTTTCATCAACACGTTCTATATCTTCTTTATGCTCTTTCTCAGCTCTTCCACAAAAGAAGCTTCGCATTCCACCAGACTGCAGATTTCCTCTGTACGAAAGTCTCTTTTCAACATATTCAAAACCACAGTTCTCGTTCCTTCTGCTTTACCTTCTGCCCTGCCATCATTCCAATAATCCTGCATTAATTCTTCCATTGCCTGACACATATCGTATCCCCCCTGTTCTTCGTTTCTTTTATAATTCTTCATTTTTGCAACCATACGTGCACTATCTGTCATAATTGCTACCGCCTGCCAGGTATCCTCCGACAGGTGTGCATATGCTTCGTCCTTCATTAACTCCTTTAACTTTAATTTATCTTTTCTACAATTCATTGCCCGGAGCAATTCTTTTAATTCTGTATGAAAATGACTAAAATCAGACTGCTCATTCACACAGTATAATCGAACCGGATAATCTGCAAAAAGCTCTTTCCACTCATCACACAGGCCAAAAATCATCATGTCTGACAGTTTCCTCGGACCATCCCATGGTTCTGTACCGCTGTATAAACAGATCGTATACACCGGGTGCAGCCGATCCGTCTTCCTGATCCCAGATAATCGTTCTGCATAAGTAATTGCTAATCCGGCCAAACGATCCTTCTTCTCCAACTGCTTCAATAGATTCTGAAAATGCTGTTTTTTCTCCCTCATCTGCCTCTTATATTCTGCCACATCATAATCCATACACCGGACAGGCATTCCATAATCAACATAGCTTTGATTTTCAACAGCAAGTACCTGTAAAACCATTCCGGAATTCAATTGCATTTTAATATCCCGAAAAGATTGTGACTTTGTATCTATGCTTTCCGCATCTCCATTCTCCACATAACTTTCAGATGCTTCACGTAACTCCTCTGCCTTAATAACCTGTTTTCCCAGAAAACAACACCCATTAAAAAGATCAGCAAAGTGCTCCTTGTTCTGCAGATATTCTTTCATACACAGATCATACTTTCCCATAAATACCTCCTTAAACTGCAGGAGTCCTGTGGGTATAGAAAATCTCCTGCTTATATAATTGTTGATTTGGAATAAAAGCACGGATTTTCTGATCTGTAAGAATATCAGGTACATGCATCACCTGAATAAGACAGGAGAACTTCTCCTCAAAGTCACAAAAAACAGAGAAATGATCTATTTTCTGTGGTAAGAAAACTCTATGCTTTGAAGTGATTTTAACATACTGATTTTTATTATGCAACATACGATTTTCTATCTATTATTCCATAACTGTTTGATTTACAACGAAAACATGAATAACTCCACCTGTTTCTACCAACAATCAAAAGTGATCCACCCGATCATTTTCTCATATACACCGCAAATCGAGTAGGAGGCGGTGATTAGCCGCCGTCCTCTCACACCACCGTGCATACC
>CAVHRK010000035.1:0-3517 GCA_963638365.1 Anaerobutyricum sp. | reverse complement strand
GAAGATAAAGCTAAAGAAATTATAAATAAAGTTATAACGCAATCTTATATTAATAGTTTCCTTAAGGAATTTAATGCAGTATGTTTTAAAGATATTTTCCTTATGCCACAAGCAAACGATATATTGCCTACTGGATATGATCATATTAGTTATGAAAAAATATGTAGGAAGTTGGCTGGTACAACTTACAATGGTCAATCTCTATATTCATATATTGATGATTGTAAAATTGATAAACTGCTTCTATGGAAAGAAAAGAAAATTATTCATGATTTGTTTGAACATAGGGAAAATAAAAATATAATAGTGCCAAAGGAGAAAACAAGAGAAAAAATGAGAACATTTATTGTACATGGACATGATGAAGAAGCTAAATTATCCTTAAAAAATTATATTCAGAATACGTTGAAGATGGAAGAACCTGTTATATTGGCAGAGAAAGCATCTAAGGGATTAACTATCATTGAAAAATTTGAAGAATATGCCAAAGAATGTAAATTAATATTTGTATTGTTAACACCAGATGATAAATATACAGATAACAATAATTACCGTGCAAGACAAAATGTTATCTTTGAAATGGGTTATTTCTTAGGAAAACTGGGAAGGAAAAGTGGACAGATTATTTTGTTGTATAAAGGGAAGTTAGAACTTCCAAATGATATATCTGGAATTATATATATCAATATTGATAATGGAATAGAAGCAGCGGGTGAACAAATCCGTAGAGAAATTGAAAACCTAGAAGAACAAAGTTGATAGAAGACAGGAAACAGACCTCATTATTATTGCTTTGAAGATTCTGATACAGGAATATTTTGGATGATACCATTATCAAGCTTTACTTGACTTTCCAAGCTATCCGATTTATTATACTCACAAGAAAGTAACTCATGAGTTACTTTCTTGTGAGTATAATTACTGGAGGTGAGTAGATGAGTCAGTTTTATTGCCGTGAGGATGAGTTGTGGAAGCTGAATAAACGGTATGTGGGTGATAAGTTTGAGTGCATCATCATCTACGGCAGACGGCGTGTTGGTAAGACAGCACTGATCAATGAGTTCTGTAAGGATAAGCCGACTATTTTTTTCTCTGCTTTGAATACAACAGGGAAGGAAAACCTGGAGGCTCTCTCGAAGTCGATTATGAGCTATGAGCGACCAGATATGGAGTCTGCACCTGAGTTCAAGACTTATGAAGATGCTCTGGATGAGTTGACAGCACTTTCGAAGGGGAAACGAATCATCGTTGTTATTGATGAGTATCCTTACCTTGCGAAAGCGAAGCCTGCTATTTCAGCAATGCTACAGCATATCATCGATCACAAATGGACGGAGTCAAAGATGTACCTGATTCTCTGCGGATCGTCTATGAGTTTTATGGAGAGTCAGGTACTCGGTAAGGAAAGTCCGCTCTATGGTAGGAGAACTGGTCAGTTCAAGATTGAACCCCTCGATTATAAAGAAACTGCTATATTCCATCCAAATCTGTCTGCAGAGGACAATTCCCTAATTTATGGAATCACGGGAGGAGTTCCTCACTATATCAACAAACTGGATGTGAGAGATAGTGTGGATGAGGCTCTGTTGGATAACTTCTTCGATCGATCCAGCTATCTGTATGAAGAGCCGGGAAATCTGTTGAAGCAGGAACTCCGGGAGCCGGCCATTTATAATGCAATCATTAAAGCGATTGCAGAGGGTGCTTCTCGAATGAATGATATCAAGATGAAGGTTGGTGAGGAGAATTCGGTCATATCGAAGTATCTGAAAACACTGATTGACCTTGGTATTGTCAAGAAAGATACTCCGATCACTGAAAAACCGGGCAAAAAAACCATCTATCTGTTGGCGGATAACTTCTTCCGATTCTGGTATCGGTTCGTGACGGTCAATATGAGTGCCATCGACTCGGGTAGAATCGCAAAGACCTATCCACATGCGGTGAAACAGTATCTTCCTGATTATATGGGCCTGATTTTTGAGAAGATGTGTCGGGATTATTTGCTTTATTATTCGGATGCCCTTCCCATTGAGCTGAGTGAAATCGGTCAATGGTGGGGAACAGATCCCAAAAAGAAAAAGCAGATACAGATTGATATCGTTGGAACGCCTGTTGAGGGTAGGGACTATATCATAGGCTCGTGTAAATATCGAAACGAAAAAATTGGTGTGGATGAACTGGAACTGATCAGGGATTATGCATCGGTTTTCGGAAAAGGCAGCAACTATCATTATTATATCTTTTCTAAAGGCGGATTTACAGATGGACTTCTTCAGGCACAAGAGCGTGGCGAAGTTAAGCTGATAACGCTGGAAGACCTCTATAAGTAAACTCTATCAACTGTATCACAATTTAGAGATTATTGAATATTAAATTCCGACAGTAAGCTTGCACGGCCTATGTATGATCTTTTCTTGCTATTTGAGTAAGGGTAAATACAGATTTTGTTCATACAAATTCATATACGCCGAGATTAAGAGCATAGTTTCATATAGTCGATGTTTCTCACAATTTTGCGGTGCTCTTGGGAGAATGATGGTCGCTTTGCGAGATAAAGGTAATTTCATTAGAATAAAAGTTACATATCAGGATAAAATACTGAAAAGAAAGTAGAAATGGAGACTAAATTTTCAATAGTGGTAATTGGTGATGGAAAGAAATCTATATTTGGATAAGCTGATTACGCCAATGAAGTTTTATTTTACAGATTGCGGTTTGAGAAATGTTAGAATCAACTTCCGACAGTATGAAGAAACACATATTATGGAAAATATCATCTATAATGAACTTCTTATAAGAGGGTATAATGTTGATGTTGGCATGGTTGAATTTAACTATTGCAATGAGGACAAGAAAAAGGCACAAAAGCAGTTGGAAGTAGATTTTGTATGCAATCAAGGCTCTAAGAGATTATATATTCAATCTGCATTAGCTTTGTCTACGAAAGAAAAGGAAGAACAGGAACAGTTACCGCTTCAAAATATTAGTGATTCATTTAAGAAGATAATTATTGTAAAGGATGGACCTACGCATTACAACGAATCGGGAATTTTGATATTGAATCTGTTTGATTTCTTACTGAAAGAGAATAGTTTGGAATATTAAGAAAGACAGGGAAGACAGAGAATCAGTTTACTATAGAAGAGATGAAAAATTCTACGGATATAATACCGGATACAATTACTGTTAGATATTGGATTATGTATCCAAGAGGTAAATTCCTACATGATGTCAAACTCCGGATTCAGTTGGAAGAATCAGACTTTAATAGATTTTGTGATGCATTAAATAATACCATGAAAGTTGAATACATCATTTGATGCGGATAATTGGAGATTGATATTTTCTATTACGGGTGTGAGTGATGAGGGTAATATCATTAAAAAGGCAAAGAGTTATGATTGTTCACATATTTTTTTTGAATACTAGATTTGCTAAAATAGAAATTAATGATACTAGAGCATCTAAGAAAAACTATAAGTGTATAAATGCAACGGAACAGCATAAAATAGTA
>CAVHRK010000034.1:0-36421 GCA_963638365.1 Anaerobutyricum sp. | reverse complement strand
CCTGTGGACTGGTGTCTGGTCTGGCAGCAGATTTTATTATGAAGTCCGGAGAATACAAGAGCTTTAAAAAGGGACTGATTGGTTATGCCGTATTCAGTCTGTGGATGGTTGGAACCTATATTCCGATGTATTTTATGGCAGAACAGGCGAGAGCCGATTTCGCAAGTCAGTTCAGTGAGGAATATGCAGACCGTGTCATGTCCGTCATGCCGGCATGGAGCTTTATCCTTGTTATTGCAAGTATCTTTGGATTTGCACTCGTAGGAGGACTGATTGGCAAGGCACTCCTTAAGAAGCATTTTAAGAAAGCTGGAATTGCTTAATGGAATCGACATTTTTTACATATGATGGGGAACGGCGTTATTTACAGCTTGATCCGCGGACAAAGCTCTTTTTACTGGTGACGATCTCTACGCTGATGCTTGGAGGTGGAAGCGTGGGTGTCATGAAGGGACTGCGTGTGGTGCTGAGTCTTGTGCCGTTTCTGCTTCTGCTGTCGGAGCGACGCTTCCGGACGGCAGGGAAATATCTGCTTTTCTATATCCTGTGTTTTGTACTGGAACAGGCAGCGATTCAGTGGGTAAAAGGAACTCTTTCCTTTTTGATACTGGCATTCTGCTCGATTATGACGAAGTTTGCTCCCGGAATTATGATGGGAGCCTTCTTTTTATCCACCACATCAGTGAGTGAATTTATTGCGGCAATGGAAAGGATGCATGTCTCGGAGAAGATTGTGATTCCGCTTTCTGTCATTTTCCGTTTCTTCCCGACGATCGGGGAGGAGTATGCGGCAATCGCAGATGCCATGCGGATGCGCCAGATCCGTTTCGGTGGCAAAAAGCCGGCAGCCATGCTGGAATACCGGATTGTACCGTTGATGATCTCAGTGATTAAAATCGGAGATGAACTGTCGGCAGCAGCCCTGACGCGGGGGCTGGGTTGCCCGGGGAAGCGCACCAATATGTGCAAAATCGGATTTCACTTACAGGATTTTGTGGGAATGGCTTTGTGTATTGGAAGTCTGCTTCTTTTTGCCCTGCAAAGTTTTCTGTAGGAAGAGTGAAACAGAAAAGAGGAGATGTAACATGATTGAAATTAAGAATGTGAACTTTTCCTATGCAGACGGAAATAAGGACGGAAACAGTATTGAAGAGATGAACCTGTCGATCCGGCAGGGAGAAGTGGTGGTATTGTGTGGAGAAAGCGGATGTGGCAAAACCACGGTCACGCGCCTCCTGAATGGACTGATTCCGCATTATTACGAAGGAAAGCTCACAGGAGAAGTGTGGATGAATGGGGAGAATATTTCGGAACGGCCGCTTTATGAGACAGCAAAGACAACCGGAAGCGTGTTCCAGAATCCCCGTTCCCAGTTCTTTAATGTGGATACCACAAGTGAGCTTACGTTTGGCTGTGAAAATTTCGGGATGAAAGAAGAAGAAATCCGTGAAAGGCTTCAAAGGACAACGGAGCAGTTTCATTTAGAGCCACTGCTTGACCGAAGCATTTTTCATCTTTCCGGTGGACAGAAGCAGAAGATCGCCTGCGCGGGCGTGTCAATGGTAAACCCGGAGCTTTTGGTGCTGGATGAGCCTTCCTCCAATCTGGATCTTGCTTCGATTGAGGAACTTAGCAGGATTCTTAAAATGTGGAAAGAACAGGGGAAAACGATTGTGATTTCCGAGCACCGACTTTATTATCTGAACGGAATTGCCGACCGGTTCGTTTATATGCAGAAGGGAAGAATCGTAAAGGATTATTCTGCCAAGGAATTTGAACTTCTGCCGGAAACGGAACGGCAGAGGATGGGACTGCGGGCCCTGAGTATCGACCATTTATGGGAAAAGACAGAGGAAGAAGCCGGAAAGGAATCGTATCAGCTTCGGGATTTCTGTTTTGCCTATCCACGGCAGAAGGAAATTCTGCATATCAAAGAAGCAGAGCTGCCGAAGGGAGAAATTGTGGGGATCATCGGAAACAACGGAGCCGGGAAATCCACATTTGCACGGACTCTGTGCGGACTCAATAAGAAGTGCGGCATGGTCAAGACGGCAGAAGAAAGTCTCAACGCTAAGGCGAGGCTCAACACCTGTTATATGGTAATGCAGGATGCCAACCATCAGTTGTTTACGGACAGTGTGGAGGAGGAAATTGCCATCAGTCTGCCGGGAGAAGAGAACGGGGAGCGGATCGAAGAGATTCTTAAGCTGCTGGATCTTTCGGAGTATAAAGAAACGCATCCCATGGCATTATCCGGCGGGCAGAAGCAGCGTGTTGCCATTGCGTCTGCGATCGCCTCAAACCGTTCCATTCTGATCTTTGATGAGCCGACAAGCGGACTGGATTTGCAGCATATGAAGAGTGTAGCCCGGGTGCTTCAAATGCTGCAGGAGATGGGAAAGAGTGTTTTTGTCATTACGCATGATCCGGAATTTATCGCAGAATGCTGTACCGGCGTGGTACGCATGGAAGAAGGACGCCTCCTGAAGTGCTGCCCGATCCGTAAGGTTTCGGCCCCAAAAATGTAATGCAAGATGTGATGGGAAGAAAGTAATGGAAGGTCTTGCGTTCCGTATCGGGAAAGGATATACTTATTGTATATGCTACAAATGAAAAACAACGATACGGGGGTATTGGCATGGAGCATAATACAGGTTTTATGGATCAGAAGAGAAAAGAGAGTATGAATAGTTTCCCGATTTCCAGCGCGGAGGATATGAGACTGGTTGTAGAGTACATGGAAGATCTGGAAGGGAAAGACGAAGCAAAACAGAAGGAGCAGTCCTCACGTATGGATGAACTGACCGGCGTATTTGCGAATGATTATTTTGAAAAAAGAATGCAGATTGTGGATCGTTCCGAAATTGTTCCGGTAGCGGTGATTGAAATTAACATCAATGACTGGAAGTATGCGAATGACCACTTCGGAGATGAAGAAAGCGACCGTCTGATCCGGATTATTGCGGATATCGTACGGGAAGAGGCAAGCCCTTATTTTGTAATTGGAAGAATTGACGGAGATGTATTCGGAGTCCTGATTCCAATGGCAGAAGAGGGAGAAGCGGAAGATTACGCCCGCAGAATTAAGGAACGCTGCGTAAGCTATGAGGATGAGAAGCTGGCACCGTCTGCAGCAATCGGTATTGTTTATAAGGATAACATCGAGCAGTCGGTACAGGAACTGTTTTCCGATGCACAGTATGAAATGTTTGAAGATAAGCTTGCCATGAAGCAGGCACCGGGTTACCGGGAACGCCTTGAGGGCAAGGGAAAATAATACGATAGTTATGACCGTACAAGAAGTATAGTAACAATTGTAATCATAAGAAATGAATGAGACAGATGGCTATTGGAATAAAATGGTCATCTGTTTTTACTTTTTTTATATTATTTGTTCACAAAGTTTTTATAAATTAAACGCATCTAATACAAAAATAAAAGGAAAAAAGAGAAAACAAGAGAAAATAAAAGAAAATACAACATATAGCATTGTGATACAATTTGCAAAGGAAGGCATATAAATTTAATATATGATTTAGATGTTAGCACTCAATATAAATGAGTGCTAATAAGACAAAGGAACATAAAGATTTTTAAGATATAACAAGGAGGCAGTAAATCATGAAATTAGTACCATTAGCAGACAGAGTTGTTCTGAAACAGTTAGTTGCAGAAGAAACCACCAAATCCGGCATCGTATTACCCGGACAGAATAAGGAAAAACCCCAGCAGGCAGAAGTTATTGCAGTAGGCCCCGGCGGAGTCGTAGATGGCAAGGAAATCAAGATGGAAGTAAAGGTTGGAGATCAGGTTATTTATTCCAAATATGCAGGAACTGATGTGAAGATCGAAGACGAAGAATATATCATTGTAAAGCAGAGTGATATTCTTGCAGTGATCCAGTAGGAAAAAGCATTTCATTATTAAGGAAATGAAAGAAAAATAGTTTAGTAGATTTTTAGGAGGAAAAAATCATGGCAAAGGAAATTAAATATGGGGCAGAAGCCCGTGCAGCATTAGAAGCTGGTGTCAATCAGTTAGCTGATACCGTAAGAGTAACACTTGGACCTAAGGGAAGAAACGTTGTTCTGGATAAATCCTATGGCGCTCCGTTAATCACAAACGATGGTGTTACCATTGCAAAGGAAATCGAATTAGAGGATTCCTTCGAAAACATGGGTGCACAGCTCGTTAAGGAAGTAGCAACCAAGACCAACGATGTAGCCGGTGATGGTACAACAACCGCAACCGTACTTGCACAGGCCATGGTAAATGCAGGTATGAAGAACCTTGCAGCAGGCGCGAACCCGATCATTCTTCGTAAAGGTATGAAGAAAGCAACAGACTGTGCAGTAGAAGCCATTGCAAAGATGAGTTCCAAGGTAAACGGTAAAGAGCATATCGCAAGAGTAGCAGCTATTTCTGCCGGTGATGAAGAAGTTGGTAAGCTTGTTGCAGATGCAATGGAAAAGGTATCCGGCGACGGCGTTATTACCATTGAAGAAAGCAAGACCATGATGACCGAGCTTGACCTTGTAGAAGGTATGCAGTTCGACAGAGGATACATTTCCGCATACATGGCAACCGATATGGATAAGATGGAAGCAGTTCTTGACAATCCTTACATCCTGATTACCGATAAGAAGATCTCCAACATTCAGGAAATCCTTCCTCTGTTAGAGCAGATCGTTCAGTCCGGTGCAAAGCTTTTAATCGTTGCAGAAGATGTCGAAGGCGAAGCACTTACTACCTTGATCGTAAACAAATTACGTGGAACCTTCAATGTGGTTGCTGTTAAGGCACCCGGTTATGGTGACAGACGTAAGGCAATGCTGGAAGATATCGCTATTCTGACAGGTGGTCAGGTAATCAGCGAAGAGCTTGGTCTTGATCTTAAAGAAGCTACCATGGCTCAGTTAGGCCGTGCAAAATCCGTTAAGGTTCAGAAGGAAAACACCGTTATCGTTGATGGTGAAGGTGATAAGGATGCAATCGCAGCCAGAATTAGCCAGATCAAGAAACAGATCGAAGAAACCACTTCTGATTTCGATAGAGAAAAATTACAGGAAAGACTTGCAAAGCTTGCAGGCGGCGTAGCAGTCATCCGTGTAGGTGCTGCAACCGAAACTGAAATGAAGGAAGCAAAGCTTCGTCTCGAAGATGCACTTGCAGCTACCAGAGCCGCAGTAGAAGAAGGTATCATCTGTGGTGGTGGTTCCGCATACATCCATGCATCCAAGGAAGTTGAAAAGCTTGCTGACAGCCTTGAAGGTGATGAAAAGACCGGTGCACAGATCGTATTAAAGGCACTGGAAGCTCCTCTGTTCCACATCGCTGCAAACGCAGGACTGGAAGGAAGCGTTATCATCAACAAAGTAAAAGAATCTCCTGTAGGAACAGGATTTGATGCATTAAAAGAAGAATACGTAGATATGGTTGCTGCAGGTATCCTTGATCCTGCCAAGGTAACAAGAAGCGCACTTCAGAACGCAACAAGCGTAGCTTCTACCTTACTGACAACCGAATCCGTAGTCGCTACCATCAAGGAAGACACCCCTGCAATGCCTGCAGGCGGCGCCGGAATGGGAATGATGTAAGCGTATAAACAGCCGATGCACAATTAAAAGGGAAGCCCAATGTGAGCTAGCTCACAAGGGGGCTTCCCTTTTTAATTGTATACCGCTGTAAGCGGTAGCCACATAAAGAGGTATCACCTCTTTATGTGGCTAAGCATCAAGGCTGTTTACACGCTTACATCTGCACAAAAATCAAAGAGGGTACTTGTTTTTTCAAGTACCCTCATGTATAATTTACTCAGAAAGTGAATCGGATGTAACTCCGATTTGCCCTCAGTGAATTAATGATTATCTAAAGAAATAGACATCCTCACTTTGGACGGTATGGGATGTTTATTTCTTTTTATTATGATTGTCTATATAAGACAGAGCCGCGAAAACAACTAACCTCTTCACGGATTGACTACACTCATAAATAAATATATAATAATATGGATATCATAATAGGTAACATTAGAGTCAAAGGGCATTTGGCGCTAAGAAATGCTAAAGGGTGGTAGAATGACAGAAGAAAAGGATACCAGTAAGACAACAGGTGAACAGGTTAAGAGCGAGATGGTATTCGACGACGGTCGGATCGAATCGATTCAGGAATTTCAAAGTCCGGAGCAGCTATATCGGGATCTTATTTTACGTGTGCGTAAATACCATCCATCCGATGACATTTCCCTGATTGAGAAGGCATACCATGTAGCCTATCAGGCACATAAGGATCAGGTGCGGAAGTCCGGAGAGCCTTACATTGTGCATCCCTTATGTGTGGCAATCATTCTGGCAGACCTTGAAATGGATCAGGAAACCATTGCAGCGGGACTCTTACATGATGTGGTGGAAGATACCATTATGACGGGGGAAGAAATCGAGAAGGATTTCGGCCCGGAGGTAGCCCTTTTGGTAGATGGCGTTACCAAACTGCAGAATCTGCATCTGTCCACCGATCAGGACGGCAAGCCGGACCGACTGGAAATGCAGGCAGAAAACCTCCGTAAAATGTTCCTTGCAATGGCGAAGGATATCCGGGTGATTCTGATTAAACTGGCAGACCGCCTTCATAATATGCGTACCTTGAAATACCAGAAGCCGGAGGCACAGCAGCGTATTGCAAGAGAGACGCAGGAAATCTATGCTCCGATTGCACAGCGTCTTGGTATTTCCAAAATCAAAGTAGAATTAGATGACTTATCTTTAAAATATCTCGAGCCGGAGGCTTATTACGATCTGGTAGATAAAATCGCAATCCGCAAAAGTGAACGTGAGAAATACATTCAGGACATCGTGGATGAAGTCAGCGAACATATTAAAAATGCCGGAATCGAAGCCCATATTGATGGGCGTATCAAGCACTTTTTCAGTATCTATAAGAAAATGAAGAACCAGAATAAATCCATTGAGCAGATCTATGATCTGTTCGCGGTCCGTATTATTGTAAATACCGTCAAGGACTGCTATGCAGCACTTGGCGTCATTCATGAAATGTATAAGCCGATCCCAGGACGTTTCAAGGATTACATTGCCATGCCCAAGGCGAATATGTATCAGTCCCTTCATACGACGCTGATCGGTAAGAGCGGGCAGCCCTTCGAAATCCAGATCCGTACTTATGAAATGCATAAGGCTGCGGAATACGGTATTGCAGCGCACTGGAAATATAAGGTTGCTTCCGATGGGAAAAAGATCGAGGATTCTGAGGAAGAGAAGTTATCCTGGCTGCGTCAGATTCTGGAATGGCAGCAGGATATGTCCGATAACAAGGAATTTATGAACCTGTTAAAGAGCGATCTTGACCTGTTTTCCGATAGTGTCTATTGCTTTACCCCGACCGGAGAAGTAAAGAACCTGCCGGCAGGTTCTACACCGATTGACTTTGCTTACAGCATTCACAGTGCGGTCGGCAACAAGATGATCGGTGCGAGAGTAAACGGAAAGCTCGTAACGATTGATTATGAGATTAAGAATGGTGACCGGGTTGAAATTATGACATCCCAGAATTCCAAGGGACCGAGCCGGGACTGGCTGAATGTGGTGAAGAGTACCCAGGCCAAGAGCAAGATCAACCAGTGGTTTAAGAATGAATTCAAAGAAGAAAATATCGTAAAAGGCCGTGAGCTCTTACAGGCATACTGTAAGGCGAAGGTGATCGACACCAATGAAATTATGGTGCCGGAATACATGAATATGATTATGAATAAATATGGCTTCCATGACTGGGAGTCGGTTCTTGCAGCCGTTGGACATGGCGGCTTAAAGGAAGGGCAGATCATCAATAAGATGCTCGAGCTTTATGAAAAGGACCATAAGAAGGAACTGACGAACGAAGAGGTTCTGGCGGCGGTCGCAGAAAACGATCAGCAGAAGAACATCCCGCATATGAGATCCAAGAGCGGCATCGTTGTAAAGGGAATGCACGATCTGGCGGTACGTTTTTCCAAGTGTTGTCTGCCGGTTCCCGGAGACGAGATCGTTGGT
This sequence comes from Anaerobutyricum sp., assembly GCA_963638365.1. Classification (GTDB taxonomy): domain Bacteria; phylum Bacillota; class Clostridia; order Lachnospirales; family Lachnospiraceae; genus Suilimivivens. The sequence continues at coordinate 28,379 of CAVHRK010000034.1, read as the reverse complement.
TTTGTGACGAGAGGACGCGGCGTTTCCATTCATCGTACCGACTGCATTAATATCATCAATCTTCCGGAGATGGAAAGAGTGCGCCTCATTGATGCTGAATGGGAAGACAATGCGAAGGATGCAGGAGACGAGAAGTATATTGCAGAGATTAAGATTTATGCCATGAACCGGAACGGACTCCTCGCAGATATTACGAAGATTCTTACCGAGAAGAACATCAGCATCCGGAGCCTTAATACGAGAGTGAATAAGCAGGGCTATGCGACACTTGCCATTGCTTTTGAAATCAACAGCAGGGAACAGTTGAATACGCTGGTAGATAAATTACGCAGCATTGAAAGCGTGATGGATATTGAGAGAACCACAGGCTGATGAAACAGGTAATGAGACAGTCTGGAAAGGAAGCTTATGGCAGAGTTAAAGGTTGATAAATTTACATTAGGTGTGTGTGAGACGAATTTTTACTATGTATATGAAGAAGGAAAGAAGGATGTGATCGCCTTTGATCCGGCAGACCGGGGAGAGCTTCTGTATCAGCAGCTTACCGCGATGGGCTTTCATGTAGCTGCAATCTGTCTTACCCACGGACATTTTGACCACATCTGGGGTGTGGAAGGCCTGAAAAAATGCAGTGGCGCCAGGGTATATGCCTATGAGGGCGAAAAAGAGCTATGTGAAAGTGATGCGTTAAACGTTTCAAGAGATGTAGGCAGACCATGTACGGTTACCCCCGATGTCCTTTTGAAGGATGGAGAAAAGGTTGAAATCGCCGGGATGCAGTTTCAAGTGATTGCTACACCGGGACATACGAAAGGGAGCTGCTGTTATTATTTTGAAGAAGCAAAGGTGTTACTCAGCGGAGATACGCTATTTCAGGATTCCGTGGGAAGAACCGATCTCCCGACAGGCAGCATGAGTGCGCTGGTAAGATCGGTCCGTGAAAAGCTCATGGTACTTCCTGATGATGTGACCGTATACCCGGGACATGGGGAACGCACCAGTATCGGACATGAGAGAAAATATAATGCATTTCTTTAATCGAAATGAGAAGAGGAAAAGATGAGTAATTTATTAAGTGTACTCGTGAATCAGAACGGATATGAATACGATATTCATTCTCTGGTAAAAGCATTTTATCCGGCACAGGACATCAAGGTCTTTGTGCCGGATTGTGATGAAAAGGATGTTGTGAGTTCCGATGAGGGACTTCCAGATCTGAAAATTGATTTTGAGCCGGAAATGATCCGCATGAGTATTGTGGATGGCGGCAGGGGAAGATCAGATTTCGGTGGTTATAAGGTAGAACTGGAAGACGGCATGGACCGTCCGCACATCAAAAACTGCTTAAAGAAGCTGATTTATACAGCCCTTTCCGAACATGCCGGAAAGAAGCTTCCCTGGGGAACCCTGACCGGAATCCGGCCGACGAAAATTCCAATGACGATGATGGAAGAATGTGTTACGGATGAGGAGATCATGCAGTATATGCAGGACACGTACCTCATCAGTGAGGAAAAGGGAAAGCTTGCCATTGAGATTGCCCGAAGGGAAAAGGCCCTGCTTGATACCCTTCATTATGAAGACGGATACAGCCTTTACATTGGGATTCCGTTCTGCCCGACCACTTGTCTGTACTGTTCCTTTACCTCTTATCCGATCTTTTCCTGGGAAAAGCGGGTATCCGAATATTTAACGGCACTGGAAAAGGAAATTGACTTTGTAAGCAGCTTTTATCAGGATAAAATTCTGGATACGATTTATATTGGCGGAGGTACGCCGACTACATTGAAAGCACCGGAGTTGGAAAGGCTTCTTTCTTATATCGAAGAGAAACTGGATTTGTTCCATTTACAGGAATTTACGGTTGAAGCGGGAAGAGCGGACAGTATTACGAGAGACAAGCTGGAGGTCTTAAAGAAGCATGGAGTTACCAGAATTTCCGTGAATCCGCAGACCATGAACCAGAAGACGCTCGATCTGATCGGCAGACGCCACACCGTAGAGCAGGTCAAGGAAGCATTTGGCCTTGCAAGGGAGGTTGGATTTACCAACATTAATATGGATATTATCTTAGGACTCCCGGAGGAAACGGAAATCGAAGTGCAGCATACGATCGATGAAATTGTGGCGATGCAGCCGGATAGCCTGACGGTACATTCCCTTGCCATTAAACGGGCATCGAAGCTCAGCCAGTGGATTGAGGAAAAGGGAATTTCCATGCTGAACAACACGGAAGAAACCATGAAGATTGCCATGGAAGGTGCAAAGCAGCTTCGGATGGTTCCGTATTATCTCTACCGCCAGAAAAACATGTCCGGTAACTTTGAAAACGTTGGGTATGCGACAGAGGGAAACTTTGGCATTTATAACATTCTGATCATGGAGGAGAAACAGACCATCGTAGCCCTTGGAGCGGGTTCGATCACCAAGCGGGTTTATCCGGATGGAAGAATCGAGCGGTGCGATAATGTGAAGGATGTGGGACTGTATATCGAGAAGATTGATGAAATGATCGAACGGAAGAAAAAACTTCTTTCTGATTCATTAGAATGAGCAATGAGGAAACTGGAATTGTTTGTTTTTAAAAAGGACAAATTCATTTTATAAAATGAGTTTGTTCTTTTTTCTTTACAAATATAGCGGACAGGGATATAGTAATTATATTGAATTATAATTCTTACAAATGGTGTATTCTAAAAACATTGCTTATACAAAATATCAAAAACTAATTCCTAATAAAAAGTGAATATGGAACTTGTAAACAGAGAGTAAATCCGCTATACTATTGTGTATAAAACAATGCAGAATCGGAAAGGCGGTAGAAAGATGGAAGAGATGAATCAAAATGAACTTGCTGTATTTGCGTATGCGTGTCAGTTGTTGCTTAACAATAAATTATATGAAGATCTGAATAAACTGTTGGAGTTTGCAAAGAACAAAGGGGTTGCGGTAACCCCGCCAGGAATTTGAGTTTGTAAAATGTCAGAATAAATTAGAACAGGATATCAATAGACACAGGTATGCGAGGCAGCTATCAAAATAGCTGCCTTTTGCATCTTATCCCACAAATTATGCATCTTAGGTCGTGAGTAATAGACAGGCAGGAAGAAATCGGATATAAATAAACTGTATGCACATAAGACAGGAAAGGCGGTGAAAGCCGTGATTTGTAGGAGGGTGATCCTCTTAGATGCTTTACTCCTTTATTTTTTATGAAAAAGATAAAGAGTAAAGGAGCAAAATTTAATGAAACAATTTCATAGATATATTATTTTATGGGTAACACAGAGCATTTCCCAGCTGGGCAGTTCCATGACGGGATTTGTATTGACATTATGGGCATATAGCCAGACGCATTCGGCCTTTGCGGTATCACTTATGACATTCTGCAATTATGTACCGTATATTATTCTGAGTTTATTTGCCGGAAGCTTTGTGGACAGACACAGTAAGAAGGCGATTATGCTGATTGCAGATAGTGTAGCGGCTATTGGAACAATGGCAGTTCTTTTTCTTACAATAGCCGGGAGAATGGAAATCTGGCACATTTATCTCGTAAATGCAGTAGTAGGCTGCAGTAATGCATTTCAGCAGCCGGCATCTTCGGTTGCGGTGTTTAAACTGGTTCCGGAGGAAAAACTGGAGATGGTGAGCGGGATGAATTCCTTTTCCATGAATCTGGTTACCATTGCAAGTCCGGTGTTGGCGGCATTCTGCTATGGAGTATTTGGAATGGGGAGTGTACTGCTGATCGACATTGCAAGCTTTCTGGCTGCGTTTTTGGTATTGCTGTTTCTGATCAGGATGGAAGAAGAAAAGGTTACAGCCACAAACACATCGATATTTAGCGGAACGGCACAGGGATGGCAGTTCCTTTGGAAAAACAGGGGACTTCTCGTAATGATGCTCACAATGGCAGCAATTAATTTTTTTTCCAGGTTGACCTATGAAAATATTCTGTCCCCAATGATCTTAGCAAGAAGCGGGGAAAATAATATGGTACTCGGCCTGGTAAATGCAGCTATGGGAGCAGGAGGTATTCTTGGAGGAATTCTTGTCACCCTGAAAAAGAAGACAACAAATAAGGTAAGGATGATGTACGGTTCGGCAGCATTGTCCTTCCTGTCTGGAGATCTTCTGATGGCAGTCGGAAGAAATGGTATATTCTGGTCGATTGCCGGAATTGCGGCGAGCCTGCCGATTCCGTTTATTATGGCGGCGAATAACGTGATTATGTATTCAAAGGTGCCACAGGAGATGCAGGGACGCGTGTTTGCTGTGCGGAATGCCATACAGTATAGTACAATACCGGTTGGTATTTTATTGGGAGGCGTGCTTGCTGATTATGTCTTTGAACCATTTATGATGTCGCAGGCTCCGATGGTATCAATATTGGAAAAGGTGGTTGGAACAGGAAACGGAAGCGGCATGGCATGCATGTTTTTGTGTACCGGACTGCTTGGGTTTCTCATTAGCTGTGCTTCGTATAAAAATAAAGAGATCCGGGCACTAAACGAATAAAAAGAGGTGCTGCCACGCATAAAAGCCGGAAAAAGGAAAGCCGGATGAAAATGAACCGACACATTTAAAGGGGGAAGAAAGAAATTATGGAGAACAGAGATGATCAGTTTTTTTACGAAAATGAAGTAAAGGTAACTTTAAATATGGTCAGGATTTTACGCTGGCTGATCCTGGCATTTCCGGCAATTATGTTTTTTTCGGCAATCGGATTGTTTCAGTCTAAAATTTCCGATTTACTGATTATGACAGGGGTTGGTCTGATTGTAACGATGGGCCCCACTGTTGCTTATAAAGTGGGTGTACCGTCCAATGTGCTGAAGTATATTGTACTTGTTGCATTGTGTGGACTGCTGACCATTATGGCAAGTAATGCGGCGGTAGGAATTTATATGACCTATGCGCTGCCGATGGTATTCAGCATCTTTTATTATGATAAAAAGCTGACGCTGCGGACAGCGGTATTCAGTTATTTCTTTTTGGTATTTTCCTTGTTTTTGCGCTCACAGGGGGTAAAGCAGGTGGAATTTGATACAAATTTCACCTGGTTTGTGAGCAGGAGTGCAGGATTTCTGATTGAAAACATCGTGATGGCTCTGGTATGTGTCAAGATAGCGGAGGGTGCCAGAAGAGTGTTGGAAAATCTGAATAGTACACAGAAGGTAGCCGTTCTTGTGGAAGAGTGTAATCAGGCATCAACCGAACTACACGAAGAAACCGGAAACTTTAAGGAACATATTGCGGAATTCCGCAGCACGAACGAGCAGATCACCTCTGCTGCGGAACAGACTCTCCGGGACTGTGACGGAAATGAGCAGCTTGCGGTGGAATTGCATCAGGAAACCACAACTGCACTTGCCAATGCGGAGCATATCAGGGAGCAGAGCAGCCAGATGGTAGTAATTGCGGGAGATACCTGTGAAAAACTGGGAGAATACATTACTTATATGACAGATACCGCTGCCAGCATGGAGAAAATGCGTGAAACAGCCACAGATACAGAAAATTCCATAGAACGATTGCAGAATGCAATGAATGAGGTATCCGGATTTGCACAGACCATAGGTAGCATTACATCACAGACAAACCTTCTGGCACTCAATGCGAGCATTGAGGCAGCCAGGGCAGGGGAACATGGAAAGGGCTTTTCTGTTGTGGCAGAAGAAGTCCGGGTATTGGCAGAAAATTCCAAGACAGCCAGTGAATCCATCAAAGGGATTATCGGAAATATAGGAGAACTGCTTGAAAAGGTTCAGACTGCAAACAAGAAGAATGTGACATCCATTGAAGACGGACTGTCCCAGATTACAGGAGCCAGACAGGAGGCCGAACAGATCGGCAGAATGCAGACCGATTCCAAAGAGATGGCAATGCAGGTTTTAAACGCCTGCGAAGAGACTGAAACGTTTGCCCGGAAGCTTGGGGATACCTCGGACCGAATGCAGAAGCTGGTTTCAAGTCTGCGGGAACAGACCGGGCATGTTGTGGAACAGGGCAGGAGCCAGAAGCTTGTGAGTGATAAGGCAGAAAATGCATTCTTGCGGGTAGAAGGAGTTGCGGATCGGTTAGTACATATTGCAGTTAATGAATGAAATAACAAAGAAATAATGTGTTAACTCTACGGAGCGTGGGTTCCGTTTCTGAATCGTTACCTCTATTATAAAGGCGTAAAAGGAAAACGGACGAATCAGGTGGAGGATGAGGTTATGGATCAGAAAAAGACAGGACAATTTATTGCTGCGCTTCGTAAGAACAGAAATATGACGCAAAGGCAGCTTGCAGAAAAACTGGATATCAGTGAAAAGACGATTTCCAAATGGGAATGTGGGAATGGTTTACCGGAAGTGACTTATATGCAGCCCTTGTGTGAGATTCTGGGGATTACGGTGAATGAGCTCCTGATGGGTGAGCGGATTGACATTGCAGGACTTCTGCATAAGCTGGATTGCACAAGGCTGGAACTGTTGAAGCAGCTGGAATTTGAACAGTTAAAAATGCGGCTCTTCAAGTTATATGGGATCGAAATTGAAGAAATGGAAATCTCAGATCTGGGAGCAGGATCACTTACTTATTTTGTAAGAGCAGATCAGCAGAAGTATGTGGTAAAGTATGCGAGTGACAATGCGATGAATCATCCGGAGCTGGAACCGGAGGTGTGTGAAAAACTCCTTGAAAAAGGAATTCCGGCAAGTGAATTCATCAAAAATAAAATGAATCAGGTCATATCCATGGATGAAATGGGACGTCGGTTCCATGTGCAAAAATTTATTGACGGTGAGGTATATGCTTATCATGAGGCACCGGAATCCGGTCAGAAGGAGTCGGCGCAAATGCTGGCTAAAATTCATCTGGCGTTAAAAGAGGTGAAGGATTTGCCGGAAGGAATCGGGCAGGACTTTTTTACATACCGGACACCGGAAGCGACACTTGCTTCCTATGAAAACAGCTTAAAGGCTGCCATTGAGAATGGGCAAACAGAGCATGAGTGTGACATCAGGAGCAATATGGAGCTGTTAAGGAATTTTCCCCAATATCATTTTGAAGTTTCTGAGTTTACCTGTGGAAATACACATGGGGATTACCAGATCTCGCAGCTTTTGTGGAAAGATAACCGGATCGCCGGGGTAATTGACTGGACCTGTGCCTGTGTGCATCCTTACATATGGGAAATTGTCCGATCATATATTTTTATGGCACCGGAGTGTAAAAATGGTGAGATCGATATAGAAGCACTCATTCAATATATAAAGGAATATCAGAGCATTGCACCCTTAAACCGGTATGATGTGGAGAATGCCGGCAATCTGTTTTATTTTTTTCTGGCAGTGTGTGATTTTTATGGACAGTATTATCAGGCTCACAGCAGAAACAGAGGGATTTATCTGGAGCAGGCAGAACTTTCGGCGAAATTGCTGCGCTGGTTTGAGCAGCATGGTACGGAATTGAATAAACGCCTGTCGGAGATCTGTTCGGAAGAGGAGAGCTGGAAAGAAATCGCTCCGTTTCTTAGTCAGGGGCAATTAACGGCCATTCCTTCAAAGTATAAGAAGAAACTGATTGCCTTTTATTATCTGGCAGTCAAACTGGAAAAACGGGAATATACAGAAAAAGAACTCAATGAGGCGATTGACCGCTGGACAGCATTTCATGATCCGGCAACTCTCCGAAGAGAACTGTACAATAAGCATTTACTGGAAAGAAGCAGGGACGGAGGCTGTTATTGGATTGGAGAAATTCCACAGCTGGAGGAGTTTCTGGAACGGTATTTATAGTCGTACAACTTTATATAGTTTAGAATTTGTTTAGGAAAAACCCTTCGTTCTGTTTAAAGCAGCATGTTATGATAGCTGCATAAACAGGACAGAAGGGTTTTTCTGGTCTTAAGAAGGAAGGCATAAGAATGAACATGGAATTTCAGATTTTGGATTGGATACAAAGCATCCGGACACCTTTGGGGGATGTTGTCATCCCGTGGATTTCGGCATTTGGAAATGCAGGGATGATCTGGATTGTGCTTGCCGCGGTTCTGCTTCTGATTCCGAAGACCAGAAAGAGCGGAGTCATACTGGCTCTGGCGTTATGCGTGGATGTGCTGATGTGTAATGTCATATTAAAAAACGTATTTGCAAGAATACGTCCATGCGATGTGAATACGACGGTACAGCTCCTGATCGCAAGACCTGTGGATTTCTCATTTCCATCAGGACACACCGCAGCGTCTTTTGCATCTGCAGCCGCGCTTTTCTTTGCAGGAGAAAGGAAGCTGTGGAAACCGGTACTGGTTCTGGCAGGTTTAATCGCCTTTTCGAGACTGTATCTCTATGTCCATTATCCGACAGATATTCTGGGTGGAATTGTTGTCGGAGTTACCGCCGGATATCTTGGGTATCTGCCGGAAGGTTATTTGATAAAGTTGGTGAGAAAAAAGAAAGGTGAGAACTGAAATGAAGAAATGCATTACGTTTGTGGTACCCTGCTATAACTCACAGGACTATATGAAAAGATGTATCGATTCCCTGCTGCCGGGCGGCAAAGAGGTAGAAATTATCATTGTGGATGATGGCTCTACCGATCATACCGGAGAGATTGCAGATGTGTACGCAACGATATTTCCGGACATTGTGAAGGTGATACATAAGCAGAATGGAGGGCATGGCTCCGGGGTAAATGCAGGATTAAAGCTTGCAAGTGGTACCTATTTTAAAGTTGTGGATTCGGATGACTGGCTGGATGAAGAGGCCTATGGAAAGGTGCTTGGGGAACTTAAGAAATATTCGGAGACAGAAGAAAGCCAGCCACTTAGCCGAAGGCCGGATTTACTCATTACTAATTATATATACGATCATTTAGAGGAAAATTCCTATCGTGTGATGCGTTATAACAATGTATTCCCGGAACAGAAGATGTGCGGCTGGAATGAAATAAAGCATTTCGGACTGGCACAATATCTGATCATGCATGCGTTGATTTTCCGGACAGATCTGCTTCGCAAGACAGGCGTACAATTGCCGGAACACACCTTTTATGTAGATAATCTCTTTGCCTATCAGCCGCTTCCCAATGTGGAATCCGTTTATTATATGGATGTGAATTTATATCATTACTTTCTTGGAAGAGAGGATCAGTCTGTAAATGAAAAGGTTCTGATGAACCGTATTGATCAGCAGATCAAGGTGACAGAACTCGTTGCAGACTGCGTGGATCTGAAAGAGGTAAAAGACAAAACTCCGAAGCTGGCAGCCTATATGTACCGCAACGTCTCCATTATGATGGCGATTTCTTCCATCCATCTGCTGTTAATCGGTACGGAGGAGGCATATGAAAAAAGAGAGAAATTGTGGAAAAGAATCAAAAATGAGGATAAGGGCATGTATTACCGGCTGCGGTTTATGACAATAAGCGGCTTCACGTATCTTCCGGGGAAGCTCGGAAAGAAGGTTACGCTTGGTGGGTACCGGGCTGCAAAGAAGATCTATCAATTTCAGTAGGAAAGGATCATCATTATGGCACACATTTTTATTGCCTTTGTGGATACGCCGGGATTATTCGCAGGCATGATTCATAAATATCTGAAGCAAAAATACATTCATGTTGTGATTTCCATGGATGCCGGGCTGGAAGAAGCCTACAGCGTGGGCAGACGCAACCCGTTTATTCCTGTCTTGTCCGGATTTGAGCGGGAAGATAAGAATAAGATCTGCCGCGCCTTTCCGGATGCAGACTACATGATCTGTAAGCTGGAGGTAAGTGAAATGCAAAGGGAGCAGATTGAAGGAAGGCTGCGGGAGGACTATAAGAACAGATACCGGTATCATTATGCGGTTGCAGGATTGGTTCCTCTGGTTCTGGGAAAGGCCTTTTACCAGAAAAACCATTTTACCTGCTCCTCTTATATTGCAAAATTATTGGAGGATAATGGAATTAATATTGCCGGGAAGCATTTTTCACTGGTTACTCCGAAAGATTTTTATCTCTACCCTGATAAACAAAAGGTTTTTGAAGGAAAGCTAAGAGAACTGATCGATGAGAAAGATCCTGTTTTTGTCAGGGAACTGGAGGCTGCCTATGAACATTAGCAGTTATCGGAAACGCGCCATGGAGATCCTTTTTTTCGTACTCGTCATGGCGCTTTCTTTTTACAGTGTGTTTTATGGGCAGGATCTGCCCGCCATCCTTTCGTCTGTAAAAAAACTGTCTTTTCCGTATCTGCTGGGAGCAATTGCAATCTCAGTTTTCTTTGTGAGTGCGGAAGGAATGATGATCTATTATCTGCTGCATTCCCTGAAGGGAAAAAGCGGATTGCTTCGTTGCATCTCGTATTCTTTCATTGGCTTCTTTTATTCCGGCATTACCCCATCAGCAACCGGGGGACAGCCGATGCAGCTTTATTATATGAAAAAGGACGGAAATGATCTGGCAGACAGTTCCGTGGTGCTCATGGTTGTTGCGGTGATCTATAAGTTCGTACTGGTCCTGTTTGGCGTATGGATGCTTATCTTCTGGTATGGACCACTCCGGATTTATCTGCAGGATTATTTTGGCATATATTTACTGGGACTATCGTTAAATGTCCTTTTAGTCCTTGTTCTGCTTGGCGTTATGATCCTGCCGAATGTGATGAAGAAGATCCTGCTCGGGATCGTGAACCGGTTAGAGAAAATCAAAGTATTAAAAAAAGACTTTGAAGCGGAGAAAAGAACCGTTCAGTTCGTAGATCACTACCAGAGTGCAATGAAGTTCTTTAAGACCAATAAAGAAAAAATTCTGGTTGTTACCGGTATGACCTTTTTGCAGAGAGGCAGCGTGTTCCTGCTGACCTATATCATTTACCGTGGATTGGGGTTAAAAGGAACGGATGGAGTTACTGTTATCCTTCTTCAGGCCAGCGTATATATTGCGGTAGATATGCTGCCCATACCGGGTGCGCAGGGAATAACGGAAGTGATGTATCAAAAGGTGTTTCAGTCTGTTTTTCCTTCGGTTTATTTAATGTCATCCCTCTATGTAACAAGAGGAATCAGCTTCTATTTTTTACTTCTGTTTAGTATGCTCGTTGTGCTTGGTAACCGGGTTTATCGGGGAAAGCAGAAAAGAATTACATAATATTTTAGGTTTTGTTTAGATATTCCTCTCTTTTTAGATAGATTCATTTGGTAAAGTATATCCAGATCCGAAAAGAAAGGAAGTGTTTGGATGAACGCAGCAATCATTATTCCGGCATTTGATCCGGATGAAAATTTAATCCATATTGTTGACCGGGTATGGAATCTGGGCAATCAGGTTATTGTTGTAGACGATGGAAGTGAGGCCTCAAAGGCCGGCCTGTTTGAACGCTTGTGTGACGAGGCCATTGTCCTGCACCATGAACAGAACGAAGGAAAAGGAGCAGCCATTAAAACGGCTTTAACATATATTAAGGAAAATCTGTGGGATTGCAATGTCATAGGCGTGATGGATGCGGATGGACAGCATCTGCCGGAGGATATGGAGAAGCTTGTGATGAAAGCAAATAACAGGCAGAACACGATGGTGCTGGGAGTCCGGAAGATAGGAGCGGATATGCCGTTAAAGTCAAGACTTGGAAATGCCATTACGCGGGAAGTATTTCATCTCTTAAGCGGTGTGAAGGTATCGGATACGCAGACCGGCCTGCGTGCCTTTCCAAGGGAAATGATCGACTCCCTGTTACAAGTTCGCGGAACCCGGTATGAATATGAAACGAACGTTTTATTCTATTGTGCGAAACATGATATTCCGATGCTGGAGGTTCCGATCAAGACCATTTACCATGACAAAGAGAACAGTTGCAGTCATTTCCATGTACTCAGGGATTCCTTCCGTATTTACAGAGATATTTTGCAAAACAATTTCGAAAGGAAGTATAACAGGCTATGAAGGCAGCAGGAAAGAAATTAGCAATTGTTTTTGTGGACATCAGTATTGCAGCGTTATTGTTATTGGGAATTTACATTATTAATTATACGATTCCGCAAAAGGGCATCAAAGCGGCGGCCTCCTCTGTTCTGGTTAATGATACAGAGAACAATACGGATAGTGCACAGGTAACGCAGGGGTCTGTGGTAGTAAAGCCATCCCAGATGACAGGTGATGGACTGGTTACCACCACGGTGAGAAGGGATGCTGTGGACTGGCATGCAAAATTTGCAGACCATTTTACCCCGTCTGTAGTGGCGGATGACCTGTCCTATTCCAGTCCGGATTTATCCATTCAGATTACGAAGGGAAGCTATGACAGCGGAATTAAGGATTACACGGAAAAGGGAAAACACAAAAAGTATGGAACCAGGGTGGCCTACACGTTAGCGGACATTTATGTCGGAGATATTACCTGCTTTCAATCCGCATTTGCACAGGATACCTATGGAAATGGCTATAGCGAAAAGCTCACCGATATGTCTGCAAGATTAGGTTCGGTTCTGGCGGTGAACGGGGATTCCTACAATAACAACCGTCATCAGGACAATGGAACGATTATCCGTAACGGGGTGATTTACAGAAGCCAGAAAACCGATATGGAGACCTGTGTTTTAAACTGGGACGGTTCCATGCAGATTTATTCGCCACAGGAGCTGGATACACAGACGCTCATCGATCAGGGAGCTTATCAGAGCTGGATCTTTGGGCCGAGTCTGCTGGATGAGAACGGAAAAGCGAAAAAGGATTTTCTGACATGGGATTATATCAGGGAATCGCATCCAAGAACCGCAATTGGCTACTATGAGCCGGGACATTACTGCCTGCTGGTGGTAGACGGCAGAGAACCGGATTATTCCAGGGGAATGTTCTTACAGGAGGAGGCTGCAATCTTTGAACAACTGGGATGTAAGCTGGCGTATAACCTCGATGGAGGACATTGTTCCTTTATGACATTACAGAATCAGGTAATCAGTCATCCGTATAAGGCAGAGCATGAGGTGCCGGATGGAATTTTTATCATGGGATAGGGGTGAAGCAGTATGAGATTTATTCGAAGGATAAAAGGTTTGTTGATTCACGTATGTATCATCTGTAGTCTGGCGCTTGCCGTAATTCATATTCTGGACTGGTATAATCCGTTCATGGATTTTGAAGGGAATGCCGTCTTTGTACAATATATTTTAATCGCATGCTCGCTGGTGCTGGGGATGTCCTATATCTTTGCAGACAGGAAAAAGAAGCAGGAAGGAAAACAATGGAAAACGAACAGGAGGTAACAGAAAATGAGTAAGATCAAAGAAAAGGTAACGGGAATGAATCCGAAAAAAGGATTCTGTAATCTGATTCTATGTCTGGTAATCTTTTGTATTGCTGCCGGTATCGGAACAGGAATCCGGTTTGGCAGCAGGATTACAGAGATAAGAAGTCAGATGGAAGTCATGGAAAAGTAAGATAAAAACGTGGAGCAGGATTTCCAGAATGAGGAAAAGGGCAGGGAAGGAAAAGAACAGGAACATGAGAGAAAGCAGGAAATGGACTGGGAGAATCTCATTTCGTTTACAACAGGTGATTATGTATTTTTAGGATGTGTGCTGGCTGTCTTCTGGATTATTTTGTGTATCTACTGGCTATATACAACAGCGTATGCAGTGTCGAAATCATGGCAGGTAGGAGCCAATGCATGGCTGTTCGGTCTGCTTACACTGGTAACGAATCTGTTTGGGGTGCTTTGCCTCTGGATTTATATAAAATTACATTTACTGTGTCCTAACTGTGGAAAGATGCAGCCTAGAAAGGCCAATTACTGTTCCGTCTGTGGTACTGCAATTTACGCAATATGTCCGGATTGCGGAAACCGGGTTTCCATGAAGGATGAATATTGCAACGGATGTGGACGGAAAATGCGTAAATAAAAAAATCGCACTTGCAAAATGCAAGTGCGATACTTTTTAATTTACAAGTTACATGCAGCTCCAGGACGGAACAACATATAACTTTAATATTAGTATATACCAAATTAATAAAAAGTCAATCAATTTTTAAAATTCAGAGTCTTAATGAGTCTTAAAAGTTTTTACCTATCTTCTGAAATCCGTATTCTAAATGATGTAATTGAGAAATATAATTATTTTCTGTAAGCTTATGTAATTTGGAAAAAAGATGTGCAAGCCATTCTTGAAATTCTGTTTCCGGACCTTTTTGATCGAGTCCGTTTTCATAATAATGTCTTACAATACCGGCAAAGATATCGGCAAATTGTATCGCAGGTGTTACGGAGGAGCTGACGAATAAGGGCATTTCTAATATATGATGAAAAGAGCGGCCGAATTTGGTTTTAAATAGAAAACCGGTAGTTGCTTCTGCTATTTTACGGTCAGCATCTTCGTGTACCTCGTCAAAGATCATCATGGCTTTTCCATAGTGGTGGTGGGCACAGTAGAATTCTACTTTCTTTAGTAAGAGATAATACTGTTTGGGAAGATGATATTCAGGTGTGATGACCGGCTTATCAGGTCTGTCCATAATGACAGCAAACAGGGCAGAATCATAAGAGGAAATAATGTTTATCATTTCCTCGACATATGTTTTATTATTTGTACGATTCTTGAGGATGGTTGCCTCACGGATCAGTTTGGTAGATTTTATTTCGTCCTGCTTTCCATAAATGGAATCCTTTAATTTGTAAATCTGGTTCGTAATTGGTTTAATATCGTTTTCGTGGATACAGACACCAAGCAATACGGGATTTTGGGTTGAATCGGTAGGTCGTGGGTATCCACTTTCGTCTATAAATACAAGCATATAAAAATAGAACACTCCTTTGTAATGAATTATTAAAAATGCCATGGGTAAATATTAACTCGACTTTATAGCTAAAAGAGCTACATCGGACATGGTTCATGAAATGGAAGAATTTCATGTCAGATATTGAAATTAAGAATATCATTATTATGTATTTTATCATAGAGATAAAATATGGGGAAGTCAAGGAGAGATTTGGAACGCGGGAAACTGCATTCGTAATGAGCGGAAATCTTCCAAACAGGCTTGCAAAATGAAGGAAAAGTGAGTAAGGTAGTAGGTAAGAAAAGTCTGTGGGGAAATTTTTATGGAATTAATAAATCAGATATTTGTGAAAGAAAATGTAAACAGCGGAAGGCAGCCGGAAATTGACCTTGCCAAGGTCGTATTCGTGCTTATGGTGGCTGCCGTACATATTACCATTGACTGTGTACCACCGGAGGCCCTTTCCGAAGGGCTTCCTTATGTATTTGATTCCGTCATCGGAGGACCGATGATTGCACCGGGACTCATGTTTGCGATGGGAGCCTGTCTTGTTTACAGCAGGAGACAGGGGTGGAAGGATATTTTCCACAGAGGAATTTTTATCTTTGTTCTGGGTTTTATCTTAAATCTGTGCCGGTATACAATACCGGATCTGATCGGGTATGCAATTTCAGGAGATGCCGCCAGGTATCTTGATCCGATCCTGTACCAGACCTTTAATAATGATATATTTCAGTTCGCGGGACTGGCGTTGATGACCATTGCCCTGTTTCTTAAGTTGAAATTAAAGGATGGAGTCATGGTGGCGATTGCCCTGCTCTGTTCGATCATAGGGACCCTGCTTAACGGAGTGGATGTAGGATCTGTGCCCGGGAATATGATACTTGGGTATTTTGTCGGCGTGGAGGACGCAGCCGGGGATGTTCTTTCGTATTTCGTGTATCTGAACTGGCTGATGATGCCGGTATGTGGCTATGTCTTTGGCAAGCTCCTGAAACGTATGCAGGACAAGGACCTGTTTTACCGGATGGCTGTGCCGGTCTGCCTGCTGGTGGCAGTACCGTACTATGTACTTCATATCAGAAACCGGGTTGGTATGTTTGGTCTTGGAGAGTCATGCTATTATCATGTGACAACACCGGATGTATTGATCTGTCTGGTGACGGCAATCGGAATGTACGGGATTTATTATTTTATCGGAAGGCATCTGCCGCAAAAGGCAGTCGCAGCAGCCTACCGGATCGGTGCGGATATGACCGCCTTTTATTTCATCCACTGGCTCTTCGTTGCGGGTATTGTATATCTGGGACTGTATCTTATGCGTGGTACCCAGATTCTCCCGATGCCGGGCATTCTGCTTCTTGCTCTGCTGATAACGGTGGTTTCCCTTGTGCTTGCGGATCTCTGGATGCATAAGTGGAAGAACATCGTATTCCGGAAAGTAAGAAAAGCAAAATAAAGAAGCAAAAGAAAGTAGTAAAATAATAAAGAAGTAATAGAAGACAGGAATCAGGAAATCAAAGGAAAGAGGAAGTATGAAAAAACGGAAATTAGGAACAAAAGTAATTATATTGATGGTGGTATTTTCCCTGCTTATTATTATATCGACCTGTATTGCAGTTGTGGTGCGGTATCGGGCGGATGCCCTGGAGCGGTCCCGTGGACAGGCGTTTGCCTATGCGAAAACGGCGGCAGCTTACATTGACGGTGACCGGATCGAAGAGTATTTAACGACCTTACAGAAGGATGACTATTATGAAGAGGTGGAAAACTTCTTAAATGCGAGTCAGGACTATTCGGACCTCAAATATTACTATGTTTATGTTCCTTATGAAGAGGATCTTGTTTATATCTGGGATGCCGATGAGGAAGAGGGAGCCTGTGAATTAGGCGACCATGAGGATTATATGAAGGGTGGCAAGGAGGTTTCCTTTGCAGCCTTCCAGAAGGAGCCGGAAGAGCGGGCACTGGTTTCCATGGATGAAACCTATGGCTTCATCACATCGGTGGTTGCCCCTGTTTATAACAGTAACGGTGATCCTGTGGCACTTGTCGGAGTGGATATTTCCATGCCGGGTGTCTGGGAGGCAATTGCGAAATTTATTTTTGCAACGAGTATTAATATCGTACTGGTGATTCTGGTATTCAGCGCCGGACTCTTTGCTGTAGTAAGACAAAAGCTGATCCATCCGGTCAGCCTGTTAAACAAGGCATCCGGAGAAATGGTAAGCAATCTGGAATCCGGAGAGGTATTTGAGATCGATGTACATACAGGGGATGAGATTGAAGAACTTGCCCGGTCCTTTGAGAAGATGTATGGGGAAGTCGGTGATTATATCCGCAGACTTTCCGAGGTCACGGCCGAGAAGGAGAGAATCGGCGCAGAGCTTTCGGTGGCAACGAGGATTCAGGCGAATATGCTGCCAAGCATTTTTCCTGCATTTCCGGACAGAGAAGATGTGGATATTTATGCAACGATGCATCCGGCGAAGGAAGTCGGCGGTGACTTTTATGATTTCTTCCTGATCGATTCGTCACACCTTGGTGTCGTGATTGCCGATGTATCGGGTAAGGGTGTACCGGCGGCGCTTTTCATGGTGATTGCGAAGACCTTAATTAAGAACCGCGCCCTGATGGGAGGAACGCCTGCAGAGATTCTTGCCTTTGTAAACAACCAGCTATGTGAAAATAATGAAGAGGAAATGTTTGTAACGGTATGGCTCGGCATTCTGGATCTGACAACCGGACTGATGACGGCTGCCAATGCGGGACACGAGTATCCTGTACTGAAACGGGCCGGCGGAGAGTTCGAACTTTTCAAGGATAAACATGGATTTGTTCTGGCCGGAATGGAGGATTCCGGATACCGGGATTATGAAATCCGGTTTGCACCGGGAGATATGTTATTTGTTTATACGGATGGAGTGCCGGAAGCAACGAATGCACAGAAGGAGCTTTACCGGACCGACCGCATGGTGGAAGCACTGAACCGTCATGCTTCGGAAGGGTGTGAGTCACTTCTTCACGAGATGAAGGAGGAAATTCAGAGCTTTGTGCAGGAGGCACCGCAGTTCGATGATATTACGATGCTGGCACTGACCTATTACGGACCGGAAGCAACTGAACCGGAGCAATAGGGAGATTTTAGGAAAAGAAAGCAAAGATTAGTTGACACTAACTTCGAAATATGATACTCTCATTTTGTTAGCGTACACTGTTAACAAACGAAGAAAGGTGGATCATATGCCGAAGGATAAAACCGCAAGCCACATTCAGGTCATGGCAGCAGTAAAAGAAGAATTTCTCGAAAAGGGCTATGAAGCAGCCTCTGTCCGTAGTATTGCTGCGCGTGCCGGAATGTCAGCCGCGGGACTTTACCGGCATTACCCCAATAAGGAAGCCATGTTTGAGGATCTGGTACAGCCATTGATTAGGGAAATGGATGAATGGGTGTACCGTCATAAAAAGAAGGCTTACGAGCGGGTGCAGCAGGGAGAGGAAGGAAAGCAGGAGCTGTTCGGTGAATCCATGACCGATTTGATCCGGGATGTGGTTTATCCGCAGAAAGAGATTTTTCAGATGCTGCTTTGTGGCGCTTCCGGCTCGAAGTATGAGAGCTTTATAAATGACTATGTGGAAGTACAGCAGCAAGATATGATTGAGGCCTTTGCTTATATGAAGGAACATGGCTATGCCATGGAGAAAATTTCGCAGGAGGAATTACATATGCTCCTCAGTGCCTATACGACGGCAATCTTTGAGCCGATTGTACATAATTATCCGGAAGAACAAATGAATCACTGCCTTGATACCGTCAACCGGTTTTTCATGCCGGGGTGGAAGGAGATCATGGGCTTTTAAAAGAAACCGCAGGGTTTCTTTTTTTACGTGAGCGAACACATAACGGTTAGTGTTAACTAACAAAAGTTACCGTAATGAAAGTTGTAAATCATTGGGCGGATGAAATAAAGAAGAAAACCGTGCAATTGATATAAAAGTCTTGGAGGAGGAATAACAGTGAAAAAAGACAACGTGATGAAAGTCATCAACGAGTATGCCGGTTCCTACCGGTATGTGATCGTGTTGGGACGTGCGCTGGCTGCACTGAGTGCGCTGGTTGGCATGGTTCCCTATTACGATCTGTGGAGAATTATTAAAGTAGCAGTCAGTGGAGAGAATCTTTCGCAGATTTCCGGTCTTGCCTGGCAGGCAGTCGGAATTATGATTTTATCCATGCTGATGTATGTCGGGGCATTGATGTGTACCCATGTTTCGGCATTCCGGGTACAGGCCAATTTAAGAACCCGCCTGATGAAGCATATTGTAACACTTCCGCTTGGTGTATTTGATCAGGCCGGAACCGGTAAGATCCGTCGTATCGTCAACGAATCTTCCGCAGCAACGGAAACGTATATTGCACATAACCTTGCAGACAAAGCAGTAGCCAGCGCAACGCCGGTAGGTCTTGTGGTTCTGATGCTTGCCTTTGACTGGAGAATCGGTCTGATCTGTCTGATTCCTGCCATAATCGGTTTTCTCTTCATGATGGGAATGATGGGTAAGGAAATGCAGGAAAAGATGAGAGAGTACCAGAATGCCTTAGAGGTGATGTCCAGTGAGGCAACAGAATATGTCCGTGGAATTCCGGTAGTTAAGACCTTCGGACAGACGGTATTTTCCTTTAAGCGTTTTAAGAATGCTTTGGATGATTATGAAAAATGGTGTGTATCCTATACGATTTCCTTACGCAAATCCATGATGGGATTCATGACCGGAATCAATGCCATCTTTGTGGCACTTGTTTTTGCCGGATTTATCTTTGCAGGAAACGGCGTGACTTCGGATCTGATTCTTAACATGATGTACTACATTATTATTACACCGCTTCTTACGGTGACACTTACCAAGATTGCCTATGCCGGTGAGCAGGAAATGCAGGTTATAGACTCCATTAAGCGTATTGACGGCATTCTGAACATCCAGCCGCTTTCTGAAACGAATCAGGGGAAGCAGCCGAAGGACTATTCCGTAGAGCTTAAGAACATCCGCTATCGTTATCCGGATGCGGAAAATGATGCGATCCATGACTTAAGCCTTTCCGTTCCAGGCGGACAGCATGTGGCATTCGTCGGACCGAGCGGCGGTGGCAAGACCACAACCGCAGCATTGATTGCCCGCTTCTTTGATGTACAGGAGGGCGCGATTGAAATCGGAGGTGTCAATGTAAAGGACATTCCGCAGAAGACATTAATGCAGATGGTTTCCTTCGTATTCCAGGATAATAAGCTTTTAAAGGGAACGATCCTTGATAATGTCCGTCTGGCAAAGCCGGAAGCGACCGATGCAGAAGTTATGGAAGCTTTGAAAAAGGCACAGTGCATGGATATTATTAAGAAGCTTCCCGACGGCATTCATACCGTGATCGGTACGAAGGGCACTTACCTGTCAGGAGGCGAGCAGCAGAGAATTGCCATTGCCAGAGCCGTGCTTAAGAATGCACCGATCCTGATCCTGGATGAAGCGACCGCGTTTGCGGATCCGGACAATGAAGCCATGGTACAGAAGGCTTTTGAAGAATTGTCGGTGGGCAAAACCTTAATTATGATTGCACATCGTTTGACGACGGTTGCCGATGCAGACCGCATCTTTGTACTGAAGGACGGCACCTGTGCCGAAGCCGGAAGCCATAAGGAGCTCATGGAGCAGAATGGTCTGTATAAAGAAATGTTTGAAGAATATACCAGATCAATTGAATGGAAGGTAGGTGCATAACGATGATCGAGAAATTACAACATAAATATGCCTTGTCCCCACAGGGCGCAAAGGATATGATTAAGGCCTGTGTCATTGTGTGCCTTTCGGATATTGTACTGATGTTTCCGGCAGGAATTCTGTATCTGCTGATCCGTGACCTGTTGGATGGTAATTTGAGCAGTGGAAGAATTTTAACGTATGTGATTGCTTCCATCATCGTACTTGCAGTAATAGCGATTTTTCAGGGCCTGCAGTACAATGCTACCTTCCTTGCAACATATAAGGAAAGCGGTGTCCGGAGAGCATCAATTGCGGAACGCCTCCGTAAGCTCCCCCTTTCCTATTTTGGAAAAAAGGATTTAAGTGACCTTACAACAAACATTATGTCTGACTGTGCACAGATTGAGACCGCATCCAGCCACTGGATTCCGGAACTGATCGGTTCCGTGTTATCCGTATCGATCGTTGGAATCAGTTTGTTCGTGGCATTTGACTGGCGGCTTGCCCTGTCGAGCTTCTGGGTAATTCCGATTGCGTTTCTGGTTGTGGCAACCTCTTCGGGCTTGCAGAAACGTGCCATCCGCAGGAACCTTTCCGCACAGCTTGAATTAAGCGACGGTGTACAGGAATGTCTGGAATCGGTACGTGACCTGCGTTCCAATAATGCACAGGAGCAGTACCTGGAAGGTCTTCAGAAGAAGATCAAAGGAGTAGAAAAGCAGTCCTTATTCACCGAATTAAATACGGCATTGTTTGTTTCCTCCGCACAGATGGTTTTAAAGCTTGGAATTGCAACAACGGCATTGGTTGGTGGCGTTTTATTTGCTAACGGAGAGATTGATATTCTGACATTCTTTATGTTTCTGATGCTGGTATCCCGTCTGTATGATCCGATGCAGATTGCGTTACAGAACTTTGCGGCAATCATTGCAACCGGTGTACGGTGTGAGCGTCTGGATGAAGTGATGTCCGGTAAATTACAGACCGGAAGCGAGACTCTTACGAACAAGGGATATGACATCGTATTTGATCATGTGAAGTTTTCTTATGATGATGATACAACGGTTTTACAGGATGTCAGCTTTACGGCGAAACAGGGTGAAGTTACCGCACTCATCGGACCGAGCGGCGGCGGTAAAACGACCGTTTCCAGACTGGCTTCCCGTTTCTGGGATATTACGAGTGGTAAAATTACCGTTGGTGGAATGGATATCAGTGGAATTGATCCGGAAAAGCTGCTTTCCCTGTATTCCATTGTGTTCCAGGATGTAACGCTGTTTAACAATACGGTTATGGAAAATATCCGGATCGGCAAAAAGGATGCAACAGACGAAGAAGTTATTGCGGCTGCCAAGCTTGCGAACTGTGATGAGTTCGTGCAGAAGCTTCCGAATGGTTATCAGACCATGATCGGTGAAAATGGTAAGGAATTATCCGGGGGAGAACGTCAGAGAATTTCGATTGCCAGAGCGTTCCTTAAGGATGCCCCGATTATCCTTCTGGATGAAGCAACCGCATCCCTGGATGTGGAAAACGAAACCCAGATCCAGCAGGCCCTGTCCCACCTGATTAAGAATAAGACCGTTATGATTATTGCCCATCGTATGAGAACGATTGCAAGTGCCGATCACATTGTGGTCTTAAAGGATGGCGTGGCTGCCGAGCAGGGAACTCCGGCAGAGCTGATGCAGCAGGAGAACAGTATTTATAAGCATATGGCAATGCTGCAGACACAGAGTGCCGACTGGAAAATGGCGTAAGAGAAGGAGGAAAACAATATGATGCCGTATAAGGGAAGTTCTTATAACATGATTTCATTTCTGCTGCGCAAGCCCATGCGCCAGCGGTATGGAAGGAGTAAGACAAACAAGTGGATTAAGGATGGAAGAGAAGTTTATAAGCAGATGCTTATGGAAACTGAGGATATCGGCGGTGATAACCCGATGGCAGGAAATACCTATATGGGATATGTTTTTATGGCAATCTGGAAGGCTGCGGACGGAGAAATCAAGGTAGAGGACTTTAAGAAAATCGGCAGACAGATGATGCAGAGCCCGGTAGTAAAGCTTGCAAAGGGCGGAATTGACATGAACCGCAGGGAGGACCTTGATAAAATGAATGCCATGATGCACCGTATGGCGGCATGGCTTGAGGAACATCCGGAATACAAGGATAAATCCTGGGACTTCCACTTTGATGAGACGAAGCATGAGGACGGTATGTATTATTACTTTACCCGTTGTCCGATGGAAACCTATGCAAGAACGCACGGCTTCCTGGAGGTTCTTCCGGTATGCTGTGATCTCGATCATTGTACGGCAAAACTTCATCATGCAGTACTTCTTCGTGACAATACTCTTGCAGAAGGCGGCAAGATATGCGATTATTGGTTTGTCGGAGATCAGGTGAAGAACCCGAAATAAAAGGGTAAGACTGGGCGGTGCTTCGGCACCGCCTTTTTTAGAAGGTGGACAGACCATGAATTATACTTATATCGTCCGGTGCAGCGACGGAACGCTCTACACAGGCTGGACGAACGATCTCAATAAGCGTATAAAGGCACACAACAACGGAAAGGGTGCAAAATATACAAAGCCAAGGCTTCCGGTAGAGCTTGTCTATGCGAAGGAGCATGCGACGAAGGAAGAAGCCATGAAGGATGAGTACCGCATCAAGCAGCTTCCACGTAAGTGCAAACAGGAGCTGTGTAAGGAGTATGAAGAAGAGCAGAAAAAATCGGAACAGAAAAACATATAAAAAATAAAACCGGAAACAGTTGAAAAAAACAGGGAAACTAGGTACAATATTGCTTTAACAGGAACAAAACGAGGGAACAGAAAAACAATTTGATCAGAAAGTAGTGAGTACATATGGCGAAATTTACCAGACAGGCAATTATGCTCTGCCTGCTCAAATTACTGGAAGAAAAATCAATTGATAAGATTACGGTTAAGGATATCTGCGAAAGATGTGAAATCAACCGGAACACCTTTTATTATTACTTCAGTGATATTTATGAGGTACTGGAGTCAATGATCGAATTTGAGACAGAACAGTCGCTGAAGGAGGAGGATGCGCAGGCTTCCTTTTATGAGGAGCTTCTGCAGAAGTATCATCTGGTTCTGGATTACCGGAAAGCGATCGGACATCTGTATGATTCGAAGAACCGGGAGCTGATATCGAATTATTTTTATACGGTTACGGAGGCATTTGTGACGAAGCATGTCCGGAAGGAGGCAGAAGGAATGAATGTGCCGGAAGAGGAGATTCGGTTTATCATTGATTTTTACAGTAATTCCCTGATTGGAATGATGATTCGATGGATTAAGGAAGGTATGCCGGAAAAAAAGGACCATCTCATCCGAAAATGGTCCGTGTCCTATCAGGCTACCGTGAAGATTCTGTTGCAGGGGTGTCTGGCCGAGCAGCATCCGGGCGCTTCGGTATTTAAGCGTCAAGCTCACGATCCTTTGCCATAAAGAATAATGCAATCGTATCGGGGCCGACATGGCTTCCGGTACAGTAATCATAAGAAGTGTTGATGAAGCCGCGCAGCTTCACGCGCTTCTTTATTTCTTCCATCACATAAAGAGAGTCTTCATATGCATCGGCATGAGCAATGCCGATGATCTGATTTTCGGGATCTACGATGTTATCACAGACTAAAGAAACCAAAGCATTTAATGCCGCCTTACGTCCGCGGCATTTCTTAAACTGTACGATGTAGCCGTCCTTATTTCCGCGAAGAATCGGCTTGATATTCAAAATGTTTCCAACGAAGGCAGCAGAACCGGAAAGACGGCCCGTTTTGGCGAGATATTTTAAATCGCCTACGGTGAAAACGCCGTTCATTTTAGCCGGATAGGTTTTGAGAATGTCATATACTTCGTCAATTTCCATTCCTTTGTCACGCATTTCACTTGCATAGATGGCGAGGATTCCCTGTGCGAGAGAAGCATTCAGGGCATCGATAATACGGATTTGGCGTTCCATCGGAGGCTTCTCCATCAGTTCTTCCATGGCAATCCGGGCGGAGTTATAGTTGCCGCTGATGTTCTTGCTTAAGGAAAAATATAACACATCCTCACCGGCTTCCATGATCTTGCGGAAAGCGGCTTCGAAGTCTCCGGTACTGATGAGGCTGGTCTTGACATCGGCGCCGTTACGCATGGCGTCATAATAAATCTTACCTTTCGTGCGTTCCTCTTCATAAGTCAGTTCCGGATCAAAGCATACCAGTTTTTCTCCGTTCACATAATTTACAAAGGAAATAACCTTAATATCATACTTCTTTACAAGCTCCGCAGGAATATTTGCTGCGGAATCTACAATAATCTGAAACATATATTCACCCTACCTATAATTATTTTCTTATCCATTTTATGTAGTAAACAAAACTATGTCAAGTGATTTTGTAAAATCAGACATTTTTAGAAGAATGACTGAAAACAAGGACGTAAGGATTTTTTTGTCCATAGGAAGTCGGAAAAAAATACGCTATTCTCTACTTGACAGTGAAGGAGGCGGATAAAAATGAAAAATTTGAAGATGATTAAGAATATGTATCTGGTATTGATCCTGTGTTCGATCCTTGTAGGAGCGGTATTACTGATCTGGCCGCAGATGGGCGTCAACGTGATGTGTAAGGTCTACGGGGTGTTTCTACTGATCTATGGTCTTGCCAAGCTTTCAGGATATTTTACCGGAGATCTGTTCCAGCTTGCCTTCCAGTATGATTTTGGACTTGGTATTGTTTCCCTGATTCTTGGATTTGTCCTGCTGCTAAGAACAGAGCACATTGTGGAATTCTTAGCCGTGTGCATCGGAATTTTTATGCTGGTGGATGCTACCCTGAAAATTCAGACTGCAATTGATGCAAAGAAGTTCGGGATCAGTAAATGGTGGCTGATTCTTATTGTAGCCATTATGGTTGCTTTTGTAGGAGCCCTGTTACTGCTTGCTCCGTTTGAAACAGGAAGTGTTCTGGTGCGCGTGCTGGGCTTGAGCATCTGTATTGACGGTATCATGAATCTGATTGTGGTAATGAGTACGGTACGCAGCATCCGCCGCAGCCGTGAAGATATTGTTGACATAGAGTTGTAGTGATAAGAGAAAGAAGAGGAATTGGCATGATTGCAAAAATAACACCGTTACTTATGGTTCTGGTAATTGCATCTGTTTTAGGTTATATGACAGAGAATATCTGGGTGGGATTCCGGTTCGGATACTGGGATAACCGGGGCATGATGATGCCGGGGCTCCTTGGATACGGTATGGCAATTACAGGACTGTATCTGATTCTTGGACTGCCGCAGAACCCGAGGCTGTTCGGACATGAGTTTTTCTTCGAAAATTCCCTGCAGGGGATTGTATTTTACTATGTGGCAGCAGGAGTGCTCGTTTCCGTAGCAGAAATTGTATTGGGAAACTTCGTGGAAAAGCACTGTGAGATTATCTGGTGGAATTATACGGGGCTTCCGCTCCATATTGGCAAGTATACCTCCGTTCCGACTTCAATGGGATTTGCAGCGATGATTACCTTATTTATGGGCTGCGTTTTCCCCAGGCTATATACCTGGGTGGTACAGATTGAGAATCCGTCCCTTACGATTCTGACTTTTGCCCTTGCAGGACTTCTTGTTATGGATTTCGGCTATGCAGCTAATTATATGATAAAGAATAAGCGGGTAAACAAGCTGTGGCAGATTGAATGGAAAAATGGCCTGGCTGTTCATAAGGTGCAGGAGGAAGAGAACTGGCAGACGGTTTCCACCGATCAGAAGTATCAGTTTTAATTATTTACTCATTAATCCTCCATAACACAAGAGGCTATGCAGTCGCATAGTCTCTTGTTGTAGTATCCGTCGTAACGGAAAACTCTCTTATCGGTTCCACTTATAGGTAGGACTCACCTGATATTTGCTAATCAAAAGTGTTTTGATGATAGTATGTGGCGTGGAAATTCCCCGCCGCTCGGTGGACCAGGGTCTTTCGACCAGCCCCAAATCAGTCATTGCTGATTTATTGTATGTTTATTATAAGCGAAATATTCAAAAAAGTCAATTACTATTTCGTAATTTGTTTTATATGTTATGGGACAAAGCTTTATGCTAAAAATAGCCCAGCCGTGGCAAAAAAATTTTTCTGTCTGTCATTCATGTCGAAAAATCTGTAATTCATGTAAACATCCCCACAAAAAGAAAAAAAGAGTGTATAATCCTTTAAGAAAAAAATTCATAATGGAAATCCAAGGGAGGAAAGGAGTTATGAAAAGAAAGTATTTAGCAGTATTATTAGCAGCAACGATTGGGCTGACGATGGTTGGCTGCGGAAGCAAAAATGAGGAGGTTACCGTGGATTCCAGTACGGAAGTTACGGAGTCGGTGGTAGAAGATGCCGAGGAAGCAGAAGATGTTCAGAGCAGTGAGGAAGACAATGAAGCACTGGCTGAGCAGGTGGGAGAGTTCCTGAATGGCACCGTCTGGGCAGGAGCCAATACCGATTATACACTTGTAATGGCATTCTTACTGTCCGCAGACGAATACTATATCGGAATTACCGATGCAGAAGGAAATGTAGAAGAGCATCAGGGTAAATGGGACATTGATTATGACAATATCTATCTTTATGAAAACGATGCACTTATGGATACCTTAAGCTGGGATATGGCAGAGGATGGATCAGAATTCTATATTATGGTTGATTCTTCCCAGACAACCTTCGGACTGATCCAGACCGATTCCAACAATCTTGGCGACAGCCTGGATGCAATCGCAGAAGAGGTATTCGGACAAAATTAGGTAAAGAGCTGATGTATGGCTGACTTGTAGTATCCACAGAGTCAGGACTTAGTGTTGTAGAAGCATAAAGGAGAAAAGAAATGAAAAGACATATATATTTATACAAAAAATGATAACGCTTGTATTGTCCTTTGCAGTGATAGCGGGATCCTGGAGTGTTATGAAATTGGATGTTAGGGCTAAAGATCGGTATGCGGATAGCCTTAAAAAGGGTGACATAGTAAAAGCTGGGGACAATATCATTTTTCCAGCACCGGAAAGTGGAAGTAACATGATAACCTTGATTTTTAGTGAAAATGGTATTTCAGGTCCGGAGGATGAGATTGCATTTTATATGGAAACCTCCGATGAGTTTGTTGGAACAGTACGTTCATTGGAGTGTAGTGATGGAACGTATCAATATTTTAAGATATATAATTATGATGTAAAGACGCGTGGGAATGGTGGAAAGGAATATTATATAGAGGGGTTTGTAACGGATGAATATATAGAAGAAGTAAATACATCAGAAAAGTCCGATCAGAATACCACTAATTCTCATATTTGTAACTTCCAATGGATCACTACCGTAGATCCGACAACCGGAGCAGACGGCTTAGAGGAATATAAGTGTACAGGTTGTGGAGCCGTGAGCGAGTCCCATCCGATCGCAGCGAGTGTTGCAGTGATTAAGGATTTTTACGGAAAGATAAAAGAAGCACCGGAAAATGGAAATATTACCTATGACTCTGGCAAGCTTTACACCATCAGTGATTATCTTTTGAAGAAAATGGCAGAGCGTAACGATGTGTCCGTAACCGTCAAGTTTGAGTATCAGAACAAAAAGTATCAGCTTACTTTCCCGGCAGGACTGGATTACAGTACCGTGCTGACCGATGAAGAAACTATGTATGGATACTTTGGTGTAGCGGCTAAGTTAGGTCTTAAAGTAACCGAGCAATAATCGGGCAATAACCGGATATTAATAAGGAAGAGAGAAAAGGGCAGCAGGAATTTTCAGTGTGAGAAATTTCTTATTGCCCTTTTTCAAGTGCGCCCGGCGGCGCACGTTTCTAGCCGGTGAAAGTCCGGAATCCGCCCGGT
>CAVHRK010000033.1:0-3688 GCA_963638365.1 Anaerobutyricum sp. | reverse complement strand
TCCTGATACAACTTTGTTATGATTTTTTTATCATTAGTATTAATACCAAAAATATTATAAATGCATTCCATTTTCTGCGATAATTTCAATTCTTTGTTTTCGTCAGATAAAATGAAATCTCCACTTTCGCCCTTATACTGTTTCCATAATGTTTCTAATATATTGGAATAGGCTAAATGATTTTCTATTGATAACACAAGTATTTGATTTTCTATTAAATCAAACTCTAAACCATACAAGGTATTAACCAATTTCATAATATCACCAGCCTTTCATCTGTATCCAATATGCAGGATCTATTTTCACCGACAACATATTCCATTTTTGAATATTGCTTTTCAGTAACTCTTAATATCTGTACAAGCCCCTCCCCCGGTTTATTCTTCCTGATGCTTTCCTGAATAACATCTGCAACACCTGAATTTTGAACCAGCTTACAATATACCGATTCCTGCAACATAAAAAAGCCCGACTTTATCAGGTACTTCCTAAACTCACGATAATCTCTGCGCTGTTTTTCAGTCAGCACCGGAAGATCAAATAGCACCATCATTCTCATATATCTATAACTCATCCCTATAGAACTTTATCAATGAAATATCGCCATCATTAAGTGCATCAAAAATACTCCGACAATATATTTTCATTGCATTGTTCACGCACTCCTTTCTCCCTGCTATAATCACTTCTTTTTGCAGTAACCTTAATATTTCTATTTTTTCATCATGTTCAAACTTTTCCGGCATCATGGCCTTTACCAGATTATCTACAATAGGCCGGAACGGCTCCATCAAATCAGATGCAAGATTAAACTGATTAAAAATATTATCATGAAATAATCCAATTTGTGTTATATATCCATTGAGTGCTGTTTCTCTTGCACAAGCTGAAAGCAACAGGCTATACCCATAATTCAATGCTGCATTTATACTGTTTTCAGCAGTCCTCGTAAAATCCATGCCAAATAATGCATTAAAATAAACTTTGGCTGCATGCCCTTCTCTGTTAGTTGCATCTCCAAATTCAATTTGTGTCATATATTCATAAAGCATCTGAGCTTCCGACTTATTCCACCTCTCAAGATTTTCTGCCTGCTTCCGAATTTTTTCAGTGACAATTTCAGTCCATACAGATGTCTTTATGTCTTCTGACCACGCAATCTGCTTTCGCACTTTCATACTTGTGTCATGGCTTCCATAATACGGAACAAGTTCTGATGACGGATTTCTTTTTTCATCGCAGAATATTACTTTTATTTTCTTTTTTGTCAACTCACATAGTAATGCTGCTGTAAGCGAAACGGATGTTGTTTCAATCATCAATATAGAAATTTCGCTAATATGAATTTTTACAACATCCTGATTTCTCACTATCAAATACCCCATTTGATAATCCAGCTTTGCACTATTTGAGATGACAACTGTCCGCCAACTCATACTGTTCGGAGATTGATTTTCTTTTCATACAACCCTGTTACAGACTGATTGATCAGATATATATCTTCATCTCCAATTTTTTTATTTATCAGCATCTTTCCACAATGTGCCGATTCTCCTAATAGAGTCATATCGCATTCACTTCCCAAAACTGAAGATAACAATAATATTTGACATAATAATATACATTGTTTTTCTATGTCTAAATTTAGGAATTTTTCTTTCGACTTATCTAACTTGTCACCAACTGGATTTGGTCTATTCGCAAAAATGCTAATTTGAAATTTCTTAATAAGCTCCGAATACAATAATTCATTTTTTTCTTTTGTAACGATCTCGTCTACAATTGCTTTATCTTTTACTTTTTCTAATTTTGCAATATATTTTATCCACTCTTTTTTCAAACACATATTTACAGCATTCCTTAATATCAATCGCTGTCCTGTTTTTCCCGTAACATAAAAGAAATAGTCATGGCACTTTATCAACGATCCAATTTTAATTTTTCTTACCCTTATATCGAAATCAATAAGTCCCAGTATTTGTTCACAGTATTTTTCCAGTTCGCTTGGATCATGTTCTATCTTTTGAGCCAGATATAATGGTACTGACTCAATTGTCCTAATTCGTTTTTTCTTTTCAGAATGCTCTACTAAGAAGAAATATGCACCTGTTACACTCGTAAATCCTCCATACTTTGTAACATCCTGCAGTTTCCCGTCTGATGATTTAAAAGGAATGTATCCCTCTTCTTTGGCTTTCTCAGCACTATAAAGTGTTTCGTTTGCCAAACCGCCCTTCCCTTCAAAGCTATACCTGGTCATCAACGGAGTATTTCTTCCCAGCATTTTCTTTACTGTAACAATTGTTCCTGCATCGCCACCCTTTTTCTGAGCAACCCATGCAATTTCATCGTTACGTTTAACATCCCAGTCGAACATTTTTGACAAATTGTAATTATTTTTGACTTTATTACGATCATAATCATTTTTTATAAAATTAAGAGGATTCTGAGTGAATTTCACATAATACACATTTCCTACCACGATATTAAGATATGCATCATGTGCATGATGAAATTCATTGATCAGACGGCTCTTAGGAATATCCCTCATATTTCTGAATTCGGACACATTCGATGCTTTTGCATAGACGATCTTACTTTCCGGCAAAAGCTGCTGTAATATGTTTGCAACTCCTCTTGTTCCCTGACTTGTTTCAACAAGCTGTCTAGCAATAAATCCGGCTTTTTGCTCATCCGTAAACGGATTTTTTCCTATAAGACGATTATACTTTTCTTCTGTAATAAAGCCTGACCTTCTAAGTTCTGACCACATATTTTTCTGCGATACAAGAATATCATCCTCTAATGGATAAATATCACTCTTATGTGCATTCTTTTCCTTACATACCAAAACCAGATTATTATCAATATTATCATCCTTAACAAAATGTCTTGGATGTATATGATCTATATCATACAGATTATTATTAAAAAGATCACTTAATTCTATATGCTTTCCTGTGTACATACATCTGCCTTTTTGAGTAAGGTAAAGATACATTTTCTTACTTCTGATATTTCCTGTTTCGTCTGCATGAGCAATCACTTTCATCCAATCAACATCTTCATCTTTTACTTTCTTGTATAATTCTTCAAATTTTTTACGTCTGCTTGCAGTGCGCATTTTACGTTCGTCCGGTCTTCGTGTCATTTCAACAAATATACGATCCGGTTCACATCCCAAAGCTTTGACCAACTCTTTAATAATAAGGATTGTCTGCCATATCATTCGCTTTACCGGAGCAGAAAAGTAATATTCATCCAGATCTTCTGCCTCTATATCTGATAATGTTTTTATCATCGTATTTTGATACTCGGCCAAACGTTCTTTGTAATTATATAATCTGCTGTTTATAAGCTCCATCAAATTAAGATTATTGTTCCATAACGCTCTGATGATACTTACAGACTCCCCTGTTGAAACATCCGCTCCACTAAGCTCTAAGAAATTTTTTGATAAATTGCCCCAATCTTTGAACTTAAAACCTACTATTCTCTTAATCTGCTCTTTTGTAAGCTTCTCTCCATACTTTTCTTCTATTCTGTCTTTTAAGAATTTTTTGGAATCTCCATAAACTGTGCACCAGAATACTATATCCTCTACCATTTTCTGAACGCTATCCTTAGACATATCGTTCTCAAATATTGCCTTGAATTTGCCATATGTCGTTAATGCATTATTTATAGT
>CAVHRK010000032.1:0-37939 GCA_963638365.1 Anaerobutyricum sp. | reverse complement strand
CGGTATGCACGGTGGTGTGAGAGGACGGCGGCTAATCACCGCCTCCTACTCGATTGCCTTAAAGTATGTTGTATGGAAACACGCCAGTCACTGAAAGGGATTCGCGTAAAAACGAAAGACGAACTGGTGGAGCGAATATACAAGTACTTCGAAGAGATCAATGCAGAGCCGGTTGTTTATCACTGGAAATATCGGCTGGATGAAATTGAACCCAGCGAGGAGATACAGGTTGATACATTGCCTCTTAAAAAGTCGAGTTAATTAATGACGGTAATACTAGAACCTTTGGTTCCTATATGGAAGAATATATTGAAACGGTGGTTAAAACCAGAGGAATAACGGATAGTACATATAAATCCTATATTTATGCAATGAACGCTAATTTTTACAATTATAAGATAGCAAAGCTGCAGCTTCACATGTTGAATACTGTAGAGTTTGAAGTGTTTTATGATACAATTGTAAAAGAAAAAAGTGCGAAGACCGCAGCGTTTCCGATACAATTAACAAAACAATGTTGTACATGGTTATACAAATGTAAGTTGGGTTATATTCGTTCAGATCATCATATTCAAAAATGGCAATCATATCAAAAGGACACAAGGCGGAACGATAACAGCGGTCGGAGGTCAGTGCATCATAGACATCAGCTATGGCAATGATGGAAGAATAGGAATCTATCTGATCTTTGGCAAAGCCAAAAGGATAACCTTTGCCGCTGTAGCGTACATGATGCAGCAGACCGCACAATGTCAGAACATCCAGCTCAGAGCCTTCGATATTCACCCATGCCCCCGGAATACTGGCCGTGGCAGCTACATTGATACTGTGTACATAAGTAGAATCGTCCAGTCCGTTCATGGCATGCATCATGTCTAACAGTGAAATGAAAATCGGTTCTGCTCGAACAGTTCCAGTGTATCTTTGAGCAGAAGAGTAGGATTCAATTTGCTGTTTCCATGCACAAAATTTGTAAGCTGAGATTGGAATACTGCAACACCTTGCGTATAATGCTTCTGAAATTCGACAAATTCACTGCCCTTGCATATGGCACGAGAGTAGCTGGACTCCTGAGGATTCAATGTGGATCCTCCACGTACCAGCAGCCGACCGTCAGAAGTAAAAACATCTGTCGACAGAGTCATTCCTGCTTGCAGGCATTTTACCGAAAATTTACTCAAATCAATGCACCTCCAAAGATGCGGCAGAACTGCTGTTCATGAACTCATCCATCGGAATCAGTACACAAGCACAGTACCCGTCCTTAGGTTGAAAACAGCTGACATACAAATCCTTTCCGATCTCCGGACTATAGTCTAAAATATGACGGACACCACCGTTGACAGCAACATCGGTATAGGCAACCAGCCACTTTTTATCAGCATTCGGAAATACCTTGAAAAAGGACCTGTTCAGCATTTCTGAGATTTTCTTACCTTCTACTACCTCCATCTGCCGGTTGCAATACCGGAATACAAAATCTACTCCGGCACCATCGGCATTAATTACCAGTTCAATGACGCAGAAGGCAATCGGCATATTATCCAGAACTGAAAAATTCATAACCTTATTTTCAAAAGCTGTATCCTGCAAAGCGGCATTGTCATGCAGCTGATGGTTCAGACGCTTGTGGGCAGCAGGAGTACGATGGCGCCCCTCAAACGTAGTACCGTCTTTCATATAATAAGTAAACTCCTCGATGTGATCAATCTGGGCTTTGGCTACGATGATTCCCTTACAGATACTCAGAAAATCCCCTTCAGGCAACTGCTTCAGGATATCCTTTGCAGGGATATAAGTACGGATCACACGACCATTCTGCAGATGAATACAGGTCTTACCGTCTTCCCTTGTCAGATATTTTATGTCCATTGGCTGAATCCCATTTCTTACTAAAAAGCGTGATATCTTATCTTCCATTACTTCCTCCGGTGAATGTGAAATCATAAATTAAACTCATTATTCTTCACAGAGTATAGCAGAAGTTGGTTGCAATGTCACTCAAAAATTTGATTTATCTGCATGAATTTTACGATAATCTACAAAACGTAAAAACCATAAAATGTGTTGAATTAAAAAGAATAATGTGATATTATTCATGGATAAAGAGGATAAAATGATTAAAAAATCAAATAAAAAGCATAATAATTAAATTATGCGCAAAAAAGAGAGAAAAACATGAAGAATTGGATGCAGTCAGCGAAAAGAGGAATAGTTCTGCTACTCTGCGGAATCATGGTATGGAATCTGGCGTATAACAGCAATCTGGTCGTAAGCGCCCAGGATGACGATACCGCAACAATCCAGACGGAGGATGTGTCATCTTCGACCAGTGGAAATGATGCCCTGGAGACACCTGCACCATCAGACGGGGAAAATGACGAAACAGGTACGAAAGAAGGTACAGAAGACGACGATAACAGCGTCGGTGATGACCTCTATGAAGAAGATAGCGAGGATGGGATTGCCTTGATGGCGGCATCGGACGAATTAGATATTATGGTGGCGGATGATGCATCAGATCTCGTGGTGGATGCAACATCAATTAAGTACAAGGATGGCAGCAACTGGAAGGATCTGACAGAGGGAACTTATCTGAAATACGGAACGGAAATCCGGATAGACGTAGCGTGGTCGCTGCTGGATACCTCACATGATACAACTTATGTGGCTGATTTAGGGATAACATCGCTTACGATACCGAATACCGGTGAAATTGATTATAATTTGGACTCTAGAAAGGTAGCTACTTATAGCGTTACCGATGGTAAATTCACTCTAAATATTGCGAATACTGATTATCAAAATAATGAATCCGGGCGTAATGGTGGATTTACCATGAACGCTACATTTACAGGTGCCGGAACAGGCACTCCTTATGGTCAGGAATATAACGTAAGTGTGCTTGGAAAAACAATTAAGGTAAAATATGATGATGCAACATCCGCAAGCTCCATGGACAGCGTTAAGACACTTGATGGAGCACTTGCATCAGATGGCACTCAAGGATATAAGATTACATTGACAGCAAAAGACGGTGCTGTACATGGTATTTCTCTTACGGATACTCCGGGCAACGGTCTGAGTGATATGTCTGCAATTACGGTTACGGATGCCGGAGAGACTGGACTTGCCGGATCATATGCAAATTTTGAAGCACTGAATGCCGCACTCAAAAATGTGACATTAGCTCAGGGTAAGACAATCGCGCTGACCTACACAATGAAGGCAGATACGGCTGATCTTTATTTGCAGAATCCAACCAAGGGATATGACAATAACTTACAGGTTGAATATACAAATAATCATAACGAGACAAAGAAGAATTGGAATTCCGCCGGCATAAGGGTCTCAAAGCCTACAGTCTCGAAGTGGGG
This sequence comes from Anaerobutyricum sp., assembly GCA_963638365.1. Classification (GTDB taxonomy): domain Bacteria; phylum Bacillota; class Clostridia; order Lachnospirales; family Lachnospiraceae; genus Suilimivivens. Next base: position 34,562 of record CAVHRK010000032.1, on the reverse strand, counting down.
TAAAACCTCTGATGACGGCACGAAGATCACATGGACAATAGAGATATCTTTGGCGGATAAGGATAGTCATGATGAGTCAAAGGCTACAAGCGATGAGTTGAAGAATGAATTGAATGCGGTTATTACTGACTTTAAAGATGAAATTCCGGAAGGCTGTAGTGTGACATCTGTAAGCTTAGATAATATGACTGCAAGTTACGATTCCGGCAGTAAGAAATATAAGCTGACGTATGAAACAGCAATAACGACTGATTATCAGAATAAGCCGAACCAGGCAGAAATCAAAAATACAGTTTCTTATAAGATCGATGGTACTTCTTATAGTGCAACAGGGAGCGCGTATACAATCGGTAAACCATGGATAACAAAGGAAGTGGTAGGAAACTCCTATAATCCGACAGACAATACTGTTCAGTGGAAGATAACATTAGTGAACGTACCTGAAGGCATTACAGATGTAAAGCTGCAGGAGAGCCCGGATTCGCAACAGACAGTTCAATCAATTAAAATTGGTAACACAGATATTGTACAAGATGGAAGCATTGTAACGGGAAATGACATTGCAGAAGATTATAGTTGGGGAAAGCTAACATTTAAAAACACTTACATTTCGGCGGTAAAAGGTACAAATGTTGAAGTGTTGGTGACTACTAAGCTCAATTCTATTCCTACGAATAACAATTCCTACACGAATACAGCATATTTATCTTATAAGCCTGATAGCACATCATCTGAAACTACAATAAATGCGTCTGATACCTGGAAGTATAAGACAAATCTGACAAAGTCTGGACAGGATAATGGGGATGGAACAATTACTTATACTGTAACCGCAAATTATAAGGACTGGTGTGATTTAACAGCAGGTTTAACGGGAACAAATAGAACCTTTCAAATCAAGGATGTTTATGATGAAAATCTGAAAATTCTTGATGGTAGCCTTACATATGAAGTGAAAGCCGGCTGGAATTATAGAAAAACAGGTTCATTGACAGCATCTGAGTATAATATTAATGCGGAATCGCATACTCTGACGATGAGTTATACATTGACAGATGCGGATATAAAAGGAATTTTAAATGGAAAGGGTGCTGTTAGCAATGATTATGCTGATTTTAAGGTAATTTTTAGCTACAAAGCAAAGCCCAAGGATACATTGGCATTTGTAAGAGACGGAGTGAAGCAGACTTACACAAATAGTGCCAGCGGCACATTTGGTACCGATAGCCTAGGTGCTGTTGTCAATCAGACAAGTCTGAATCCAAGCAAGGTTATCACGAAAACGATGAACTATGATTCTTCTGCCACGACGGCAGATGAACGCAAAAAGGTATCTTATACCGTTGTGGTCAATCCGGACAAACTGGATCTTGTAGATGGCTCAGATAAGCTGGAAATCACGGATACCTTAAAGACAACGGACCTGGTATATAATGATCTTTCAACGATAAAGGTCAAGGTTAATGGTACCGAAAGTACTGATTTTGCAGTAAGATACGGAACCGATAATAATCAGCTTATATTTACCGTACCAGATTCTGCAAAGGTTGAGATTACCTATAGCGCAAAGATTAAAGACCGAGTGTATAACACGAATAGTGATGTAAATACGTCCAACCAAGTGGCAATTAATGCGTTGGGAGCATTATCAGGTTCTACAGCTACAAGCAGAACACTATCAAATGTCAGAATGAGTAATTATATTCGCTCCGCCAGCTACAGTCTGAACCTGTTTAAGTGTAGTGAAGCAGCAACACTTACGGCATTGTCCGGTGCGGAGTTTACATTAAACAGAATGATTTATGATACTGCATCATCAAAAATGAATGTAGATTCCAGCTTTACACAGAGAACAATTCAGGTGACAGCTGCCGATGGCATTTCTGCAATCGAGAACCTGACTTCAAATGAGCTCTATATGCTGAAGGAGACAAAGGCTCCTGAGGGATATGCAATTAATGATGAACCGTATTATTTCATCTATTATAATGGTGCAGTGACACCGACAACCTATTCCGGATACACGGTACATGAGTTTGAAGACAAAGGTACCTTGCAGTTTGGAGATGTAGAAGCAGCATCCTTAAAGCTTGTAAAGGTTGTAACAGGAGGCACAACTCTTACTTCTGTGAAGAATGACCTGACTTTTAATGTCAAGACCGAAGACGGAACAGTAGTAAGAACTGTGTCAGGAACACAACTTGATACAAATGGAAGTTATACGATCAATGATTTGAAGCCCGGAACATATACGGTGGAAGAAGTAATTGCAACCTCAGGCACAGAGCCACAGAAGATAAGCTATCAGATTGGCACTGCTGCATCTTTAGAGGGCAAGACAACGGGTGGATTTGCACTCACAGCAAATGAAGTGACTACAGTAACCTATACGAATCAGTATGATGGTGAGCAGCCGCTTTCCTTGAAAGTGTCTAAGACTGACATTGGAGGAACTGAGGTAGCAGGTGCAACAATTGCACTTTATAAAAGTAGTGATGTGAATACAGACGGTACGGTCAAGAATACGGCTTCGGCACTTGACAGCTGGACGTCTTCGAGCGCAGAAGCTTCCCATGATTTTGGAAGCTACATTGCTAAGAATAATAGCTATGTATTAGTGGAGACCGGGGCACCGAACGGCTATGCATATTCTGAGAATATAGCATTTACTGTTGCAGCTGACGGAACAGTAAGTGTAACCACAAGCGGAGTATCGCTGGAAGCAGATGGCTCTCTTAAATTTAAGGACAAAGCCTTTACCGTGAATGTCAACAAAACCAACCTGGGCGGAACCGAGATAGCCGGAGCAACCATTAAGATCTATAAGGCTAAGGATGTGAACGATGATGGTACTGTTAAGAGTGGAGCCACAGCACTCGACAGCTGGGTATCTGCAGTCGGAGCACCACATGATTTCGGCAAGGTGTTACAGGCAGGACAGACCTATGTACTGGTAGAGACCGGAGCACCCAGTGGATATGCATACTCAGAGAATATCACGTTCAAGGTAAATGATAACGGAATCATTCAGGCAGTAACGGACAAAACGGATTCCAAAGCAGTAGTAACAGCAGGAGTGACAACCGGTGATGTAGTAAACAACACGATTACCATGAAGGATGCTGCAACAGCAACCGAGGTAAAGATCAGTAAGAAAGCAGTGAATGGAACGGCCGAGCTTCCGGGAGCTACATTAACTCTGTATCAGAAATCAGGAAGTACGTGGACAACCAAGACAGAATGGAAGTGGGTATCTACTACGACGGAGAAGACACTTAGCCTGGAAGACGGCGAATACAAGCTGGAGGAAACGACAGCACCGAATGGTTATGCGGAGACAGAGAGCATTGAATTTACCATAGCTTCCGGAGCACTGTCAGGAACAGATACAGGAGTAGACGGAAGCCAAAAGAGAGTCACGATGAGGGACAAAGCCTTTACCGTGAATGTCAACAAGACCAACCTGGGCGGAACCGAGATAGCCGGAGCAACCATTAAGATCTATAAGGCTGAGGATGTGAACGATGATGGTACTGTTAAGAGTGGAGCCACAGCACTCGACAGCTGGGTATCTGCAGTCGGAGCACCACATGATTTCGGCAAGGTGTTACAGGCAGGACAGACCTATGTACTGGTAGAGACCGGAGCACCCAGTGGATATGCATACTCAGAGAATATCACGTTCAAGGTAAATGATAACGGAACCGTTCAGGCGGTAGCGGGCAAAACGGATTCCAACGCAGTAGTGACAGCAGGAGCGGCAACCGGTGATGTGGTAAACAACACAATCACCATGAAGGATGCTGCACAGAAATCAAACAATACCGATAACGACAGCTCTAAAGATACTACAAGCTCTAACACAGAATCGAACACCTCCAATGAGACGGTGGCAACGACTACAATCACAGAGACTGTAGCAGCTGCCCCTAAAACCGGAGATGATAATCAACTGGTTCTCTGGAGCGTGATTCTGGTATGTGCGGCAGCCGGAATCGGAGTATTAGCCCGGAATAGGAAAAAGAGCAGATAATACGGTGACTGATTTGATGTAAGAAAAGGGCTGTTGAATGAGAAAGAAAACGAACTATTTACACCTAATCATATTTGCTGCGTTATCAGCAGTGATCATAATAGCCGGATATAAGGTAACAAGTATATTGCGGGATTATGCAAAAAGTGATTCACTTTATGATGAAGCTGAAGAAGAATATGTTACTGAAAATGAGGCTTCAGAAAAATCAGCTGGAAATGGAACGTTATCGGATGATTTATGGAGTGATAGGATATCTGTAGATCTGGAAGCCCTGCAGAAAGAGAATGAAGATGTCGTAGGATGGCTGTATTTTGAAAATGTGGATATCAGCTATCCCATTCTCCATTCTGGTGATAATACCACATATCTGCGCAGGGGTTATACCGGGGAAACTATGACCGCGGGATCTATATTTGTGGATGGTAATAATGCACCGGATTTTTCCGACAGCCATACTGTCATTTACGGACATAATATGAAAAATCTCAGTATGTTCGGCAGATTGAAATATTACAGGCAGGATACCGAATATTACAAGGAACATCAATATTTTCAGGTGATTACCCGGGAATATCGTTACAGGTACAAAATCATCGCATATAGAGAAGTGGATGAAACATCGGACATTTACACGGTGGAATTCTCATCCGATGATGATTTTGAAGCCTTTATTGATGAGCAGATATTGCCCGGGATGCCTGTGAAAGTAAATGAGAAGATAACAGCATCAGATAAAATTATTACATTATCCACATGCTCTGTGGAGGGAAAACGCTTTGCAATTAGCGCACTTCGGGTTGACGAGAAATTATACAACTTGTGATATTCCGGACTGCGTCTTTCGAAGATTGTATAATATTTGATGTTGTCTGGAAAGACAGCATTGCAGGAAAGGAAGAAACAGGCGGTCAGATGAAGCTGACAGCATGGTAAGAGTAAGAGGTAATGGGAGAGAAATTGTTTTGCGACAATGAACAAATGAAAGCATTTTTTGAAACTCTGTATTGTGATGTAGAGAATATGGAGGTATGTGAAGCTCATGCAGTAAAAGCAATTGCGGTAATTGCAGACCAGATACGGCTGGGCAGGGCAGAGATTGAATTAAATGCTCCAAAGACAAAGTTTCGCCCGAATGGTGAATATTGTCATACGGTTTTATTTGACAGAAAAGAAAGAGTCAATACAAAATCCTATGATATAGTATTTTTTCTTCCGGATGGGGGAAAGGTGACGATTTCCAGTTATCCGTTTGGGGAAGAATTTTATTCTGTGGATGAAAAGGAGTTACATACACTTTTATTTCGCGTAATATTTCAACAATACAGCAGAATCGTGATGCAAAAGACTCTGTTAAATATTGTGCAGACAGATTTAATGACAGGAGTGGCAAACCTTGAAGCATTGATGCAGTTTGCAACGAAGTTAATTGCACAAAAGCAGATTCAGGAATTTGATGTAGTATTTTTTAATATACATAATTTTAAATATGTCAATAAAGTCTTTTCTTATGAGCAGGGAGACGTTATCTTAAGAAATTATGCAAGTCAGGTACAGGGGCTTCTAAAGGAAGACGAAATGGTAGCAAGACTGGGTGGAGATAATTTTGTCGCAATTATCCGAAAAGAGCATCAGGAAGAAATCATAAATAAGCTGTTAAATATGCGGTTGACGCATGTGACTCCGATTAAGGAGAAGGAATTTATATTCGGTGCAACCATCGGTATCAGCGGATTGGAAAATGTGGAGGTTCCACGCGAGGTTATGGCAAGAGCAAGTATTGCGTATCAGGCAGCAAGACAGTGTGGCACCGGAAGTGTTGTATTCTTTTCACCGGAGATTCAAAGAAGTCTGATGGAAACACAGGCAATTATATCGAATTTTATTCCGGCATTGGAAGCAGAAGAATTTGTTGTATATTACCAGCCTAAGGTAGCTATTTCCAGCAAGACCATCTGCGGTGCAGAAGCACTGGTCCGCTGGATGCGGGACGGACAATTGATTCCACCGATGAAGTTCTTACCGCAACTGGAACGGGAAGGCAGTATATGCAGATTAGATTATTATGTGTTGGAGCAGGCATGTAAGTTCTTAAAGGCATGTATGGAGCAGGGAAAGCCTATGGTCTGCATTTCCGTTAATTTTTCCCGCCGGCATCTGGAAGAAGATAACATGGTGGAACGCATAATAGAAATTATTGACCGGTACGGTATTGACCATAAATACATTGAAATCGAATTGACCGAGAGCGAAGATTTCCAGAATTATGAAATTATGTCTCAGGTGGTAAACGGACTGCGGGATAGCGGAATCGGAACCTCCATTGATGATTTTGGTACAGGCTTTTCGTCGCTGAATATGATTAAGCTGGTGGATTTGAATGTTATTAAAATTGATAAGTCATTTATTCCACTGGAACAGGAATATCCGGGTAAGCAAAAGGATATGATTATGTTCTGCAATATAGTAGGACTGGTAAAACAGCTTGGAAAGAAAACCATTGCCGAGGGTGTTGAGACAGAGGAGCAATTAGAATACCTAAAAGAAGTCGGCTGCGATATTGTGCAGGGATATGTATTTGATAAGCCGCTTTCCAAGGAGAAATTTGAAGAACGGCTTGAAAACGGCTATGAAGCCGCTGTGAAATAAAACGGTATACGAACAGACCGTTTTATGATATGCTGGATGTGTTACAAGATGTGATGAGGAAAATGGGGAGCGTATTTTGATGCATATAATCATGCATACAATGGAATATATCGGTATCGTGATGCTGGTATTGGAGATTATCTATGTTATGCGTCAGAAAAGCTCTTATATGCAGACCTTGATGTTGGTTCTGCTGTTTTCCCTGCTGGCTAATTTTGCAGGATATTTATTTAGCACCTTCCGGAAAACCTCAAAAAAATGAATGAGATTTTTGAAGAAATATCAGAGTTATTTTCATATGCCGGTATTGATAATTTTGAAAAGTTGACTGCCGATACTGAGGTATGCAGAAAATTTTCAAGGGCATTCAATGAATTTAACGATTATTTGGAAGCGGCTAAAATTCAAGGCTTCAAATGGGATGTTTCGTCATATGTTGATGAAACCACAGGAGAAGATGTTGATGTTCTGATTGATGAAAATACCTACTTGGTATTAGTTCTTCGTTACAAGGAGCTTCTCGGAGGCGGTGGTTCTGGCGGTAGCGAAGAAGTACCGTATGACCTTGAAGGATACATTACTGAGATAGACACAGGACTAATCGACTCTGATTATATGAATTCCCGTTTTGATAAGTATATTAAATTGCTTAATGTCGAGGGAGCGACACAGGAAGCCATTGAACAGGCTGAAACAGAATTACATAAGATATTTGCTACACTTTCTCAGGAAGAACAAGAATACGCAAATATTTTCCTACATGATATTCAGAGAGGCGATGTTAAAGTTGCCGAAGGCAGAACCTTGAGAGATTATATCAATGAATATTTATCAAGGGCAAAGGACGACCAGATTCATCGGGTATCACTTGCAGTAGGTGTTGATGAAGATACACTTCGTAATATTATGAGCTTGCGACTAAATGAAGCTAATATCAATGAGTTCGGCAGATATGAGGAACTTAAAATGACGGTTGAGAAAGCAAAAGCATTTTTTGAGAAAACCGAAGGCGTTAAGATTAGTCCGCCAAAGGTAAACATAAAAGTTGATAATTTGTTGCGTGAGTTTATTCTTAGCGGTGGCTTTGATATTAAAATGCTGGCTGAAGATGAGTGATTAAGATTCTTCTATGGAGTCAAGGGTAATCCCCTTGGCTCTTTTTTTATCCTTTCTGGTTATCATTCATTTTGTAAGTTATTCACAGGGTACAGTATAACAAAAAATAAAGGAAAAACCATAGCTTTTCTAAACAAAATGTAAAATTTACCCATTCAGCTTCCGGCATCGAAATATACCATTACAGCCACAGCCGGAGCAAACGGAACGATTTCTCCTAGTGGAGCTGTCAAGGTAACAGCGGGGGGCAGCCAAACATTTACGATTAGTCCGTCATCCGGATATGTGATTGATGCTGGAGCAGTATGACGGAGATGTACTGTCCAACATAATTGATAAGGTGCTCATATACAATGACAAAGATATAGAGGTTGTGTTTAAAGGTGAGAACTTTATCCGAAATGCAGTGTAGTAAACAAAATGAGTAATACAGAAAGCCAGTAGTTCATAAGCTGCTGGCTTCTTTTATGGGTAATAACTAAAAGGTTAATAGTGATAAACAATTCTGTACTTTAAAAATCAGTAAGGGTTTGATAGAATATGTACAGAAAAAAATTTAAAATTTTTTTTGTCCTAGTCTTGACAGATGCAGGCTACCCCATCTGGTGGGGCGAGGCTCCAAGAATTCTGGATACCTTCGTGGAAAGCTATGACTTCACGGACAAGACGGTGATTCCTTTCTGTACTTCTGCAAGCAGTGGAATTGGTTCTTCCGCTGAGAAGCTGGAAAGCCTTGCTGGAAGCGGGAACTGGATGACCGGACAGCGGTTTAAGGGAAACGAATCGGAAGGTGAAGTTATGGAGTGGGCAGGGCAGTATTAATGTCCAACTATTATTTCAGAATCTGGCCATGATGTCTACGTGGATATTCATGGGACATTATTTGACAAAAGTAATTACAAAAATAACAGGGAAAGGCAGTAGTTATGAATATCGTAGTTTTACAGGGAAGTCCGAATAGGAGAGGTTCTACAAACATCTTAGTGGAAGAGTTTATGAAAGGAGCGGAAAATTCCGGACATTGTGTAAAGAGGTTCGATGTGGCACAAATGAATATCAAGCCTTGTATAGGCTGCGTGGCCTGTGGATACGAAGGTCCATGTGTGCAGAAAGATGATAATGAGAAAATCAGGGAAGCAGTTCTTTCGGCAGATATGATTGTTTTTGCAACACCACTTTATTATTATGGGATGAGTACACAGTTAAAAACAGTTATTGACCGGTTCTGTGCATATAATTCAAGTATTACCGGAAAGCATATGAAATCTGCATTATTGACTGTGGCATGGAATAGTGACGACTGGACGTTTGAAGCGTTGGAAAGCCATTACAAGATATTGGTCAGATACCTTCATTTTGAAGATTGCGGTATGGTGCTTGGAAGAGGATGTGGCAGTCCTTCAATGACCAGACATACCGTTTTTCCTAAAATGGCATATGAATTGGGGCAGAAGCTATAAGGAAAAATATATGATATAATGATATTATATCAGAAGGAAAGGAAAATCATTATGCCGGCAGGATCTGTTGAGCGTATAAACGCCAGAAAAGAAGAAATCATCAATGCATGTGAGAAGCTGTATCAGACCATGAGCTTTAAGGAGATCACTTTAAAGGATATTGGAAAGGAAACCAGTTTTTCAAGGACATCCATCTATAATTATTTTCAGACAAAGGAAGAGATCTTTCTTGCGCTCTTGAAGAGAGAATATGATTTATGGACAGAGCAGCTTTATGAAGCAATGAGCAGAAATGAGACCATGTCAGATGACGGTATAGCGGATGTCCTTGCCAAAACACTGGATAATCATAGACAGCTTTTGAAGATCATGTCCATGAATCATTATGATCTGGAAGAAAACAGCAGAATGGAACTGTTGGTAGAGTTTAAAGAATCTTATGGAAAATCAATGAAAACGGTCATGGAGATGCTTGAAAAGTTCCGGAAAGACATGGATATGGAGAAGAGGCAGGAATTTGTATATTCCTTTTTCCCGTTTATGTTCGGAATATATCCCTATACCGTTGTGACCGAGAAGCAAAAGGAAGCAATGAAACTGGCAGGTGTGGATTATACCTATAGTTCCCTGTATGATCTGACATTTGTTGCAGTAAAAAGGATGTTAAGAAATTAAAGGATACACTCTCTTTCCAGACAGGGTCTGTGAGAGAGTGCTTTCTTTTTTTGCGTAGAATGCGATATATTGCATTCTGCGTCAAACCATGTTATACTACCAATCGTGGAGGTGATCATTATGCCGGTTCCGGTAAATTATAAAGCCGAAAAACAATTGTCTGCCAAGGAACGTGCTTTTCAACAGATCCAGGAATGGATTATTGATGGAACACTTGTACCGGGCGAGAAAATTAATGATATCGATCTGGCGCGTGCAATTAATATCAGCCGGACGCCGGTCCGGGAAGCACTTCAGATGCTGAGTCAGCAGGGATTTGTTACCATGAAACCCGGAGTTGCGACCTATGTGAATGAATCCAATCCGGATGAGTTAAGTAAGCTGCTGCCACCGCTTGCGGCATTACAGGCTCTGGCTGCGGAGATTGTAGCAGGGATGATGGATGAGAATACGCTTGCCCGGCTGCAGGGGCTGAATGGGGAATTTGAGAAGGCACTGCAAAAGAGCGACTATTATACGGCGTTAAAGCAGGACGAATTATTTCATAAGATTATTGTCGATAAGTGTGAAAATCCGTATTTGTCCAATATGACGGAAATGCTTCAGGCGCATGTCCGTAAGCTGTATTTTCAGAAAGCCATTATTTTGACGATGGATTCGGTAAAGGAGCATGCAGAACTGATGGAAGCATTCGAAGCGAAGGATTCGAAAAAGGCCTCTGAAATTGCAAGAGAAAACTGGATGAGACCCATATCAGAGTATCTGAAACAGAAGGAAAAATAATAAGATTGCGAAAGGAATGGAAAGATGGACATTAAAGAAGAAAAATGTGTGATCGTTGTAGATGAGGGAATGGAGCTTGGGGTAATTGCCAATGTGACGGCAATTCTGTCGATTTCATTGGGAAAGCTGCGTCCGGATATTTCCGGCAGTGATACCGTGGATGCGGAGAATCACATGCACTGTGGTTTGATCCAGGTGCCGGTTCCTGTTTTGAAAGCACCGGCCGATAAGGTGGCAGAGATCCGGAACAGACTGTTTGAAGATGGATTTGAAGATATTTCCTGTATTGATTTCACGAATGTGGCACAGGATTGTATGACCTACACCGATTATACCGATACCATGAAGAAGTCCACACATGACGACCTGCTGTATATGGGCATTGCCATGGTAGGAAATAAGAAAAAGGTGAATAAGCTGACCGGAAGTCTTGGACTGCTTCGATAATTTTTTTACATTTGAAAACAGGAATCAATCTGCGAAACGATTTCGGCATCAAGCCAGCCCTTGTTTGCCATATCTTTTAGAATTCCACAGGCTTTTTCATGGGACATGCCCTGCTTATAAGGGCGGCTCTCGGTTAAAGCCTGGTAAATATCTACACATGCCATCATACGCTCCTGAGTGTTCAGGTCGGCAGCTGTTTTGCCGAAGGGATAACCGGTGCCGTCTAACCGCTCATGATGAAAAGCTGCCCAGTCCCGCAGTTCTTCGAAATCATCAATTTCAGACAGAATATAATAGGTATAAGAAGCATGATCTTTCATGGTGGTAAATTCCTCATCCGTTAAGCGGCCGGGCTTTTCCAGAATTTCATTTCCAACGGCAACCTTTCCGATATCATGCAATGCGCCTGCCAGATACATCTTCTGTGCCGTTTCTTCATCGAATCCCATGTAACGCGCCAGCTTTTCCGCATCAACAGCAACACCGATGGAATGGGTGCTGGTAAAAGGAGATTTATAGTCGACAATATGTGCAAAGAAATCGGCCAGTATCTTAATCTGCGAAAACGTAAGTTCCTGCTTGATGCGGGGAACCTTGTCCCACAGACAGGCATCCAGATCTTTGCTTCCAAGAGAAAGAAAATGGGGCTCTGAAAAGCTCTTAAAAAATGCAGTTACACATTCCTCATCGATCATGCGGCCCTTTGCTTTCTGAAGAAAATCGACTGCCTTTTCCCAGGTGGCGGTAGTAAAGGTCTGGGTGCGGCAGACCATGTCCAACAGGTCACACAGATGAATGATGCGTGCAAAAAGAGGCGTTTCTTCCCATTTTTTATTAAAAGGACCGGTTCCGTCTGCATTCTCGTGATGGTATAAAATCACGTTCGTTACGTCTGTGTGAAAGGGCAGGCCCTGAATATTATGTTCTCCCATGGAACAATGTGCGCCCAGCCTTGGAAATTCCTGTGCAGCAGAAGCCTTGGCAATATCGTTATGCAGTTCCTCCTGAATATATTGTGTCAGGGCATTATCATGCAATAAAGCACAGACCGCCAGATCCTGCAGCTCTTTGCCTTGAATACCCATTTGTTCTGCAACGCGGACACTCATATATGCAACACGTTTGGCATGCTTACTGGTTACATGAACCAGCTCTGCTTCTACACAGTCCAGTGCATAAGAGCATGCCGAAAACAATCCTAAAACATCCAGTTCCATAAGGTGTTCCTCCCAATGATGATAAAACCATTTTACTCTCAAAACGGTGGAATGCAAGTAGAAAGATTTTGGATAGGTGGGTATCCTCTGGTGCATAATACGAAAAGACCGTTGATGGGAAAGGGAGGAAAGAAAAGAATGGATAAAAAAGCAATGGATAAGCTGAGTTATGGGCTGTTTGTTCTGACGGCGAAAGAAGCAGACCGGGATAATGGATGTATTATCGATACTGCCATTCAGGCGGCTTCGGAGCCAAATCAATTAAGTATTTGTGTGAATAAATCGAGTTATACGCATGACATGATCAGGAGGACGGGAGAGTTTACCGTATCGGTACTCAGCCAGAATGCGGAGTTTGAGTTGTTCCGGCATTTTGGTTTCCAGTCAGGACGGAAGGTGAATAAATTTAAAAATTTTATCCAATGTTCCCGTGGAACAAATGGAATTTATTATATCACAGAGGGAACCAATGCCTATTTTTCCGTAAAAGTGAATCAAACAGAGGATCTTGGTTCGCATACCATGTTTATTGGCGAGATTACCGATATGGAGGTTTTGAGTGAAGTACCATCGGCAACGTATGAATATTATCAGAACAATATAAAGCCGTAGCCGCAGGCTTTGAAGAAAAATTACCGGCAGAAATGCCGTATTTAAGAGGAATGCAACCGCTGGTTGACGGATTTCCAAGGCTGATTGGTAGCAGGTAACCGGAGTTTCTGTTAGAATGGGTTCATCGATGAGAGAGGAGAACAGTTATGATTTTGGCAGAAAAGATTATGAAGCTTCGAAAACGGCAGGGGTGGTCGCAGGAGGATCTGGCAATCCGCCTGAATGTATCCAGACAGTCCGTTTCCAAATGGGAGAGTGGCGCATCCATTCCGGACTTAAATAAAATTTTGCAGTTGTCGGAATTATTTTCCGTGAGCACAGACTTCCTATTAAAAGAAGATCAGGAGGATTTCAGTCAGTTTCAGAAAAATCCCGGATATGAATACGGAGAAGAGAATGAACTGCCTTTTAGGGAAGGGGAAGCCAATTCAAATTCCCCGTCACGACAGGTAACGATGGAGGAAGCGAATGAATTTATGAAGCTTTCCAAAGAAAGTGCCATTAAGATGGCAGCCGCAGTAAGCGTCTGCATTTTATCTCCGGTTGCGTTGATTATTCTTGCAGGAATGGCAGAATATGGAAAGCTTTCCATTACAGAAGATGTGGCAGGAAGCATTGGAGTTATTGTTTTGCTTTCGATGATTGCCTGTGCAACTGCTGTCTTTATCAATATCGGAATGAAGCTGGATAAGTATTCTTATCTGGAAAAGGAAGCGATTACCACGGAATATGGAATAGCAGGAATTGTGGAACAACGCAGGGAACAGTTTGAGCCGGTGAAACGAAGCTGCACGATCTGGGGCGTGATGCTTTGTATTCTTAGCGTAGTTCCCCTGTTTTGTGTAGAGGCTGTGAGTGGCTCTGAGTTTGGAGCGGTATTTAGTGTGGCAGGACTTTTGGGACTGGTTTCGGCTGGTGTATTCCTGTTTACTTACATAGGGATGATTGAGGAATGCTATGATAAGCTTTTAGAAGAGGGCGATTATAGCAGACAGAAGAAAAACGGAAAGCGAAAGAGTGAACCACTGTCCGGACCCTATTGGCTTCTCATAACGGCGGTTTATGTGGTTGTGAGCTTCCTGACGAAAAGATGGGATCTGACCTGGCTTATTTTTGTGGCAGCCGGTGGAGTGTATGCAGTATGGCGTGGTGTACTTGCCATGACCCAGGGAGAAAAGAAATAATAAAAGGTAATAAACAATAATCCCTTACAACATTGAAAGGAACAGTTGATTCATTATTTACATTGAATTATGATAATAATAAGGAAAGATCGATAGATAAACAGGTTGTCCTTTGTATAGAATCATTTCGTGGAGGATTTATGCATGATGCATCATGAAAAAATACAAAATTCCAGTGAACTGGAATTTGCCATATTTTGTATTGAGAATGTAGCAGCAAAGCTGGGAGTAAATGCAGAGCGTGTCTATCAGGCATTTACCGAAAAAAGTGATATTTTGAATGGCTATATTGTGCCCGAATATGAAGTGCTACATACGCAGAGCAGGGAATATATCGTAGATGATCTCCTTGATGTGATGAAAGAAAGAGGGGTGAAAATATCCTCTCCAATTTTACTTCAAATAAAATACAGTCGTGTCATTGAGTACTTTGCAAAACAGCAAGGACTTTCATTGGATGCGGCATTGGATTTCTTTTATCATTCTGATGTCTATCAGTTAATCCGCGATGGAGTATCCGATATGCATTGTATGAGCGATGCATATCTGGCGGAGGAGCTGGAACAGGAATATCACCAAAAGAATTGAAACTGGAAGTTAGTTTTTCATTTTATGTTCACAGAAGCTTCACAAATAAATTAGCACTCACCTATTGACAGTGCTAACAACTCGCGTTATAGTATCCGTAGAACATGAAGAGAGCATGTTTATAAAGTAGTTTTATGGTATATTGGATACAATTATTACAGATGAGCAGCTTTGAATCGCTGCGTGAATGATAGCATGAGTAGGAGGTGGGCTTATGAATATCAATAAATTTACACAGAAATCAATGGAAGCAGTGCAGAACTGCGAGAAGATTGCCAGTGACTACGGCAATCAGGAAATAGAACAGGAGCATCTCCTGTACAGTCTTTTGACTTTGGAGGACAGTCTGATCTCCAAGATGATCGAGAAGATGGGGATTGATCCACAGACCTTTTTGAACAGAGTGGAGGAGCTGATTGAGAAGCGTCCGAAGGTACAGGGCGGTCAGCCTTATGTTGGTCAGTATCTGAACAAGGTGCTGATTTCCGCAGAGGATGAGATGAAGGTATTTGGTGATGAATATGTTTCGGTAGAGCATATTTTCCTTGCCATGATCAAGCATCCAAGCTCCACGATTAAGAACCTGTTCAAGGAGTTCGGAATCACCAGAGAGACCTTTTTACAGGCATTATCTACCGTACGTGGTAATCAGCGGGTAACTTCCGATAATCCGGAAGCAACCTATGATACCTTGGAGAAGTACGGTCAGGATCTTGTGGAGAAAGCAAGAGAACAGAAGCTCGATCCGGTCATCGGCCGTGATGAAGAGATCCGGAATGTGGTCCGTATTCTTTCCCGTAAGACGAAGAATAACCCGGTTCTAATTGGTGAACCCGGTGTTGGTAAAACGGCGGTTGTCGAAGGACTTGCCCAGCGGATTGTGAATGGTGATGTCCCGGAAGGATTGAAGAATAAGAAGATTTTTGCACTGGATATGGGTGCACTGGTTGCAGGTGCGAAGTATCGTGGTGAATTTGAAGAGCGTCTGAAAGCCGTTCTTGAAGATGTGAAGAACAGTGATGGCGAGATCATCCTGTTTATTGATGAGCTGCATACGATTGTTGGTGCAGGTAAGACAGACGGAGCCCTCGATGCCGGCAATATGCTGAAGCCGATGCTGGCCCGTGGTGAGCTTCATTGTATCGGTGCGACCACACTGGATGAGTACCGTCAGTATATTGAGAAGGATGCGGCCCTGGAACGTCGTTTCCAGCCGGTTATGGTAGAAGAACCTACCGTAGAAGATACGATTTCCATTCTTCGTGGTCTGAAGGACCGTTACGAGGTATATCATGGTGTTAAGATTATGGATAATGCACTGGTCAGTGCTGCCGTTCTTTCGAATCGTTATATTTCGGATCGTTTCCTTCCGGATAAAGCGATTGACCTTGTGGATGAAGCCTGTGCACTGATTAAGACAGAGCTCGATTCCATGCCGACGGAACTGGATGAGCTTCGTCGTAAGGTTTTACAGATGGAAATTGAAGAAACTGCCTTGAAAAAGGAAGATGACCGGTTGAGTCAGGAACGTCTGGAAACTTTGCAGAAAGAACTTGCCGAGCTGCGTGAGGAATACTCCAACCGTATGGCACAGTGGGAGAATGAAAAGGCTTCCATTGAGAAGCTGCATAAGATCCGTGAGGAAATTGATAATGTCAACAATCAGATTGAGATTGCACAGCGTGAAGGCGACTATGAGAAGCTTTCTGAATTAAGCTACAGCACCCTTCCTTCTTTGAAGAAGCAGTTGGAAACAGAAGAAGAGCAGGTGAAGAATAAAGATCTTTCTCTGGTTCACGAAAGTGTATCTGAGGAAGAAATCGCAAGAATCATTTCCCGTTGGACGGGTATTCCGGTAGCAAAACTGACTGAGAGCGAACGGAATAAGACCCTGCATCTGGATGAAGAATTACACAAACGAGTTGTCGGACAGGACGAAGGGGTTACAAAAGTAACCGAGGCTATCATTCGTTCGAAGGCAGGAATTAAGGATCCCCGTAAGCCGATTGGTTCCTTCCTGTTCTTAGGACCTACCGGTGTTGGTAAGACAGAGCTTGCCAAAGCGCTTGCAGCGGCCCTGTTTGATGATGAGAACAATATGGTCCGGATTGATATGAGTGAGTATATGGAGAAATACTCCGTGTCCAGACTGATCGGAGCGCCTCCGGGATATGTCGGATATGAGGAAGGCGGACAGTTGACCGAAGCAGTCAGAAGAAAACCTTACTCCGTTGTCTTATTTGATGAAATCGAAAAAGCGCATCCGGATGTATTTAATGTCCTTCTTCAGGTATTAGATGACGGACGTGTCACAGACTCGCAAGGCCGCACGGTTGACTTTAAAAACACCATTTTGATTATGACCTCCAACATTGGAGCGACATATCTGTTAGATGGTATTGACCAGGAGGGTAACATTAAACCCGAAGCGGAAGAAATGGTTATGAATGACCTTCGTGCCCATTTTCGTCCGGAGTTCTTAAACCGTCTGGATGAAACGATCCTGTTCAAGCCTTTGACGAAGGATAACATCGGTGGTATTATCAAACTGATCATTGCCGATCTGAATAAGCGTCTGGCAGACCGTGAGCTCACCGTAGAGCTTTCCAATGCCGCAGAACACTTTATTATTGATAAGGCTTATGATCCGGTTTATGGTGCAAGACCTTTGAAGCGGTATATCCAGAAATATGTAGAAACCCTTTCTGCAAAGCTGATTCTGGAGGATAAGGTGGATCAGGGAGATACCATTTACATTGATGTGGATGGCGATCATCTGACCGCAGGTGTGAAGAAGCAATAAGGAAGCATCTGCTGCATGACCGAAAAGAAGATGTCAGGAGGAAGAACCATGGAATTACCACAGGATGCGAATATCCTTTTAAGCTATGTGAATCTGAAGCTGCGTGACTTTTATTCCAGTCTCGATGCCATGTGTGAGGATCTGGACGAAAGCAAGGCTCAGATTGAAGAAAAGTTATCCCGAATCGGGTATGAGTATGATCCGGAGAAAAACCAGTTCGTGTAACTGTTAGCAATTTGCAGCCATGCATGACATAACGCATACGTGCATAGGATAGAGTGAGATAATCGAAAGGTCTCACTCTATTTTTATGGAAAAAAGTTTCAATGTCTGGTTGTTGATGGCGGGAGTGTTCGTTACGTTGTGCCTTATTGGAAGTGCAGTCAGAGCGGAAAGCTCCGGAGCGGTGCAGGTGATTGAGAATACAGAACCGGAAAACGTAAAGAAAATTGCCCTTACATTCGATGATGGTCCGCATCCGACCTATACACCGCTCTTACTGGATGGACTTGCGAAGCGGAAGGTAAAAGCCACCTTTTTTATCACCGGAGAAAATGCGGAAGCCTATCCGGAACTGGTAAAACGGATGCAGGAGGAAGGGCATCTCATTGGCAACCACACTTATAGCCATATCCAGCTCACTCAGGGGAACCGCGAAAAATTTAAAGGAGAATTGGTAAAGACCAATGAAATCATTGAGGAGATTACCGGGCAGGGAGTGACCTATGTGCGCCCGCCTTATGGAAGCTGGGACAAAAGCTTTGAAAAGGAGCTGAACATGATCCCGGTACTGTGGAACATTGATCCCCTCGACTGGTGCTGCAATGACGCCTCCTGTGTGATCCGTAAGGTGGAGAGCGCAGCAGGGGAGGATGCGGTCATCCTGCTTCATGACTCGTACCCATCGACCGTGACGGCTGCGCTGCAGATCGTGGATGATTTGCAAAAGCAGGGCTATATGTTTGTCACTGTAGAGGAAATCTTGTTTGATTAGCAGTTGAAAGTCATGCAAAGTCTGTTGTATACTAAAAGTAGTGTGGGTCTGTATATCAGAACATACATCAGAATAAAAGACAGATGGAGAATTCTATATGCATTCACCGTTAGAAATTGCGAAAAATTTTGTTGAAATCGGAATCCACAAGGTAAGAATGTCTGCATTGAAAATGCTGGCACTTGGTATCTTTGCCGGAATTTATATTGCGTTTGCCGGAATTGCCTCAACGACATCCTCTGCAACGATTCAGAACGCATCGGTAGCAAGGCTCGTAAGTGCCTGTGTGTTCCCCGCCGGAATGGCGATGGTACTGATTGCCGGAAGTGAGCTTTTTACCGGAAATAATCTGATTATTATTGCGGTTCTTCAAAAGAAGATCACCTGGCTGCAGATGCTGAAAAACTGGATCATGGTTTTTCTTGGAAACTTTATCGGAGCTTCTTTTGTGGCTCTGATGGTGGTTTATGCCGGAGTTCCCGAACTGTACGGCGGTGTACTGGCAGAAAAGATGGTGGCTGCCGCACTTTTCCGTGTGAACCAGTCCTTTGGAGAAGCTTTTGCGCGTGGCGTGCTTTGTAATATTTTAGTATGTATTGCCGTATGGGCGGCATTTGCAGCAAAGAAGGTATCCGGAAAGCTTCTGATGAGCTTCTGGCCGGTCATGCTTTTTGTGTTGTGCGGCTTTGAACACAGCATTGCGGATATTTATTTTGGAGTATCCGGACTTCTGACGATGGGCAAATACGGAATCTCCGCACCGGAGCTTACGACTGCCACCTTTTTACTTAAGAATTTACTTCCTGTTACCCTTGGCAATATCGTCGGTGGAGCAGGAATTGTGGGCTGTGGCTACTGGGCAGTTTACCTGCGTCATACGCCGGGCTTTGCAGAGCCGATCGAGGCAGAGCAGGAAGAAATCGATGGTGCCGAGGAGTATTAAACCATGGATTTGTTTGAATATATGCGGAATACCAATAAAGAAAAAGAATCCCCGTTAGCGGCGAGACTGCGGCCGACTACCCTGGATGAAGTTGTGGGGCAGCAGCATATTATCGGGAAGGACAAGCTTTTGTACCGTGCCATCAAGGCAGACAAGCTGAGTTCCCTCATTTTTTACGGACCGCCGGGGACCGGAAAAACTACCCTTGCGAAGGTCATTGCGAATACCACGCAGGCGGAATTTACCCAGATCAATGCAACCATAGCCGGTAAGAAGGATATGGAAGAGGTCGTTCAGAAGGCCAAAGATCTGCAGGGAATGTATGGGAAACGAACCATTCTGTTTATCGATGAAATTCATCGTTTCAATAAAGGTCAGCAGGACTATCTGCTTCCCTTTGTAGAAGACGGAACGATTATTCTGATCGGTGCAACCACAGAGAATCCTTATTTTGAAGTCAATGGAGCGTTGTTATCACGCTCAGTCATCTTTGAATTAAAACCCCTGAATCAGGAAGACATCAAGAAGTTGATTTTACGCGCTGTGCAGGATGAGCAAAAGGGAATGGGGGCATACAACGCCGTGATTGAAGACGATGCCCTTTCGTTTCTTGCGGAGCTTTCCGGGGGAGATGCAAGACATGCGTTAAATGCGGTAGAGCTTGGCATCATGACAACGGAGCGTTCGGCAGACGGGAAAATTCATCTGACTTTGCAGGTTGCACAGGAATGTATCCAGCGCCGTGTGCTGCGTTACGATAAAACCGGGGACAATCACTATGATACGATTTCTGCTTTTATCAAAAGCATGCGCGGATCGGATCCGGATGCTGCCGTGTATTATCTGGCGAGAATGCTGTATGCCGGCGAAAGCGTTACCTTTATCGCAAGAAGAATGATGATTCATGCGGCAGAGGATGTCGGGCTTGCGGATCCGCAGGCTTTGCAGGTCGCAACGAATGCAGCCCTTGCGGTAGAGCGTGTGGGAATGCCGGAGGCACAGATTATTTTGTCTGAGGCAGCTATGTATATTGCATGTGCGCCGAAGAGTGATGCCTGCATCAAGGCAATAGGAGAAGCAATGAGTGAAGTGGAACGATCCGGGGATCTTCCGATTCCACCGCATTTGCAGGATGCCCATTATAAGGGTGCTGCGAAGCTGGGACATGGAACGGGCTATCTGTATCCCCATGAGTATAAAAATAATTATGTGAAACAGCAGTATCTGCCTTATGAGTTAAACGGCAAGGAATTTTATCACCCATCAGGAAATGGCTATGAGGTAAAGATCAGAGAGCACATGAAAAAGATAAAAAAAGAAGGAACACAGGTTGATGAGTGATAAGCAGGAGAAAAAAGCAGTTAAGAAGAAAGTGGTGGAGAACAGAGAGGCAGAAGCGAAAGCTGCGATGAAGGAACCGGCCAGGAAAAAGCCGGTCAAAAAGAAAAAAGGAAAGAAGAGCGGTAAGGGCTTTATTATTCTATTTATCGTGGTTGTGGTACTCTTGATTGGTGCAGGATCCGCCTTTGTACTTTTGAACCAGAACAAGGAAGTGACGGTTCCGGATACCGTGGAGACCATGGTACAGCCAAGTGCAACTCCAACACCGGCAGTCACGAAGCTTGGGGACGGTGTACTGGCAAGTCTGGTACAGGGTGGAATGTCCGTGGAAGAAGCGTATCACCAGCGTCCCGAGGAAAAGGTGTTGACTGACGGGAATAAGAGTGATTTTGCCAATATCATAAGCTGCAGAATCGACACAGAGACCGGAAAAATCAAGGTGGTTGCGGAAAGCAACGGCATTCCGGAGAGCGATGACAAATATTATTATCTCTTTGCCATGAATACCTACGACAATGGGTTAAGCGAAGGGGCAGAATATCTTGACCGGATTTATAAGAACGATACCGTGGAGCTTACGACTTCACTGAATTATAATACGGCAGCAAGCAAGCTTTTCAAGAAGTTCGTAGTTGCAGTGAAAAAGGATGGCGAATATGTCACCCTGAACACCCCACAGTATATTACGAATCCGGAAGCGATTGCGAAGTATACCAGTGTATACCAGACTCCGGCCTCCAAGAAGGGACTGCTTGTGGATCCGAATAAGTTAAGAGGAAACGAGCTTGATGATCTTGGCGTGAAGCAGGCGGCCTATAACATTCCGGTAGCCCGGATTCTGGGACCGAGCACGAACAGCGCTTATCCGACCATTCACTATAATTACAATGGCAAAACCTACACCTTTAACGGACAGGTGATTGCAGAGTATGATCTGGTATTCAGTACATTGACCTCCAAGGGAATCTGTACGACAGCGATTATTCTGAACAATTATTCTTCCGCATATTCCCAACTGATTCATCCCAAGGCACGGGGAGGCAGCTCCGCACCGTATTACATGTTTAACGGTGCCGAAGAGGGCGGTGTGGAATACATGGCAGCCATCGGATCCTTCCTCGCAGAACGTTATTCGGGAAGCAAGCACGGAAGAATTTCCAACTGGGTCATTGCCAACGAAATCAATGCCCGCAAAGAGTGGAACTACATGGAATATACCGATGTTGCAACCTACGTCGAGGAATATGCCAAGGCTTTCCGCGTTTTCTATAATGCGATCAAGAGCGTAAGCAGTTCTGCACGCGTTTATATGCCGATTGATCAGCAGTGGGATCGTAACATTAAAAACAACACGAACTATGACGGACGTGACATTTTAGATGAGTTCAATAAGAATATTACAGCTAAAGGAAACATCGACTGGGGACTTGCACAACATCCCTATAACGTACCCCTGACAGAAACCTGTCCATGGAAGAACTCCAAGTACATTGAACACAATGCCGGAACATCCATGATCTCCATGGGAAATATTGAAGTACTGGTAAACTACATGAATCAGGATACCTTCCTCAATCCCAACGGAGAAGTCCGCAGCATCCTCCTATCCGAGCAGGGCTATACCTCCCAGGGAGGAGAGGCCAACCAGGCAGCAGCCTTTGCATACGCTTATTACAAAGTAGAAGCTTATGACGATATTGACGGCTTCCTTCTGAACCGTCAGACCGATGCTCCTGAAGAAGTTGCACAGGGACTTGCCTTTGGACTGAACCATGTCGGCGGTGGAACGAAGAAGCAGATTTATACGGTCTTCAAGTACATTGATACACCCGAACATGCCGCCTACACGGACTTCGCTAAATCGATCATAGGTATTTCAAGTTGGAGCGAGATCATTCGATAGAATGCATATATTCCAATGTTAAAATGGAACACGTCGTGTTCCATTTTTTGAAATACGAAAAAAGTTGCATGATGAAAGAAATCTGCGCAATCTATTCTGAATGAGAATGACCATTTATATGCTTAAAAATACAAATTATATATGCCGACAGAGGAAGAATTGAAAAAAGAGATTGAGAGAGAAAGGTTTAATATTGAACAAAGGCTGGAAGATCAAGAGGGCTAGTTACAAGGAAGATGCCGTCAATGGTACGCATTATCTGAATGAGCTTCTTAAATATGGACATTTACTCAAAGTGAATGTCTCTCTTTTTTATTTTGAAGCGGTGCGGTTGCTACGAACCCGGGTTCGTGTCTCCGCTCCGCTTCAGTTAAATTATTTCATGGTCTTTGCCACGATGTGAAGTATATTCTTTGCACAGAATTGTAAATCTGCCAAAGTAATCTTGTAGCCATCTATTTCTTCACCACTTTTGACAGCCTTAATGATGTCCTCGATGTTTTTCCTGCAACCAGGCATCTGGATGTCATTTCCTGCATGGATACAGCCCGTAGATGCAGAAATAGGATATTTCGTCGGGTATTTACCGGTAAAGGCAGGAAGGTCTACAGAGGTGTACCAATCGGTCATAATGATGCCGTCAAAGCCCCATTCATCTCGGGCTATTTTCTGAATCAGGTCATAGCTATTGGCAGTGTGTATTCCATTTAACAAGTTGTAGGAGGTCATAATGGCCATGGGATGAGATTCCTTCACGGCTATTTCAAAGCCCTTTAAGTAAATCTCACGGATGGCACGTTCACTGATGTGGGCGTTGGTAAAGTAGCGGTTTTCTTCTTGATTGTTAGCTGCAAAGTGCTTGATGGTGGTGCCTTTTCCAGAATTTTTTTGAACACCATTGGTCATGGCAGCAGCGATTTTTCCACTAAGGAAAGGATCTTCGGAATAATACTCGAAGTTCCTTCCACAGAGAGGATTCCGATGGATATTCATGGCAGGTGCCAGCCACAAATCTACATTGAATTGCGTCATCTCTGCGCCAATTATCTGACCAATTTCTTCCACCAGATCAGTGTTCCAGGATTGCGCAAGTGCCCAGCCGATGGGAATGGCGGTGCAATACTGGTAGTAGTCAATAGCACCTTCCGGCACATCCTTGAAGGGAAGGAAGGTTTCGTTAAAACCCTCGCCACCAGGTAAAATATTGCCGTCCTTATCGGTTTTGAAGTGAGGCTGTAATCGTAACCCGGCGGGACCATCTGCCAGAATCATATTTTTAACGCCACGGCTTTCCTTGATGATGGAAGAGGTATCTCCGGCAGCACCGGGTACGAAGTAGGATGCAGAACCAATGATGGAATTTTCGCCTACCCGTTTAGTGCCAACGCACAGCTCTGCCATTTCTTCCACAGTAAGCTGTGCTGCCAGCTCGTCCAAAGTATATTTGCCATCCAGTACATCCTGCATGGTAATTTTTGCTTCAATTGCATTGACCAACTGGGCATGCTCTCTGGTATAGGAAATCTGGTTTTCAGTAGCCTTATCCAAATCCAGGGTCAGGTTCCATTTCGCTTCTTCTGTTGCAGAAGTTAAAGCAGGCTTGATTTCTTCCAGACCGCAATCTAAAGGAAATACATTTTCACACTGGGAAATGGTCTTTTCGATTGGTACAGTTAATACAGCTACTGCCTGAGTATTTGCAGCATTTTGACCTGCCCGGACAACATAATCGCCAGCGTCAATGGTATAAGATGCACGGTCTGTGTGGTAGCTTGCCAGGGAAGTGATGGGGAAACTTAACTCCAGCACTGCATCCTCTCCGGGCTTTAAGTCCAGAGTTTTCTTGAATGCCACTAACTCCTGGTAAGGGTTGTTCAGACTGCACTGGGGTTTGGAAAGGTAAACCTGTACCACTTCTTTTCCGGTGTACTTGATGCCTGTATTTTTCACTTTGGCAGAAACCAGAATCCTGTCGTTTTCCTGCTCTACTTTCAAAGGCTCTACACTGAAACTGGTGTAGGACAAGCCGTAACCGAAGGGATATAAGGGTTTCACTCCAAAGCTGTCAAAGTAGCGGTAGCCTACATAAATGCCCTCGTTGTAATATTCATCATCCACATTACCATTGTTGTGGCTGAAAGTTGTTGCGGAGGGATAGTCCTGATAGTCCTTTGCCCAGGTGTCGGACAATTTACCGGAAGGATTAATCGCTCCAGTCAAAAGGTCTACCAGAGCATTACCTCCTAGATTTCCTAACTGGTTCATGAGCACAATCGCATCTATGCCGGACATTTCCTTCAGTTCGGTAAGCTGCATCACGCCTCCGATGTTTAAGACAATTACCAGTTTTTTAGTGCTGGTAGCCAGACGCTTGATGCTCTCTAACTCGCTGTCGTAGAGAAGAAAGTCGCCCTTTTTGCACTTGCGGTCTGCGCCTTCACCGGAATTTCTTGAAATCACATAAACTGCCACTTCCGCATCGCAGGCTGCGATTTCTTCCTCGGTGATTTCGTAAGGAGCGGGCTCTGCAAAAGGAGAATTAAATCCTACCCAAAAAGGAGAGGCATGGGTACGCTCACTTTCTTCCACCAGCCATTCCTGGTAGGCATGATGTATCTCTACATAGTGCTTGTCGTTAGCATCCAGCCAGTCCTTGGTGGCGACGGTAAAGCCTGCCTCCTCAAAGCCCTGCTCCACGTTGGTGGCACTGCGGGTGTTGACACTACCGGAACCGGTACCGCCTTGAATGGTTTTTCTCACGCCGTTTCCGTATAAAGCAATCTTTCCTTTTTCCTGCAGAGGCAGTATACCGTTATTTTCCAAAAGTACTATGCATTCTCCGGCCAAATTTCTAGCAAGTTCTGCATGTTCAATCTCCTGTAGGGTAATCTTGTCATTTGTGGGTGCATAAAATTTTTGTTCGTTCAATCTTAATGCTCCTTTCTCGTATACTTTTTGATTTATAATGATTGTTTATAATAAATTTCTTTTACACGATCGACACGATCTTGCAAGGTGGAATCTTTTTGTGGCGTTATAATACCCGGAATGGTCTCATGTATTTTACGAATATAATCTTTGTGTTTCAAAAGTGGATTCCAGTCTATAAAACGTTCAATTTCCATATTCCAGAATTCCCAGGAATGATACCCCTCGCTTTCGTGGGAGATTACGTTTACCCCGAGGGAAGCAGCAAAATCAAGAAAAGCTAGATAGCTTGGATAGCATCCGTCCTCAGTACCACAACAATCATAAATTAATGGAAGGTCTTTGCCGTCTTTTACATCATTCTCTAATAAAAACCAGGGATCATTATCACTATGGGGAATTTTATCGGCTCCGCCAAAAATTCGGTCATATCGGTCATATCCAGGAGTTTCAGCACCTTGATTTGTGCTTCGTAATTGCAGACCGTTTTGTGGTCCTGTAGAAAGAAATGCAGCTACGCTGTATTTTTCCGGGTATTTAAATGCACATTTTGATGCACCAAAACCACCCATGGATAAACCAAGAATAAAATTATCTTCTCTTTTAGGAGATAGGGGAAGGTATTTACGTAACAGATAAGGAAGTTCTTCCGTAATATAGGTAAAATACGATGGACCACCCGGAACATTATTATAGTGATTTGTTCCACAATCAGGAATTACAACAGCAAAATGATGTTTTTGACTAAGCCAGCTGATATTTGATTTTTCAGTATAATCAATGTAACTTCCCATGCCACCGTGAAGCAACCATAAAGTCTGAAACTGTTCTTCTGGTTCAAGATAGTCTTCCATATCTGTCCAAATGGGGAGGATGACAGTAACCATTGTATTGCTCATAAGTGCTTTTGAATAAAGATTAAATGTCAATTTTGCCATGATTCTTTTAGCTCCTTTCAATAAAACTCGGATATAAAGTAACTGTTTTTGATGCTTTCATTTCGTTTCCATCTGTTTCCATAATCATTTGTATAACATTTTGAGCCATTTCCTCGTAAGGCATCTGTACTGCACTGACGGGGGGAGTCATAAGGGGAGCAATAATATCATCAAATCCAGTAATTTCAAAATTAGAAGGCAACGTATCTCTGGTCTCATAAATATATTTCTGTTCACCTGGAAGAAATACATCGGACCAGTTTACAACACCAGTGATTTCTGGATGTTTGTGAAGAATTTCTTTTATAGCGAAATAACTAATATTGATATCATAATGTTTGGAAACGATTTCGGGGACATTATGAATGTAACTTTTTATTTCGGGAAATTCTTTAACGGCTTGTTGAAATCCAGCCAGCCGGTCTAAAGCAACACTATATCCGAGGGAATTGTTGTTCATAAATAAAAGATGCTTATGCCCTTTTTTAATCAGATATTCTGTTGCCTGATAGGTGCCATAGGAATTATTCACAAGTACCTGGTTAAAGTGAGGTGTTTTACAGGCAGTTCCCATATAAACAATTGGAAAGTCCACATCTTCTAATATCTGCTGTAGTGTTTTGGTTGTCGTTTCCTCAAAGGAGCCGTTAATAATCAATCCTTTTATATGGAGATGTTTCACCATGGCAATAATATTTGTGATAGTGATGCTGTCTATTTTTCTTGCAGGAAAAAGTATGATGCGCAGGTTTTCTTTTTGGGCAGCATTAATAATGTGGTTATTAGTGATGATAAATGGATTTAGTGATAATGGATAAGCCTTGTCCATATAAGCAAGGGCAACCAGTTCTGGTTTGGCGTAACCGCCGGTACTGGGTGAAAAATCGGATTCATAATGATATTTTTCTAATACAGTTTGAACAGCAGCTCGTTTATCATCAGCTACATATCCGCTGTTATTTAGAACACGAGATACAGTAGATAAGGAAACATTTGCCTCGGCTGCAATTGTTCGCATGGTAATTTGTTTCTTCATTGTTTCACCTTTCTGTCTGAAATTTTCATTTTTAAATCAAAGTTCATTATGTATTTTTAAAATAAATTCATAAATTTTATTGATTATGACCTTAAAATAGCATGTGCATATAGATAAAACAAGCAAAATGAACAAAAAAATATGAAAACGTGATAGTGCTATGTTTTCATATTTTGTTTCATGAATTATGCCAATTGATATGAAACAAACACGGTGATACCATAAGCACATCATCAAGTGCAAAACAAATACTACGAGGAGGATTACAAATGATAAGGTACACATTAAAGCGTTTGTTGTGGATGATACCCGTCATTCTGGGAGTTGCTATCTTGATATTTACATTGATGTATTTTACTCCTGGAGACCCGGCGAGAACAATTCTTGGAAATGAAGCCACACAAGAAGAAATTATGCAGTTGCGTGATGAATTGGGATTAAACGATTCTTATCCAGTGCAGTTGGGACGGTTTCTGTATCAAACTTTTATTAAGTTTGATTTTGGAACATCCTATTTTTCAAAGAAAAGCGTGGGAGCAGAGCTTGCAATCAGACTTCCGATAACTATGAAAATCTGCTATATGGGAATTCTTATAGCAACGGTAATTGGCATTCCATTGGGGGTACTTTCTGCAATTAACAGAAATAACTGGAAAGATGGATTGATTACTTTTCTTGCAATGTTCGGAGCATCATTACCGAGTTTCTGGTTTGCATTGATTATGACCATGTATTTGGCAGTGAAATGGAGATTGTTACCTATTATTTTTGACGGAAGTCTGAAGGGTTATTTAATGCCTTGGATATCCATAGCAATTGGTGGAATTGCAAGTACAGCCAGACAGACCAGGTCAAGTATGTTAGAGGTCATTCGACAAGATTATATTACGACTGCCAGAGCAAAAGGTGAACCGGAGTTCAAGGTTATTTGTGTACATGCATTGAAGAATGCAATGATTCCGGTCATTACTTCCATTGGTGGAACCTGTGGAATTTTATTTGGGGTGACATTGGTAGCGGAGACCGTGTTCTCAGCACCTGGTGTAGGTACATATCTTCTGAATGCAATTAATACTAGAGACTACCCGGTTGTAAGAGGTGGAGTTCTTGTATTGGGTATTATTTTTGGCTTGACTATGCTGGTAGTAGATTTGTTATATGCAGCGGTTGATCCGAGAATGCGGGACAAATTTGGAAAGAAATAGGGGTAAAAGGTATGTCAAAAACAAATAGGAAAAAATCTCAAACAATGATTGTTTTTAAACGGTTAATGAAGAAAAAACTTGCAGTGACGGGATTAATTATTATTATTGCACTGGTTTTACTGGCAATTTTTGCTCCGTGGATTGCTCCATATGATTATGCACAGCAGGATTACACTGCTGTTATGCAGAAACCGAGTCTGACCAGTGGCCATCTGTTGGGAACAGATAATTTGGGCCGGGATTTGCTTAGCAGGATTATTTATGGAACCAGGTACTCCTTATCAATGGGATTACTGGCAGTTTTATTGGCAGCAATTGTAGGAATTGCAGTAGGAGCGATTGCAGGATATTATGGAGGAATGCTTGATAATATTCTGATGCGTTTTTTGGACATTTACCAGTCCATTCCCAGTTTGATATTGTGCATTGCGTTGGCAGCTGTAATGGGTGCTGGATTAAAAAGTGCAGTGGTTGCAATTGCATTTGCATCAGTGGGGCGTTACGCGAGAATGACACGGGCATCTATCATGCAAATTCGCGGAATGGAATATGTGGAGGCTGCAACAGCCATTAATGCCAGTGATAGAAGAATCTTGATTAAGCATATTTTGCCCAATGCCTTTTCGCCAATGATTGTACAAATAAGTATGACGATTGGAGCAGCCATTCTTATGGGAGCCACCATGAGTTTTATCGGATTGGGAGCACAGCCACCCTTGCCGGAATGGGGAACGCTATTGGCAGAAAGCCGTAATTATCTTAGAGAGGCGGGCTATCTGTTGCTTGCTCCAGGATTTATGATTTTAATTACGGTTATAGCATTCAATCTGGTAGGTGATGGTTTAAGGGATGCGCTTGATCCTCGACTGAAGGACTAGGAGGTTTTAAGGTGAGAGAAAACAAAGAATTATTAAAGATAAATGACCTTGTAGTTGAATATCAGACCAAGGAAGACGGAACTGTTCAGGCTTTAAACGGGGTAAATCTTACATTAAATCGTGGTGAGACAATAGGATTAGTTGGAGAGACTGGAGCAGGAAAAACGACACTTGCAAAGTCAATTCTTCGAGTGCTGCCCGACCCGCCTGCTAAAATTATGCATGGGTCTATTGAATTTGAAGGAAAAGATCTTTTAAAAATATCTGAACCTGAAATGAGAAAAATAAGAGGAAATAAAATCTCAATGATTTTTCAGGATCCTATGACGGCATTAAATCCTACTATGAAGGTAGGAAGGCAAATTGCGGATGCAATTCGTTTGCACGAGAAAATTTCCAAAGCAGATGCCGAAATCAGGGCAGTGAAGATGCTGGAAATGGTTGGAATTCCGGGAGAGCGATTTGGAGAATATCCACATCAGTTTTCAGGTGGGATGAAACAAAGAGTAGTTATTGCAATGGCATTGGCATGTAAACCAGATTTGCTTCTTTCAGATGAGGCAACGACTGCATTGGATGTTACTATTCAGGCACAGGTTCTTGACATGATTATGAATTTAAAAAAAGAACTAAATACATCTGTCGTTATGATTACACATGATCTTGGAATTGTTGCGGAAACTTGTGATAAAGTGGCAATTGTTTATGCTGGAGAGATTGTGGAGTACGGAACAACACAGCAAATCTATGATAGTCCACAACACCCATATACAATAGGCCTGTTTGGGTCTTTGCCCAGTCTTACGGCGAAAGAGAAAAGATTGCATCCTATTCCGGGATTAATGCCTGATCCGACTGATTTGCCACAAGGATGTAAATTTTGCGAACGATGTCCTCATGCAGAAGAGAAGTGTAGAAAAGAAAATTCTTTATTAAAAGATATAGGAGATGGGCATACAGTACGCTGCCACAAAATAACAGGAGAAAAGGTATGAGTAAGATACTAGAAGTTAAGGATTTAAAAAAATACTTCAAGGTTGGTAATAACCGATATTTGCATGCAGTGGATGATGTCAGTTTTTCCGTGGAGGAAGGACAGACTTTAGGAGTAGTAGGAGAATCTGGTTGTGGAAAGTCTACACTGGGAAGAACATTATTGCATTTGTTAGACAATGACGGTGGAAATATTTATTTTCATGATGAAGATATTACGAAAGTTGATAAAGTGAAACTGCATGAATTACGAGAGAAAATGCAGATTATTTTTCAGGATCCGTATGCTTCATTGAATCCAAGAATGTCTGTATCGGAAATCATAGCGGAACCATTGATTTTAAAAGGAACGCATAACAAGGAACAAATAGAAAATAAGGTTGCAGAGTTAATGGATACAGTTGGCCTTGCCAAAAGATTGTATAATTCGTATCCACACGAACTGGATGGAGGCAGAAGACAAAGAATTGGAATTGCACGGGCATTGGCGTTAAACCCAGAGTTTATTGTCTGTGATGAACCGGTTTCTGCATTGGACGTGTCGATTCAGGCACAGATTTTAAATTTAATGCAGGATTTACAGGAACAGAAAGGTCTCACGTATATTTTTGTCACGCATAACCTGTCTGTAGTCAAATACATTTCACATGAAATCATGGTAATGTATTTGGGACAAGCGGTGGAAAAAGCGGAATCAGATGAGCTATTTAAGCATCCCATGCATCCTTATACAAAAGCGCTTTTATCTGCAATTCCAATTCCGGATGTTCATCATAAGTCAAATCGAATTTTGATTAAAGGAGAGTTAGTATCTCCTATTGATCCGAAACCGGGATGTCGGTTTGCAGCACGCTGCCCGTATGCTTGCGAAAAGTGCCAGGAGAAACAGGAACTGCGAGAGCTGCGTCCCAATCATTTTGTATCTTGCTGCAGAGCAGAAGAGATAGAGAATCAAATAATTTAACAGGAGGATTTTATATGAAAATTAAAAAGTTATTATCAGCAGTATTATGTGCCACGCTTACTTTTACATTGATGGCTTGTGGCAGCACAGGTTCAACTACAACGAATGTAGAGAATGGAAGTGATGTTGCTACAGAAACGGAAACAGAAACGACCAGTTCGGATAAAACATTGACATGTGCAATTCCTTCCGACCCTGCAAATATCAGCCCGGTAGCTGCCTGGACAGAAGCAGCCTCACCTATTATTACAAATGTATATGCCCATTTATTATATTTTCAGGATGGAGAGCCTCATTTACAGGTGGCAGAATCTGTTGAATATACAGATGATACACATCTGGCAATTAAAATCAGAAATGATGTAAAGGATCAGGCTGGCAATGAATTAAAGGCTTCAGATGTACTTTTCTCCATGAAGTTATGTCAGGATGGACTGGGAAGTTGTCCTACTTTCGTAAGATATATTGATTTTGACCAGACTGTTGTGGAAGATGATTATACATTAAATGTAGCGCTGACAGCTCCGTATGCCTTCCAGGAAATGTATTTAAGCTCCATTGCATTGGTTACAGAGGCTGGGTATAATGCCAGTTCGGATCAGATGATTACCGATGTGTGTGCAACCGGTCCATATAAGGTTGAGAGTTTTGTAGCTGGTTCTTCTGTTACATTAGTACCGAATGAACAATGGTATGGAGATACTCCGTCAATTGATAAAGTAGTTTTCCAGGTGATTTCGGAAACAGGTCAGGTTACCAATGGTTTGGAGACTGGAGAAGTCCAGTATGCAACAATCCAGGCAAGTGATATGGAGTATATTGACTCTTTACCAAATACATCATCATTAGCTTTAAATACGGGTATGGTGTACGGGTTATTTTTCAACTGTTCATCTGATTCTATTTTTAACAGTAAAGAGGCACGACAGGCTGTTGCCTATGCGTTCAATAAAGACTCTGTCAATGCGACTGCATTAAAGGGAACTGGTAATAAATGTATTAGTCCTGTAAATACAGCGTTTGTTGATTATACGGAAAAATGGCAGGAATATGCTGCTGAATGTGGAAATTATTACGAAACTGATTTGGATAAAGCAAAAGAATTAGCGGATGCTGCAGGTCTTACGAATCAGCAGATTACAATTGCTTATACTAGCTCCAAGCCTGTCCAGAAAACGATTTCTGAAATGCTTCAGGCGCAGCTGGCCCAGATTGGTGTAACCGCCAATATTCAGGTGTACGATGATTCGGTTTATGTAGACACCATAAAGAGTAATACGGATTGGGACATTTCTGTACAGGTTTATGGTTCCTTGGTAAATGCAGGCTCCGCTTGTATTAATAGTTTTGTAATTGCGATGAATCTTCCACATGTGGAAAGCGCAGCTTATGAAGAATACACGCAGTTGGTTAGTGATATTCTTGCAACGGTAGATACGACAGAAAGGAATGAAAAAACCAATCAATTAATTCAGAAAGTGGATGATGAAGTTATTTTCCTGGGTCTTGTGGAAAGTACCTCATTGAGGGGTATTGCATCAGACCTGACAATTGGCAGATACACTATGCAGGGGTATCCGGCACTGGAGACTGCAAATTGGAACTAGGCGAGAGAGGAGAATGGAATTGGCGTTTCTTCAAATGAATTTTTTATCTCGATGTCTCGGTCTACAAACGAATGTTAATGTAATAATACCGTCCTTTTCTGTAGATGATGCAGTACATCAGAATTATCATCCCTATCGGGAAGGCATGAAATATCAGGTTTTATATTTACTTCATGGTGGAAGCGGAGACTATCAAGATTATATTAAGTTTTCAAATATTATCCGATATGCTGAAAAACACAAGCTGGTGGTAATTATGCCAAGCGGCTATAACTCTAGATATAGTGATTTTATTGGAGGACCGAGAGTTCTTGAGTATTTAACTGTAGAATTGCCAGAATTCTGTAATGCAACTTTTCCTATTTCAACGAAACGAGAGGACACCTTTATTGCCGGATTATCCATGGGTGGAAATGGTGCAATGAAAATTGCATCTCTTTATCCAGAACGTTTTAGCACTGTGTTATGTATGTCAGGAGCACCGTTTGATCCGGATACAATTAAAGAAGTTCGAGGACCGGTTGGAACCGGAGAAAATCAAGAGGCAATGCCTGGTCCGAATGTAAACTCCATTTGGGGAAATTTGGATGAATTTAAAGGTAGTCGTAATGATGCCTGGCATTATGCAAAACTTAATGTAGAGAAAAAAAAGAAATTACCTGTTTTATACTTCGCTTGCGGAGGAAAAGATGTTTCCAAACCGGTAGTGGATGAGGCATATCAGTATATGACTAACTTAGGCTATCAAACTACTTACTTAGTGGAAGAGGAATATGGTCACGAATGGGATTTCTGGGATAAGATTCTCAGAAAAGCGATGGATGACGGATGGTTTCCACTTAAAAACGAAGCTATTTATGGTTAGTAAAAATTAAAAATGTTTACTTTGAAGCGTGTCTGTTGCCTGGCATCAGATGCGCTTTTAAGTAAAAGGAGTATATTTATGAATAATACTAATACGAAATTGCTTAATAAAAACTATATTATTATCACTCTGACAAATCTGTTGGCACAATTGGGATTTTCTATATCTACGGCAATGATAGCCGCGTATGTAGGAAATTTGGGAGTGACTTCAGCTTTGCTAGGTATGGTTACTGGAATTTTAGCGATTACATCTTTAGTAGTACGTCCTTTAACCGGACCAATTACGGATTGTTTAAAGAAGAAGAGTTTATTGATTTGCACGCTTGGAATGCTATTTCTGGTATTTTTAGGATATGCAAATATTAAGAATATAATGATATTATGTATAGTTAGAATGT
>CAVHRK010000031.1:0-5002 GCA_963638365.1 Anaerobutyricum sp. | reverse complement strand
CGGTACGCACGGTGGTGTGAGAGGACGGCGGTTAATCACCGCCTCCTACTCGATTTGGGAAAACCGTGTATTGTGACTGTGTATGAAAAAATATTTAAGAATTACAATTTGATTTACACAGTAAATTACACAGCAACTTCTAATAAAAATGAGGTGTGGCTTCTGATGCACCACACCTCTATAAAATCTTGAAACACTGATAAATACTGGGTTTTTAATTAACCGAAATATCTCTTGAGTAATCCCTCAAATGCTTTTCCATGTCTTGCCTCATCACGAGCCATTTCATGAACAGTATCATGGATGGCATCGAGGTTAGCAGCCTTGGCACGCTTTGCAAGATCAAACTTACCAGCGGTAGCGCCGTTTTCTGCATCAACTCTCATTTCGAGGTTCTTCTTGGTGGAATCGGTAACAACTTCACCTAAAAGCTCAGCGAATTTTGCAGCATGTTCTGCTTCTTCCCATGCAGCTTTTTCCCAGTAAAGTCCGATTTCCGGATAACCTTCTCTGTGAGCAACTCTTGCCATAGCAAGGTACATACCAACTTCGGTACATTCTCCGTTAAAGTTAGCTCTGAGGTCTTCTAAGATATCCTCACTGACACCCTGTGCAACACCTACAACATGCTCTGCAGCCCATACCTTTTCTTCGGACTGTGCAGTAAACTTCTCTGCGGGAGCTCCACAAACGGGGCACTTCTCCGGTGCTTCATCTCCTTCATGAACATAACCACAAACCTGACATACATACTTCATACTCTTAATCTCCTTTTCTTTCTTAATGTTTACTCTTGTAACAATCTGTTACATAAAATCAATGTTTAACCTTTGGGTTCCGGGTACAGTTCCCACATATTCCATAAAAATAAGTAGTGTGCCCCTGAACAATGCCATCAAAATTCTTAGCTGCTGCTTCGTTGATATAATCAATGTTCTCCATTTGAAGATCAATGACACTTCCACATTCCTTACACACGAAATGATTGTGTGGAGAAGTATCAGCATCAAAATGATCCGTTCCGTCACCAACCCGTAACCGGAGAATCTCTCCAAGGTCCGATAACAATGTAAGATTACGATACACCGTACCGAGGCTGATATTGGGAAGCTGTTCACGAACATTCATGTAAACAACATCTGCAGTTGGATGGTCTTTTCTTGTAGCGAGGAATTCCATAATTGAATCCCGTTGCTTGCTGTGTTTTAATTGCATCTGTAACCCCATTTCTAAAATAGTAATGATTACTGTTTTTATTATATACAAAAATTGAGATTTGTCAACAGAGTTTATAAAGTTTTTATAGATTTGATGAAATCTTTAGTAACCGTCCCTCTTTTCCTATGGTATACTAGACCTATGAAACTAAAGACACGTTTGATTATCACATTTTTAACAATTGTATTATTACCGGCATTCTTAACGATTACCGCATTTATTTTTATCGGAGGATATCTGACCAGAAGTCAGCAGGAGCTTGGATTCCGAAATAGCGATTACAGTGTTATGATTGATCCGGCACAGGCTTCCCGGCATATTTCGGATGAGGTTTTCTTAGAGGCACAGGAGCTGTTAAGTGAAGATCCGGACGCATTGGAGAATCCGGAGGTACTGGTAGGTCTCAACGAAGAGGTGACGAATCGTTCTTCCTATATTCTGGTTCGTAAGAATGATGAAATTCTTTATGCAGGAAATGAACAGGCGGCAGGTATTATTTTTGACAGCCTTCCCGATTTCAGCGTAGAGAACATTACGCGGGATATGAGTCATAGTATTTACTATGATAATATGAATAAACTGGTCCGGCAGATGGATTTTTATTTCCCGGATGGAGGTGAAGGAAGCCTTTTTGTTATTACGAAAAGTAATACCAGCTTTTCCAAGATTCTGTTGATTGACATGGCTGTGGCTATTGTGATTATCCTGATTATTACGAGCTGGTTTTTGACCAAATGGATTGGAAGAGGTGTATTTGAGCCGGTCAATCATTTGAACATTGCCATGCAGAATATCGCAGAGGGCAATCTGGAATATCATCTTCCGGAAAATCTGGAGGGCGAAATCGGGGAGCTGTATCGAAATTATGAGGACATGCGGCTTCGTCTGAAGGAGTCCACAGATGAGAAGATTCTTGCTGAGAAGCAGAACCGGGAACTGGTCAGCAACATTTCCCATGATCTCAAAACTCCGATCACCGCAATTAAAGGCTATGTGGAAGGAATTATGGATGGGGTTGCAGATACGCCGGAGAAGATGGATAAATATATCCGTACTATTTATAATAAAGCGAACGATATGGACCGGCTGATCAATGAGCTTACCGTATATTCGGGAATTGACAGCAACCGGATTCCTTATCATTTTCACCGGATCAATGTGGCAGAATACTTCGGAGACTGCGTAGAAGAGGTCGGTCTGGATCTTGAATCGAAAAATGTGGAACTGGAGTATTCCAATCTGGTAACGCAGGACACCATGATTATTGCGGATCCGGAACAGATGAAGAGGGTCATTAATAACATCATCAGCAACAGTCTGAAATACATGGACAAGCCGAAGGGCAAAATTGATATCCGGCTTTTGGATGAAGTGGATTCTGTGCGGATTGAGATTGAAGACAATGGAAAAGGAATTGCAGCCAAGGATCTGCCATTGATCTTTGAGCGGTTTTACCGGACGGATGCATCCCGGAACTCGGCACAGGGTGGCAGTGGAATCGGACTCAGTATCGTGAAGAAGATTATTGAAGATCACGGTGGATATATCTGGGCAACCAGTAAAGAGGGCGAAGGAACCTGCATGCATTTTGTGATCCGTAAGTATCAGGGACAAGGATAAGTATTAAGGACAGGGATAGAATAGAGAAAGATTCGAAAGGAGAATGTGCCGGACGGTACAGATTTAGAGACAATGAGTAAGATATTAATTATTGAAGATGAAGAAGCGATTGCAGACCTTGAAAAGGATTACCTCGAGCTTAGCGGTTTCGAGGTGAAGATCTGTAATACCGGGGATGAAGGATTGCAGACCGCACTCCGTGAGGAGTTTGATCTGATTGTGTTAGACCTCATGCTTCCGGGGCTGGACGGATTCGAAGTATGTAAGAAGGTTCGTGAAGAGAAGAACATTCCGATTATTATGGTTTCTGCGAAGAAAGAGGACATTGACAAGATCCGTGGATTAGGAATGGGAGCTGATGACTATATGACGAAGCCATTCAGTCCGAGTGAGCTTGTTGCCAGAGTGAAAGCTCATCTGGCACGTTACGACCGTCTCGTTGGTTCTTCCAATAAGAATAATGATGTGATTGAAATCCGTGGTATCCGGATCGACAAAACCGCAAGACGTGTTATGGTCGATGGAGAGGAGAAGGCATTTACCGGTAAGGAATTTGATCTGCTGACCTTCCTTGCCGAGCATCCGAATCATGTTTATACCAAAGAAGAACTTTTCCGTGAGATCTGGGATATGGATTCCATTGGTGATATTGCAACCGTAACCGTTCATATTAAGAAGATCCGTGAGAAAATTGAGTTTGATTCCGCAAAACCTCAGTATATTGAGACGATTTGGGGTGTGGGGTATCGGTTTAAGGTGTAAAGGCAAGATAGAAAGCTTTGAATACGGCATAAATACTGGGAAAAACCGCTTTTGTTATGTGGTAATATATGATAAAGTATTACCCCCAATATTACCATAGGCTGAAATTCACGAAGTAAAGGAGAACGCTATGGAAGAATTAGTATTTAATCTTGATGAAAGCGAAGCACCAAAGCGGAGCGCTTAAAAAGTAATCCACCGAAGATATTTTAATCGAATATAAATAAAAGAAAGCAGGAGCGTGAGAGCTTCTGCTTTACAATTGTAAAATAATGTTATAATTTGTTTGAGATATTCGTATGTATGTGATACAATCAAGGCACGTGTATACAAGGGGGTGAGATTAGAATGAAGATTATTTCTCAAGAAGAACTTAACAAAAGCAAGGAAGATTTAAACTCTCAAGTTGATAAACTGTATTCATCAACTAATAAAGAAAGCGATGATGCACGAAAAAGAACACATAATTATTTTCAGTGGATTTCAACAAAGACACAATTTGTAATGGATGAGCCGTCCTTTGTATGTGATAAGGAAGATAAATTAGTACGTGGTGCAGTGGTATGGATTGAGTTTGGGTTTAATATTGGAAATGAGTTCGGTGGACGTCATCCTGCAATAATATTAAGAAAAACGGGTTCCAGTATTTTTGTTGTGCCACTTTCTTCTCAAGAACCTAATGAAAAGAAAGATTACCACGTAAAAGTAGAAAAGGTTTATGGTTTTAGAAATATGGTGCGTTGGACAAATGTACTTAAATTGCAAAATGTAAGTATTCAAAGAGTAGATACTACGGCATCAATAGGAAATGTGAAAGGAGATGTGTTGAATAATATTAACATTGCACTCAAAAAATGCCACATTTTCTAGTTGATTTTTGCAAATAAATATTATAAAATGTGCTTGACAGGTGGGATGATTTTTGTTATTCTATCTGGGATGTCACGAAAAGTGATAGTGTGAAGGAGCGAAAGCTCAGTAAGATTTATTTTTGAAGGAGAGGAAGTCGAGAGGCTTCCTCTCAGTTTTTGTATACGAATTGTACACGGTACATATAATATAAAGGTGTGAAGGGAATTTATATTCCAGTCTCATTTTTGAAGGGTTGGAGGGCATTCTTTTTTGAATTCCCTCCAATCAGTTTTTAAGAAAGAAAAGAAGCAGGACGGATTGTCTGCAAAGGAATATAAGAAGAAAATGGAGCAAGAAAAAGTAGAACTAAATAAAAAGCTGGAGGATACGGTAAAGGAATACAACGAATTAGCAGACTGATATAATAAACTTATTGATGATAAAGCCGAGTTGGAACGAAAGAACAGAGAAAGGGATTATGAAGTGATTTATCAGCAAGAACATAGCCGATAAATCTGATTGTAAAAATAAAGATATTTGATATAATTCA
>CAVHRK010000030.1:0-37398 GCA_963638365.1 Anaerobutyricum sp. | reverse complement strand
GAAAAGGAGCCTTCATTTCATATGTATCGAAATCTTTGTCATATAAATACGCCGCAAATTGTACCATTTGATCTATAAACCTTTACCTTTATTTTCACATCAATTTTGTTTATATAAAAGCTAATAAACTTTATTCTCTTCCTTTCGGCATCCAACTATAATAAGATCACTTAAAGAAAGGAGCACAGCCTATGAAATCCATTACCCGATCAAGCCTCATCGGATTTTCATTTCTCGAAATATCCTACTGGTGCTTTAATGCCTCTTTTGTCAGCTTTTTAACCTCCTACCTGCTTACGAAGGGGATCTCTAATTCTATATTAAGTATCCTTTTATCGGCCTATCTTCTGGCCGCCTTTATCGGCTCTTTTATCTGGGGTTTTATCTGTGATCATCTGGCCTCAAACCGGACCGTAATTATCCTTTGCTTTATTCTCACCGGCTTCCTGATGTACCTGATCTATGCTCTTGCCCCATCTGTTATCGCACTTTCCATTCTATATCCCATGCTTGGCTTTCTATCCCAGCCTCAGGCTGCCAGTATTGATGCATGGCTTCTTCGTACCTGTGGTAATGACATGTCCGTATATGGGAAAATACGCTGCATGCCGTCTATCTTTTTTGCCATTGTTTCTTTTTTCCTCGGAAGACTTATTTCCGCAAAAGGCTATTATTTTATGCTGCTATTCGGAACATTCTTTTTAGCAGCCGGCACGCTTGCAGCCCTTTGTCTTCCTGTTCCCCGACCGGTTGCTGATCCGGAATCCAATATGCTTCCTCCCAAAGATGCCTTTTCCATTTTAATTCATTGCAAGCCTTATATTTTCCTTTTAGTTCTTGTCCTTTTGATTGGAATTGCCTCTTCGCCCATCTACAATTTAAAAGCATCCATATTCGCTGTTGTAGATGGCACCGTATCCTCCATAGGCATTGATTCCTTTATTGCTGCAATGACTCAGGTTCCCTTTCTGGCACTGACCGGCAGAATCAGAAAATTGCCATTACGCTTCCGTTACATCGGCATGTGCTGTTTCCATCTGCTTACATTACTTCTCGTATTTTTTGCTTCTTCACCATTTATGATCTTCATTGGCACCTTCTTTTATAATACAGCCTATGGCATTATGCTTCCTACCATGCGCGAAGTAACCGAAGTAAATACTCCCTCTTCCTGCCGTAACCTTGGTCATAACCTCTCAGACGCCATTTATAACAGCTTTTCAGGCATTATCAGCTTATTATATTCCGGTCTGGTACTTGATTTGTTTGGTATGAAAACATTACTCAGCATTTGTCTGCTGATCCTTTGTCTTGCTTTTCTGATGACCATCCTATTTTTCCGAAGATATCATGGATCACTCTATCGTGGATGATAAAAATCCCCATCAGCAAATACTGATGGGGATTTTTTATAAGCTCTGTTATAGAAACACCTTTCTATCCAATGAGCCAGTCGTACATCTCCTGATACTTCTGCGCGGATACATGCCAGGAGAAATCGGCTGCCATGGCACGATCCACCATCTTATTCCACTCACGCTTTTTATCATAATAAATCTTCTCTGCGTAGCGGATGGTCGATAACATCTCATGTGCATTATAATTCTTAAAGGAAAATCCGGTTCCCTTACTTTCGTATTCATTATACGGCTCTACGGTATCCTTAAGTCCGCCTGTCTCACGGACAATCGGAATGGTTCCGTAACGTAAACTCATTAACTGGCTTAAGCCACAGGGTTCAAACAGGGACGGCATTAAGAATGCATCTGCCGCTGCATAAATCTTGTGGGACAACTGG
Organism: Anaerobutyricum sp.; assembly: GCA_963638365.1. GTDB lineage: Bacteria > Bacillota > Clostridia > Lachnospirales > Lachnospiraceae > Suilimivivens. The sequence continues at coordinate 35,600 of CAVHRK010000030.1, read as the reverse complement.
TCGGAATAATAAATATTCGCAGATACCTTGTTGTTGTACTTCCAGTCAAAGTGACGGAACATGTTCTCGTACCGTTCTTCTCCTGTACCCAATACCACAATCTGTACCTCATCCTGACAGAGTTCATCCATCACATAGGCAATCAAATCAAAGCCCTTCTGATCGGTAAGTCGTGAAACAATACCAATCATCATCTTCTTATCGTCCTTATCAAGACCAAGCTCTTCCTGAAGCGCTCTCTTGTTCTTTACCTTCTCCTTGCGGAAGTTCACTGCATTATAGGGATACGGTATATTCTTATCCGTTTCCGGATTGAAATCGTCATAATCAATGCCATTCACAATTCCACGCAGATCCTTACTTCTTGCGCGGAGCAGACCATCCAGATGTTCTCCGTAGAATTCGGTCTTGATCTCTTCGGCGTAAGTCTCACTTACCGTCGTAATGGCATCCGCATAGACGATACCGCCCTTCAACAGGTTCGCATCCTTATAGGATTCCAGCTTATCCGGTGTAAAGAAGTAATCCGGAAGTCCGGTAATATCCTTCACATCATCAATGCCCCATTTACCCTGGAACTTGAGATTATGAATGGTCATAACGGTCTTGATGCCCCAGTAGAATTCATTTCCCTGGAAACGTTCCTTTAAGTATACCGGAATCAGGCCCGTCTGCCAGTCATGGCAATGAATCAGATCCGGTTTAAAATCAATAATCGGCAGAATGGATAATGCTGCCTTGGAGAAAAATGCAAACTTCTCAATCTCGTATAAGGCATTGTCCCCATACGGCTTAAAGCCTCCAAAATACATTTCATTATCAATGAAATAGTACTTTACGCCATCCACTTCTGCGGTAAGTATTCCCACATATTCGTTTTTCCAATGAAAGTCCATATAAAAATGGGTGACATAGGTGAGCTTATCCTTCATCTCCTGCTTCATGCAGGTATATTTCGGAAGTATCACACGCACGTCAAAATATTGCTTATCAATACACTTCGGCAATGATCCGACAACATCTGCCAATCCACCCGTTTTAATAAATGGAACACCTTCTGATGCGACAAAAAGAATTTTTTTCATCACGAACCTCCCACTATCCATTATTAATAATAATTATACAACATCCTTACCATCAATAAAAGCAGAAATTTTCCCATTTATGGAAGATCATTTACAGAAGGTACAGATTGACATCTGTTATGTAGCGTATTTTACTTAAGGTCTGTACTCTTACTCAACGATACTTCAGACGGATTTTGTCTGCAATGAGTGCAATAAACTCCGAATTGGTCGGCTTTCCTTTCCCGGTATTAATCGTATAGCCAAACATGTCATCCAGTGTTTCCATCCTGCCACGGTTCCATGCCACTTCGATCGCATGACGGATAGCCCGCTCCACGCGGCTTGATGTTGTCTGGTACTTTTTCGCAATGGTCGGATACAGAATCTTCGTGATGGAGCCCATCATTTCCGAATCGTTCACAGACATCATAATGGCTTCGCGCAGATACTGATAACCCTTAATGTGTGCCGGAACACCAATCTCATGGATCATGTCCGTCACATCCTGTTCCAAATCAAAGTTTTTCTCTTCCGGTGCTGCAACGGTATTGATTTTCTGTACATTCAGAGTACTATCCTCTTCTCCCCTTATGGACGGTACGGTGATGACCACCTGAAATTCTCTGTTGTTCTGCATCAGACTCCCAATGAGCTGATAGACACTTTCCGTATCTTTTCCTGCTGATAACTCAATTTGCTGCATAAAATTCTCCTTTTTCCTTTTTGAGAGGGATCCCTGACGGATTTCTCCATCAGTTAACACAATCTCTAACAATTCCCGATAAAAACATTATAGGAAACAGGATTTTTGAGTGCAACTGTAAGTTATCGCACGATTTTTCTTCGTTATTTGTATTCATACCGGATAGAAAGCTGCTTCTTTTCATAGGTAAGCTCTGCCAGTGCTCCGTTCACAATCGGCATGGCCGGCGGCAAATGCCCCAGATCCGCATCCATAATGACCGGAACCTTGTACTTTTCTGCGGTAGATAAAACAGCGCGATACTGATCCATTCCCATCATTTCTTCCCCGAAGCACAACGGGCGTCCGATCAGAAAGCCTGCCGCATTCGAAAACCATCCTGCCTGATCCATCTGCCACATGGCTCTCCGGATATCAAATACATTGAGGTCACAGGATTCCAGAAACCAGATGATTCCATCCTTCCCATAGGTTTCATTAAATGCTTTCACCTTGTCATACGGTGTGCCAATGAGAAGCTGCAAGCAGTCCATGCATCCTCCCAGGAGCCGTCCCTTCATTCTGATCTGATCGGTTTCTTCATATTTTCCTATGGTATTTTTTATTCCCGTTTCAGCATGATCTGAAAGATCTGTGCCCTTCCTTTCTGGAATACCATATCCCCTGAGTGCGGAAGGCTCCGTACAATGATAAGGAAGCAGGGGATGCTCTTCGTCCTTATTCTTCTCTTTTTCCCAGAGCGGATAACTGTGAACCTCCTGTTTCTTTCCCTGTAAAATGGCAAGGGCATCTTCCAGACTTTCATGATACGGTTCCATCCCAAAGGAAGCTGCACAGGGACCGTACAGGGCAGCTACATCACAGAGTGTCGTCAGTAAAAACGTAAAGTTCGTGTTGTCAGAATATCCCATATACCACTTGGGATCTGCCTTTCTCACCCGTTCAAAATCCATATAAGGCAGAATGGTACACATCAGTTCCCCGCCGCCGCAGGAAATCAGAATATCATTACTCTTCTTCTCGTAATACTCCATCAGTTCTTCAGCACACTTCTGTGGAGTATTGCTGATTCCGATGCCGCTTCCTTCGTAACAGTTCGGTCCAAGCTCCGTAGCAAATCCACGATCGTGAAGCTTCTGTAGTGCGCTGTCAAAGCAGGTGTGATACGGTTCAATGGCACAGCCAAAGGAAGGTGCCACAAAGCCGATGGTTCCATGTTCTTTCAAAAATTCCGGGTATCGCATTTTATTTCTCCTTGTCGTCTTTTTATAATCAATAAACTCTTAAGTACCCTTCCTCAATATCGCCAGATATGCTTCGTAAGCAAACACTCTGTTTCTTGCAGCATTCGTTGTTTCCTGCAAAATTCCAAATTCTACAAGTTTTCTCACAGCAGCAGCTACCGTATTATAACTGACTGCCAAGTCCTTTGCAGTTCTCTTAATATCAATAATTGGATACTGTTCAATATAATCAAAAACGGCCCGCAGATTATCTTTACTCCGAGTTGTCTTTGGAAGTTTTTCTATATTAGCATCATGTAACATAGAGAGCTGACGAATTGTTTCCAAAGAATCCGACGCTGCTTTACTCACCGCCTCCAGAAAAAATCTTATCCATTGTTCAAAGTTTCCGCTTCTTCTGACTTCACTAATCCTGTCATAATATTCTATCTGGTTCTTTTTCAAAAAATAGGATATATAAATGACTGGTTTTGCAAGCAATCCCTGCTCCATTAGATAAAGGAGTATCAAAAGTCTTCCAATTCTTCCGTTACCATCCAGAAAAGGGTGTATTGTTTCAAACTGATAATGAATCAATGCAACCCTGATCAATGGATCATAATCCACATTTTCATTGATATATTTCTCCAAATCAGACATTGCTTTCTGCATATCTTCTACATTGGGTGGAATGTATCTTGCATCTTTTAATGAACAATTTGCAGGCCCGATCCAGTTTTGAGAATATCGGAATTCTCCCGGAGTTTTATCCTGTCCACGAACATTTTCCATCAATACTTCATGTATTTCTCTTATTAACCGGCAGCACAAAGGTAATCTTTCCAAGCGTTTTAAGGCATATTGTGTTGCTTTTACATAATTAATAACATCCGACACATCAAGATTTGCATTTGCTTCCACTTCTGGATCCAATACATCATCAAGAGTACACTGCGTTCCTTCTATTTGTGAAGAAATCAACGCTTCCTTTCTAACATACATGGATATAAATAAATCTGCATTAGAAATCAATTGTGATGCCGTATCAAGTTTTACAAGCTGCTTATTTGCATCCACTAAAAGTTTTACAATCTCCTCGTCCATTTCAATTTCGGGTATCGGTGGTAATGGATTTGGTTTAAAAGATTGATACGCAGCTTCTCCAGTTAAATTGTCGACATATATTCCTGCACGCTTCATGCCTTTTCGCCCCTTTTGAAATAACTACACTTAGTATAATACCATTATTTCAAAAAGTCACTCAGTTTTTGAAATATATCGTATCAAGCAATACTCTTTATTTCAAAAACTATGGTTTGTTTCCTAATCATGTTCCAACATCTCTTCAATAAAGATTCCATATCCTTTGGTGGCATCCCTGACAAGTACGTGGGTGACTGCACCAACCAGTTTACCGTCCTGGATGATCGGGCTTCCGCTCATGCCCTGAACAATTCCTCCGGTGGCAGCCAGGAGTTCTTTATCGGTTACCTGCAGGACGATTCCGCGGTTCACATTATCATTTTCGAGGTTGATGTCCAGAATTTCAATGTCGTACCGCTTAAGCTCTCCACCCAGCGAGCAGATAATCTGTGCCGGTCCTTTCTTAATATCCTGTTTCAGGCAAAGCTCCATATATTCATTCGGATTTTCGGTAAAAATTTCCGGTGAGCATTCGCCGAAAATTCCCCGCACCGTATTCTCCGAAATCCGTCCCATGACATTCCGGTCATCATATTCAATAAATCCGGTCAGTTCTCCCGGACTTCCGCTACTTCCTCTGGTAATTCCGATAATCTCCGTATGATACAGCTTTCCTTCTCCCAAATCCATGAGCGTGCTCGTATCCACATCATTGATCCCATGTCCCAACGCGCCGAAGTGTCCCTCTTCATCCACATAAGTCATGGTTCCGACCCCCTGTGCATTATCTCTCACCCAGATGCCCAGCTTATATTCGCCGCCCTGGTCGGCCTGCGGTTCGATACGGACCGGAAGTTCATTTTCTCCCCTGCGGATTTTTAAGACAAGCGGCTGTCCTTCACAGTGCGCCACACGGTCCATCAACTCGGCCTTGCTTCCCACCTTTTCATCATTCATTTCAAGAATATAATCGCCAACCTGCAAAATGTTCTTAGCTGGTGCACACATCTGCCCGGTTTCATTCTCATAGCTCCCCACACCAACCACCAGAATTCCGTCGGTTTCCACATAAATACCAATCGGAATTCCCGCGGGCTTCAGCATCACATCGGGAATTACCTCAACATTTACATTCTTAAAAGGAACTACCCCAAACAGTTTCAGATCCATACGATAACTGTCCACCTGTTTCGCTTTTAATGTCACCGTTTTCTTAAGGTCAATCTTCAGACTGTTTCGGTTTTTCCCTTCTTCTTTCTTCTGTTTTCCGATGGTTCCGCTTGTCTCCACCGCTTCTTTATACAATTCTCCCGAAACCGGCACATGCCATTGCAGTTTCTGATCCACTCCGGCTTTCATCATAATCGTAGACGGCACCCGGTTCCAGATCCATAAATAACCGGTAAGTAATACAGCCAGAATTCCGGCTCCCAGTAATAGAAAGAGGAAGCGCCGGTATCTGCTGATCCGAAGTCTGTATATTCTGTTTTCTATCTCTAAATCCTTGTCCGGCATAGATTGCCTCCTTACTGGCTCACACTAACCTCAAGCTACATCTTCGACTTGCTCATGCTCTACACTACCTGCTGCACTAAATTCGTGCTTCACTCACGCTCGCTCTCATTAAGTGCACAGGTATGGTTCGCACTAAGTTCATCCTTCGCTTCCAGCTTGGATTCACTAAGTGCTCTACACAAATAAAAGAACACATTAAAATGAAATGTGTTCTTTCTTAGTATGTTCGGTTATTCTATTTTTACGCGGACAAATCCTTCCAATTATGATGCAGACTCTTTGGCTTTCTGCGCCGTTATTTTCATCTCCTTTGCATTAGAGATCGCGGCTTCACTCACTTCTTCGCTTCCTAAGAGACGTGCCAGTTCCTTTAAAGAATCTTCTTCGGAAAGCTTCGTAAGATCTGTAACAGTCCGGTTTTCTTTTACGGATTTTTCAATCAGAAAATGCGTATCTGCCATGGCTGCAATCTGTGGTAGATGGGTGATGCAGATGATCTGTTTGTCCCTGGAAAGCTGTCCCATTTTTTCAGAAACCTTCCATGCCGTTTTTCCACTGATTCCGGTGTCAATTTCATCAAAAATCAAGGTTGCGGTATCTTCCTTATCGGCAAATACGGTCTTGAATGCAAGCATGATCCGGGATAATTCGCCACCGCTTGCCACCTGCCAGATCGGCCGCATGGCTTCTCCGGGGTTTACCGAAATCAGAAACTCGATCTTATCATATCCATCTGCATGAAAATGATCCGGATCGGAGGTTACTTCGATATCAAACTGGACATCCATAAAATTCAGGTCAATCATTGCTGCCTTTAACTTCCGGCTCAACGGTTCTGCCGCTTCTTTCCGCAATCTGGAAAGTGTTTCACAAATTTCCAGAATATGCTGTTTCTTATCTTCGATCTGCTTTTTTAGCTGTTCCACATAAAATTCATAGTTGCCAAGCTGTTCGAGCTTTTCCTGCTTCTGCTCATAAGCGGTAAGAATATCGGCAACGGTATTTCCGTATTTGCTTTTCAGATGATTGATGAGATTCAGACGTTCTTCCACCGCTGCAAACTCTTCTTCTTCAAAATTCAGGCTGTCACTGTATTCGGAAAGAGCACGGTTAAAATCATTGAGCAGACTGTCGATTTCGGATAACTGGTCACTAAGGGCATCGAGCTCCTCATCCAGATTCTGCACACTCTTAAGTTCCCGCATCGCCCGTCCCAGCGCATTGCCGGCACTTTCTTCCTCTTCATAACCGGTCATGGCATAAGCACCTGTCACAGCCTCCTGGATGCGTCTTGCATGAGTCAGCTTCTGATACTGTTTTTCAAGCTCTTCATCCTCACCCTTTTGCAGGGAAGCGGTTTCAATTTCATTTACTTCAAAGGAAAGAAGATCTGCCTCCCGTTTCCGCATCTCTTCATCCATATCCTGTTCGTCAAGCTGCTGTTTCAGCTCCTGATACTGTCGTAATTCTTCCTTGAGTGTTTCCTTACACTTAAGTGCCTGCGGTCCAATGTACTGGTCCAGCATTCTTCCATAAGATAACGGCTTTAACAACGTCTGGTGCTCATGCTGTCCGTACATGTCCATGAGACACCCGGAAAGCTCCTTTAACTGGCTGATACTCACCGTTTCTCCATTGATCCGGCAGATGCTCTTGCCCGGCATGATCTTCCGCTGCAAAAGCAGTGTTCCGTCTTCCTCCATAGGAAGCTCCATCTCTTCAATCTGCTTTTTCTGAATATCATTTAAGGAAAACAGCAGTTCAATAAGGGCATAATCCGCCCCGCTCCGGATGCTGTCTTTGTCTGCCTTGGCACCGAGTGCCAGATGAATGGAACCCAGTACAATGGATTTACCGGCACCGGTTTCACCTGTAAGAATATTTAACCCTTTCGTAAAGGTAATCTCCTGTTCTTCGATCAGCGCCAGATTTTTTACGTGTAGATTTTCAAGCATTGCTTTTCCTCCTATGCTCCTTCTCTCAAAGCGCATAATAGGTTTGTTCTATCTTAATTATCCATGGCCTCTTTGATATTCTCCATGGTCTTTATGGCATCCGCTTCATTGTGCAGCACCAGCATTATCGTGTCATCGCCAGCGATACAGCCGACGATCTCCTTAAGCTTCATGGCATCAATGGCTGCCGCAACGGCCATCGCCATACCGGACACAGTTTTCACCACAAGGATATTCTGTGCAACATCCATGGAAACATACCCATCCTTCAATACCCGGATGTACTTGTCACTTAAGTAATGATCGCTATGTACCAGAATCGTGTATTTCTGTCTGCCATTGCCCGTCGGAACCTTCGTAAGCTTCAGTTCCCGGATATCCCTGGAAACGGTTGCCTGTGTCACATCAAAACCGGCTTCCTTCAGCTTCTCTGCCAGCTCATCCTGTGTTTCAATCTCGTACTGCTCCACCAGTTCCTTCAGTTTCTGATGTCTGTTTTTCTTCATAACCCCGTACCTTTCTAGGATTCACCCAATTTCTTATTTAATATTTCAAGAAAACTTTCCTTATGCAGCTTAATAATGCCTGTTGTTTTCTCCGACTGTACGATTTCCACCCGGTCCCCTGCCTCGAGCGTAATCTGGTGTCCCCCATCAAAAATCACTTCGATTCCACCTGCCGGAACCGGTTCCCTGCGCTCCTCCACTTCAATCCGGATCTGATCCTCCGCAGAAAATACAATGCTCCGGTTCTGCATGGAATGCGGGCAGATCGGTGTAAGTACCATCAGCTTTGCACAGGGATTCACAATCGGTCCGCCTGCCGATAAGCTGTAGCCGGTGGAGCCGGTTGGTGTTGCAACAAGAATTCCATCTGCGTGATAGCAATGCAGATGCTTTTCATTTACAAAAATATTATAAGAATTAATCTGTAAGGATCCTCTTCTTGTAATGACAATATCATTCAATGCCTGAAAGGCTTCCTTCCGCTTCGTTCCGGAATAGACCGATCCCGAAAGCATCATCCGCTGTTCGATTTCAAAGTGATCCGAAAGCAGCTGGTCAAGAGAACGTTCCAGATCATTCCTATTGACCTCCGAAAGAAATCCAAGAGTTCCAAGGTTAATTCCGACAAGCGGAATCTCGGTATCAATGAGATCAATCGCTGCCTGCAGCATCGTTCCATCCCCGCCTAATACAATGGCGCATTCAGTATCTTCCGGAACGCATCCGGCTTCCGTATAACCGCTTCCTTCTTCGGGAAGCTCCTCTTCTACGATACATTCTGCCCCATGCGCCATCAGATAATCCCGGATCCGGTTCGTCACCTGCAGATCTTTATCCTTTGTCCGATTCGTTATGATAATAAAATGTTTCACGACTTCTCCAACTCTCGATGTGCTTCTTCCACAATTTCTTTGATTTTCTTTTCAAAAACTGCCAGAATATCCGGATAAACCACCCGTTCCGGATTCTTCTTCAAATGAATGAGATACTCAATATTGCCTTCCGGCCCACGGATCGGAGAATAGGACAGATCGAGCACTTCAAACGAAACCTCATCTGCATGACGGACAATCTTGGAAACTACTTCCTCATGCACCTTCGGATCCCGCACAACGCCCTTCTTTCCAACCTTTTCCCTGCCGGCCTCAAACTGTGGCTTAATGAGTGCCACCATTTCGCCCTGCTCCTTTAATAACGCATACGCAGGCGTCAGAATCTTATCTAAGGAAATAAAGGACACATCAACCGATGCAAAATCAAGTACGTCCGGAATATCCTCCGGCATCATATAGCGGAAATTGGTCTTTTCCATGCAGACCACCCGTTCATCCTGACGTAACTTCCAGTCAAGCTGTCCGTAGCCCACATCCACCGAATACACCTTCGCAGCTCCGTTCTGTAACATACAATCGGTAAAGCCTCCGGTCGAAGCCCCGATATCCATACAGATCTTATCGGTTAGTGTGATTGGGAAAACCTGAAGCGCCTTTTCCAGTTTCAAACCTCCACGGCTCACATAGGGCAGTGCATGTCCTCTTACCTCAATCTGTGCACTTTCTTCGTCAAAGACAGAGCCAGCCTTGTCTTCCTTTTGTCCATCCACATAGACGCTTCCGGCCATAATGACTGCCTTCGCTTTTTCCCTTGAAGGAGCCAGTCCCTTCTTTATAAGAAGCACATCCAGTCGTTCTTTCATAAAAGATCAACCATCTCTTTCCGTATTCTTGAAGTAATGGATTCTGCATCAATTCCGGTTTCATGCTTGAGCAGATCCACATTTCCATGTTCCACATAATCATCGGGAAGCGCCACATTGAGCAGCACGCTTTCGGTTTCCAGCGTATCAAAGTACTCCCGCACCTTCTCGCCAAAGCCGCCGCTTGCCACATTCTCTTCCATGGTAACCACCATACGGTGATTTCTTGCAGCCCATTCCACGGCCTTTTCATCAATCGGCTTTACAAACCGTGCATTCACAATACTGCAGTCAATGTCATATCCCTTTAACAGTTCCCGGACGGCAAGTGCGGTAACCACCATGCTGCCTACGGCAAGCAGGCACACCTCACCCTCTGCATAAAGCAGCTCTGCCTTGCCAAGCTCGATCGGTGCCCGGAATTCCTTTAACCCGGAGTACGCTTCGCCGCGCGGGTAGCGCACAGCCACCGGTGCCTCCATCGTAAGGGCATATTTCATCATATCGGAAAGCTCCCATTTATTCTTCGGAGCCATAATGTGCATATTCGGAATCGAGGATAAGTATGACAGGTCAAAAATACCCTGATGTGTCTCTCCATCGCTTCCCACAAGTCCTGCCCGGTCAATGGCAAATACCACCGGCAGATTCTGTAAACAGACATCATGCAATATCTGGTCATAGGCTCTTTGCAGGAAGGACGAATAAATCGCCACAATCGGCCTCATACCACCTGCTGCAAGCCCTGCTGCAAAGGTAACGGCATGTTCTTCGGCAATTCCCACATCGAAAAACCGGTCCGGATAAACATTCCGGAAACGCTTTAATCCGGTTCCGTCCGGCATGGCTGCCGTAATGGCTACCACACGCTCATCACGGGAGGCCAGCTTTAACATGACCGTTGAAAATACATCGGTATAATTCGCGGTCGTCCGTGCTTTTAACGGAAGTCCGGTTTCCACATCAAACGGCTCTGTTCCGTGGAATCTTGCCGGATGACGCTCTGCCGGTGTAAAGCCCCTGCCCTTTTCGGTAATCACATGGACAATGACGGCCTTACGGATTCTCCTTGCTTCCTGGAAGGTGCGCACCATTGCATTGATATCATGACCGTCTACCGGTCCTAAGTACGTGATTCCCATATCCTCAAACAACATTCCCGGAACCACCATCTGCTTAAACATATTTTTAAACCGGCGGATCTTATTAGCAACCTTATCTCCGTTCGGCATATCCATAATGGTGTTATAGACACCGTCTCTTAAATTCAGATAACTGTCTGCGGTACGCACACTGTTTAAATACTTCGACATTCCTCCGACATTTTCAGAAATGGACATATTGTTGTCGTTTAAAACAATGATATAATTCGTTTCCAGCTTCGCTGCATTATTCAATGCCTCATATGCCATACCGCCTGTCAGGGATCCATCGCCGATCACAGCAACAACCGTATTATTTTCACCCTTTAAATCTCTGGCTTTCACAAGGCCTAAGCCTGCAGAAATGGAAGTCGAGCTGTGTCCGGTATTAAAGCAGTCACAGTCGCTCTCCTTCGTCTTCGGGAAACCGCTCATGCCTCCGAATTTACGAAGCTTTCCAAAGCCTTCTTTTCTTCCCGTCAAAAGCTTATGGGTATAAGACTGATGTCCTACATCCCAGACAATCTTATCCTCCGGCAGATTTAAGAAAAGATGCAATGCCATCGTCAGTTCTACTGCTCCTAAATTAGACGCCAGATGTCCCCCTGTTTTGGAAATACTCTGAATTAAAAACTCCCGGATTTCTTCTGCCAGAGCATCATAATTCTCCGGAGGGATATTCTTAATATCATTTGCGTTCTTAATTTTCTCAAGTATCATAATTTTCCCTGCTTTTCTCTATTTTTCCCGATTCACCAGCTGTTCTACCAACTCTACCAAAAATTCGTTCTTCGTTTCAAAAGAACGGAGAATCTCTACTGCTTCCCCGGAAAGCTCCTTTACCTGCTGCTTCGATTCTTCGATGCCGTGAAGCGTTACATAGGTCAGCTTATGATTCTTTTCATCACTTCCCACAGGCTTACCTAAAACCTCTGTTGTACTGGTAATATCCAGAATGTCATCCTGTATCTGAAAAGCAATGCCAATGTTCGAGGCTGCCCGTTCCATCTTCTCAATATCGGTCTGTGATGCCCCTGCAAGTGCCGCTCCGATCATCATGGCGCACTCCATCAGCGCTGCTGTTTTATGTTCGTGAATAAATAATAAAAGTTCCTCTGTCAGGTCGGTTCTGCCTTCTGCTTCGATATCCGCAGTCTGCCCGCCGAGCATACCGTAGATCCCGGCTTTCCTTGAAAGAATCTGCATGGCCTTTCCTGCCGCCCTGTAATTCTTTAACTGCTGCGCAGGATCTTCCCCACACTCCTTATCCACAATCCGGAAAGCCTGGGACGCCGTTTCAAACGCAAGATTCAGTAACCCGTCACCTGCCAGAATCGCCATACATTCGCCATATACCTTCCAGGTGGTCGGTTTTCCTCTGCGATATTCGTCATTATCCATTGCCGGAAGATCATCATGTACCAGGGAATAATTGTGGATCATTTCCAGTGCCGCCATAAACGGCTCGATCACCTCTCCGGTTCCCCCGAAAAGCGTAAAACATTCCTTCATCAGCACAGGGCGTAACCGTTTTCCTCCCGCCATGGCACTGTAGCACATGGCATCCATAACCGTCTTCTGATAAGCCTCTTCCTTCGCCGGAAGATATTTCTGCAAAATCTCTTCTGCCTGTTTCGTCTTTGCTTCTAATTCCTCATGAAAGCTCATAGGTCGTTCCATCCTCCTGTAGTACAAGCACCTGCTTCTCCACCCGGTCAATGGACTCATTGCATTTCTTCAGCAATTTCATCCCCGACTGGTAAATTTCGAAGGATTCCTCCAAAGAGACATCCTCCTGTTCCAGTTGTTCGATTGTTTCTTCAAGCTGTTCAAAAGCTGTTTCCAGAGAAAACGCTTCCTGCTGTTCTTTTTCTTCTTTTCCCATTCTCTATCCTTCTCCCCGTTGCTGCAATTTCCTTATGTCCCATTCCTTCACAGGGATTCTCTGTTTAAATTGAGCGGAGTAACCTTAGTTACCGCAGCGTCAATCTTCCCATCCTTCACATAAATCTGAATCGGATCCCCGATCTGCACCTTCTGAATTCCGGTAACGGTTCTGCCTTTCCCGTCTGCCACATAGGAATACCCCTGATTGAGTTTGTCCAGCGGGGAAAGTCCCTTTAACCGTTCAATATACAGGGCAAGCTGATGGCGTTTCTTATCCAGCTTTCTTTTCATGGCTCCCTGCAGATGATCCTCCAGCTGCAGGACATAAGTTTTCTTTTCGCGGATCTTTCCCATGGGACTACTGCTTTTCAACTGCGAAGCAAGTGCCTTCAATTCGGTCCGCTGCATGGAGATCTTCCTCAGAATCTGCCGGTTCATGGCATCTTTCGCAGATTGAAGTTCCTGTTCCATTCTTGAAAAGTCATATACCGCAAGTTCTGCTGCTGCTGACGGAGTCGGGGCGCGCAGATCTGCCACATAATCAATGATCGTTGTATCCGTTTCATGTCCGACTGCGGAGATGATCGGAATCTCACAGTCAAATACCGCCTGTGCTACCTTCTCCTCATTAAAAGCCCACAGATCCTCGATGGAGCCGCCGCCACGGCCGACAATCATCACATCGACCTTCTGCTGCTCCAGCATATGGATTCCACGGACAATACTGCCCACAGCTTCCTCCCCCTGGACGATGGCAGGATACAGAAGAATCTGCACATACGGATTTCTCCGGTGGGTAATATTGATAATGTCACGGACAGCCGCACCGGTTGATGCGGTAACAACACCCAGTGTCCGGATGTACTTCGGAATCGGCTTCTTATATTCCGGTGCAAACATTCCCCGTTCCAGGAGTTCTTCTTTCAAACGCCGGAAACGTTCAAACAGTGCACCTTCTCCGTCTAAAGTAATCCGCTTTGCATAGACCTGGTATTTTCCATCCCGTTCATAAACGTCCACAGTTCCCTGCACAACGACCTGCATTCCTTCCGTCATCCGAAAAGAAAGACCGGAACGGTTCCCTGCAAACATCACACAGGAAATCGTTCCTTTCATATCCTTAAGTGTAAAATAAATATGTCCGGAAGAATGGTATTTGCAATTGCTTACCTCTCCCTTGATGTTCAGATCCTGTAGCAGAAAATCCTCTGCAAACATCCGTCTGATATAGGAATTAATCTGTCCGACTGTATACACATTCTGCATGGCACTACCTTCTATGCGAATTTCGCCAGTACACCGTTTACAAACGAAGCAGAGGAATCCTGTCCGAACTTTTTCGCAAGCTCTACTGCTTCGTTAATTGCCACACCGGTCGGAATATCTTCATCGTATTCGATCTCATAAACGGCCAGACGTAAGATGGTCAGATCCACCTTACCCATACGGCTGGTATCCCATCCACTTACCTTTTCATTCAGTTCACGGTCAATATCCGACAGCTTATCTAAAATGCTGTGAAACTTCGCATCTATCTGATTCCGGTCGCTCTCACGGTCAATTTCTTCTTCCTCTAAGAAGAACTCCTCCTGCTGCGGCATTTCTTCCTCTTCGTTAAACTCCACACGGAACAACAGTTTGAAAAGTCGTTCCCGCAATTCTCTTCTACTCATAATTTTCGTCCTATTGGTATTTGTGATTATTTATTCTGCACGTTCACTCCGGCGATACGGACGTTCACATCGGTCACCGCAAGTCCAGTCATGTTTTCAATGGCAGATTTTACTCTGTCCTGTACCTTCTGGGAAACAGCCGGAATGTTATAGCCATACTCTACAAGGAGGGCAACGTCTGTTTTCACTTTCTTGCCGGTCACATAAACCTTAACGCCCTTGGTAAGACTCTTTACGCCGACCTTATCAAGCAGTTCGTTTCCGACATTGCCTGCCATGGCACTTACGCCTTCAACCTCCATGCAGGCAAGGCCTGCGATCATGGCAACCACATCATCGGCAATTTTTACAGTTCCTAAATTAATATCCTCTTCCAACACATAGTTGTTATTTTCCATCTTTTTTTCCATCCTGCTTAGTCCTTTCTTAATCCTGTCATATATGAACTACGTTATCTTTTATCATACCAAAATTTCCGTTATTTTACAACCAGAAGCTCAAATCTAATTGTTCCACGTTTTCGGCATAGGAAACTGTCCCGGTATCCGGATTCAGAAATTCGAAAATCCCCTGTTCCTCAATCAGAAACCTCCGGATCTCCTCATAGACCTCCCGGCTGCTGCACTTTAAGGTCACATAACTGTTCTGCTCCTCATATGCCCTTGCAAACACATCGGCAATCCGGTCTTTGGAAAGTTCCGTAAAATACAGTCCTTCCCTTACATAATAATTATCTGCCATTGCCGTACATACGGGAACCGGAACCACCTCTTCAATCGTGTGGGTCTTCGATAACTGCTCGGTCGTGACACACAGATAATCATAGTTGATCGGCGGCAGGCTTCCCGCATTCTGGATGCTTCCTTCCGTCATCTGATAGGACGCATCTCCCCATGTGGTATCCATAAAATAATTCTCGCCGTCCAGATTCACGAGGTTCCATGCATGTCCTTCCCCGTTCTGCACCGTTCCCATAATAAGGGTTGCTTCAATGCCTGCCTTTTGGAGCAGATACTGGGTTGCCTTGGCATAGCCCTGACAAACGCTCCGGTGTGTAATGAATACGGAGCAGATATTCTGGTTATCCGGCGCATTGGCATCATACTCGGTATTCTCAATCAGGTATTCATAAATGTACCGGGCAACCGCATACTGGGAACCGTCCCCTGTCGGGAGGGATGCAAAACACTGGTTTACATAACTATCAATAAACTGTTTTTTGGCTTCGATTGTCTCCGGCGTCATACTGTAAGTCCCGGATAAGGTCATCATTTTCAGTTCCCCGCCGAGTGCATACCGGGTGAGTGTATAACCTTCCACATAAAAGATCTCCGGGTGGTCATTTAAGACACACTGGAAGACCTTCTCCACCTCCGTAGAGTCGGTCGTGGAAATCTGTATATCCTCTAAACGTTCCTGCAGAATATAAAGGATCTCTCCATAAAGCTTCTGCTCCGGTTCCGAAAGCCGGTTATAATGAAAGGACTGTGTCTGTTCTTCCTTAAGTCCATCAACCGCTTCGGCCGGTGCCTGTTCCACGTCTTCAAGCTCTCTTGCAGAAACTGCTCCGGAGTCCTCGTCCTTTAACAGCACCTGTTCTTCGTTATTCAGTTGTAAATAATCCCTTAAATCCCGGGCAAGCTCCTCATAGCTGCATCCGTTCAACAAAGGTGCGGCGGTAAGCAGGCCTGTGATGAGACACCCCCGTAAGGATTTTCTGTTTCGATCCTTCATTTAGTTTCGTCCAAATTCGGATAACACCAGTCCTTCATTTCGATCCAGTGTCATTCCCACGCTCCATGCATTGACAAAGAGTAACAATGGATTCCCTTTCAGATCCTTGATCTTCTTCATGTCAGAGGTTCCGACAAGCTTCGTCAGATCCAGATCTTTATTTTCAATCCAGCGGATATGCTCATAAGGAAGCGGCTCGAGCCGGATCTCTACGTTATATTCATTCTCCAGACGATATTTCAAAACATCAAACTGCAGGACGCCAACAACGCCGACAATAATCTCTTCCATACCGGTGTTAAACTCCTGGAAAATCTGGATCGCGCCCTCCTGTGCAATCTGGGTGATTCCCTTCACAAACTGCTTCCGCTTCATGGTATCCACCTGACGCACTCTCGCAAAATGTTCCGGTGCAAAGGTCGGGATTCCTTCATACTGAAACTGCTCCTTCGGCATACATAAGGTATCCCCGATGGAGAAAATTCCCGGATCAAACACCCCGATAATATCTCCTGCATAGGCTTCCTCTAAAATTTTACGCTCACTCGCCATAATCTGCTGCGGCTGGGACAGACGCATCACCTTACCGCCCTGCACATGCTTCACTTCCATATTGGCATCGTACTTACCCGAACAGATCCGCATAAAGGCGATACGGTCGCGGTGTGCCTTATTCATGTTCGCCTGAATCTTAAATACAAAAGCAGAAAAATCATGGTTCACCGGATCAATCAGTCCGATGTCCGCCTTACGTGGAAGCGGCGTTGTCGTCATTTCAAGGAAGTGCTGTAAAAAGAATTCCACACCAAAGTTCGTGAGTGCGGATCCAAAAAATACCGGAGTCAGTTCTCCCGCCTGTACGAGATCCAGATCAAACTCTGCACTTGCCCCATCGAGCAGTTCGATTTCATCGGTAAGGCTCCCTGCGGCCTCTTCTCCGATCACACTGTTCAGATGTGCCCGGTCGTCTAAAGAAACCTCCAGTGTTTCCCCTTCCTTTGTTCCCTTCTCGGTATCGGAATAGGTGATGACGCATTTTCTTTTGCGGTCATACACGCCCTTAAAACGCTTACCGGAACCGATCGGCCAGTTTACGGGACAGGTGGCAATGCCAAGCTCCTTCTCAATCTCATCGAGAAGTTCAAACGTATCGTTGGCATCCCGGTCCATTTTATTGATAAAGGTAAAAATCGGAATCTTACGCATGACACAGACTTTGAAGAGCTTTCTGGTCTGTGCCTCAACACCTTTTGACGCATCAATCACCATGACGGCAGAATCCGCTGCCATCAAGGTACGGTACGTGTCCTCCGAGAAGTCCTGATGTCCCGGGGTATCCAGAATGTTGATACAGAATCCGTCATATTCAAACTGTAAAACAGAAGATGTTACGGAAATACCTCTTTCCTTTTCAATTTCCATCCAGTCCGAAACGGCATGTCTTGCGGTTGCCTTACCCTTTACACTTCCGGCGAGATTGATCGCACCTCCGTATAAAAGGAATTTCTCGGTCAGGGTTGTCTTACCGGCATCCGGGTGGGAAATAATGGCAAATGTTCTTCTTCTGTTGATTTCCTTTTCATAATTACTCATAATACTGATTCTCCTGCTATATTTCCTTTGACGGAAAGCTCATGCAGCACTGTGGCTCCGATATCCGCAAAGGTCTTTCGTGTGCCCAGATTTCCGGGTCTTAAATTCTTTCCATACATGACAAGCGGTGTGTGCTCGCGGGAATGGTCCGTGGAACAGGTATAACCCGGATCACAGCCGTGATCTGCCGTAATCATTAAAAGGTCATCCTCCCGCATCTTTGCCATAATCTCAGGAAGCGCTTCATCGAAAGCCGTAAGAGCCTTCGCATAGCCCTCGATATCGTTCCGGTGTCCGTAAAGCATATCAAAATCCACAAGATTGATAAAGCACAGTCCTTCAAAATCCTGATCCAGATAGGAAAGTGTCTTATCAATTCCGTCGGCATTGCCCTTCGTATATACAAAGTCGGTAAGCCCTCTTCCCGCAAAGATGTCATGAATCTTGCCGACTCCGATCACATCTTTGCCTGCACGCTTTAATATATCCAGCATCGTGTCCTTCGGAGGCTCTAAAGAAAAGTCATGGCGGTTCGTTGTTCTCGTATATTCCCCGTTGCTCCCGACAAAGGGACGGGCAATCACTCTTCCCACACCATGCTCCCCGGTAAGGATCTTCCTTGCAATCCGGCAGTCCTCATACAGCTCCTCTAACGGAACCACCTCTTCATGCGCCGCAATCTGAAAAACACTGTCCGCAGACGTATACACAATGAGCTTCCCTGTTTTCACATGCTCATCCCCGTACGCCTTAATTACTTCCGTACCGGAATAGGGCCGATTGCATAAGACGCCCCGCCCTGTCTGTCGTTCAAATTCCTGAAGCACGCTTTCGGGAAAGCCATAAGGATAAACAGGTAAGGGCTTTTCTGAAATGACGCCGGCAATTTCCCAGTGTCCGATCGTGGTATCCTTTCCTTTCGAACGCTCCGTCATCCGTCCATAGACGCCAGCCGGATCCGGATCCGGTTCTGCCCAGTCCTTCACTCCATCGATGTTAAACAGTCCCAGCTTTTTCATATTGGGCATATGAAAACAGGGACTTGTCGCAGCCGACCGCAGCGTATTCGTTCCTACATCCCCGAAATCTGCGGCGTCTTCCGAAGCCCCTATTCCCACACTGTCCAAAACAATCAAAAAGACTCTTTTCACCTGGTATCCCTCTCTTTCTTCATTATTCTGTAATAGGATACCACATTTTAGAAATTATAGCACCAAAAACTTCATCAAAAAATGTTTACTATTACTGCTGCGCAAGGGTACTGATAACGATGGCCTCGGGATTCATTCCCGTTTTGCGGACAACGATATCCTCAATCTGCGCACGCTGTGCTTCCGTAAGCTCTGCGGTATTCACAACCACATCCACCATGTCATCGGTGATGCTGACAACCACATCCTCAAAGCCTTTTGCCTCAAGCAGGATTTCTGCGGCAGTTTCCTTTTCGGCAACATCCGTCAGTGCGATCATTCCGTCAATCGCTTCCTGCTTCTGTTCCTCGGCAATGTTGGTGTTGTTGATGATTTCAAGGAAGGTTTCCTTACTCTTTGCCCTGGTCTGTTCCTTTAAAAGTTTGGCTCCCGAAAGACTGTCCATGCCTGCCACACTGGTAAAAACGGCCTCCCCAGGCACATCCCCTGTGATCTCTTCCACACTGTCAGAACCAGCTTCCAGATCCGTGCTTCCATCGTCCACCGTAATGTCCTCTGCCAGAATATCATCCATGGACTGCTCCAAATAATTATCCTCTTCCAACACAAGCTCCGAATCCATGCTCTGAATATCCTCATACTGGGAATCCTCTCCGGTTACCTTTGCTGTCTCGACCGTATCCGATCCGGTTGTCACGATTTCTTCCTGTGTAATCCTGTTTCCGGCAAAATTCAAGTAGCCGGCAACCGCAATCATCAGTGCAAGCGCGGTAATCATCACCTGATTCTTCTTCACCATATTCTTCAAACCATGTCTCCTTTTTTTGCTTATATCATTTTAGCTATTTTAATTTTATGTGCCTCCAGTCCAAATAATGCCTGAATTACTTCAGATATATTTTTTGCCACTTTCCCATTTGCCGCCCCCTTTGCGCACACCACCACGCCCTCAATTTCCATCGTGGAAGCAGACGAATAATAGGTGTTTTTTGCAGACGGTTTCAAGGTAATCATGACCTTGTTTTCGCCCACTCCTTCCATGGTCGAAAGCAGTTCCTCTAAAGAATGCTCCAGTGACACCACATAAGCCTCCCTCGTGTCTTCTGTGCTTGTACTTCCCCCGTAGTCGAGAAATGTCAAGGCGCTGTCTGCTGCGGTACTGCCGCTCTTTGTACTCCGGCTTTGCTTTTCCATCGGCCACGCCGCTACCAAGAGCAAAACGCCAAGCAAAAGAAGCACCAGAAAGTTTTCTTTTCTCCAGCGTAACTTTTTTAATAGGCTGCCTCCCTCCCCTGGTTCTTCCTGCTGATGCTTACTTTCCTTTTCCCTGTCTGTCATTATTTTCCACCTCTTTCTCCATTGCCTGTTCCTGCGGATCCTGCTCCTGTGCAATCTGCCCAGCAACATATTCCGTCATATGCTCATATAAATTCCCCGTTTCACTCTGCATGGAAGAGGGAAGCTCCCTCACCGACAATTCCACACAAAGCTGCTCCACATTCGACTGCATCACCTCCCGGGTCTCATTACCGGATACGAGGGACAGAAGGGGCTGCGTAATTTTCAAAATCAGAATCAGGGAAACAAGCACCCTTACATATTTGGCATACGCCTCTTCCGGCACAAGGACCATAAGTATCTGGGCAATCAACAGGAAAATACATGCATTTTTCATGGCTTCGAGCATTTTCTTCTCCTTTCACACCATCACCGAATAAGCAACCACCGCAATCACGATAAAAAACAGGGCTATGGACGTAAACACACAGCGCAGAACCAGAAAGCACCCCTCCCCAATATGGTTGGCACAGTCCGAAATCCGCTTATCGCTGATCATCCCGGTAATCGCCGCCGAAAGCTTGACACTGCAGGCAAGCACTCCGATCTTCACAACTGGTATGAGACAGATCGAAAGAAGCAGAATCAGTAAAAACACCCCAAAGCTGTTTTTGACTAAAACCGCTGCTCCAAACAAAAGTTCTGTCACACCTCCGGTCAGTCCTCCAATCCCCGGAATTGCCGAAACTGCCTTATGAATGGCAGTATTCTTAAAGCTGTCCACGACAGGAACGATCATCGACTGGATCAGACTTAAGCCTGTAATGAGGAAAAGGACGACTTTCAGGGAAACAAGCACCGCTTTTTTTAACAGATCCAGTAGCAGCGTCAGCTTCTCCTCTGCCCACAGTCCGTTTAAAATTCCAAGAATCATATAGCTGTATGCAATGGGAAGAAGGGCCTTACAGACAAACGACTCCACAAAATAAATCACAAGCAGCATCACCTGATAATACACCACCGCCGTTCCAGTGCCATTGGCTGCTCCTACCGAAATGAAGTACACCGGAATAAATGTCTTGACAAAATCCAGAATCAGTGTAAAAACCTGCGTGGTAATCGTACTGATCTTCGTCATCACAAGAACCAGAATCCCCACTAACATCATATACAACAGGTAAAACGCAATTTTTTCCTGCCGGGTGCCCGCAAACAGATCGGCAAATCCGGTAAAAAAAGACGAAGAAATGCCAAGAACCAGCACATACAAAAATATCTGCCTTGCAAATGGCAGTTCTCCAAAAAGCCTCCCTTTGATCTGCTGTCCGAAAAGCTGCAGTACCTCCTGTACCTTTCCATCCATCAGCATTTTCATAATTCCGTCTGCATGAATCGAAAGATCCGGGAAATACACGGCGAGTTCTTCATCCAGCCCCATAAGATCGTAATCCTCTAACATAACCGCCAGATAATTTTCCACTTCATTACTCAGCTGTGTTTGTTGATCCTGCATTTGTTGTTTCTGCTCCTGTTGATACTCCCGCTGATGCTCCATTCCCCCTGCCTGTACCTCGAAGCTCGGCACAAATATGCCAAGAATCAGCACGCAGACTCCGATTCCCGTACGAGACATGATTCTCCGGAAGATGTCCGCAATCCATATCCCCTTTCTTTTTCTCTTTTTCATATGATTACCCTGTTTTCCATACGACTACCCTATCGAAAGCGCTCCGATATTCTCAATCACCGTTGCCAGCACCGGAAGCCCCATCAGAAGCACCGAGATTTTGCCAAACACCTCAATCTGCCCTGCCACTGCCGCAAATCCGGCATCCTTGCACACAAGGGAGCTGAAATTGCACAGATAAGTGATTCCGACCGCTTTCACAAGGTACAGAATATACGTCTCACTCCCCTTAAGATACTGGGAAAGTGCCTCCACTCTTCCTACCAGATGAACCATCTGATCCATGCAGAACCAGAAGATCAAAAGACAGATCGTGACACCGATATAAAGCCCGTACTCGGTCTTTTCGCTCTTAAACTGCAAGGCGAGCAAAACGCCCAGTACACCGATCATTCCGATTTTCATTACGCTCATCGTTTTCCTCCTTTATCCAATCGAAAACAGATCCTGCATCATGGCAAACAGGTCATAAATATAAGGAATCAGCCACATCAGCACCAGCACCAGTCCTGCCAGGGAACACAGAAACGCCTGATCCTCCCTGCCACTGTGCTTTAACACCTGATTCAATATGGTAATCAGTATTCCTACTGCTGCGATCTTAAAAAGTATTGAAACCGTCATGTCCGATCCTTCCTATAAGAAGAGTATGGAAAGCAGCACACCTCCTGCCACGCCCACACTCATGATCATTTTGTTTCTGTTCTTTTGTTCCTGCTGCAGACTCCGGATTCCTTCCTCCAGCTCCCGCCGGATTTCATTAAGGCTTTCTGCCTGTGCCTGTCCCTTTAAAAAGCCCTGCTTCGTTGGAAAGGCAAGCAGCCATTCCTGCTCCTTTTGCTTTAATCCGCTTCTCTTAAGGGGAAGCAGAAGCTCCTCCTTCCAGATCACGGCAAGGTCCTGTCCTCCGTCTTCCATCCGCTGTGCAATCCGTCCAAACTCCTGCTGGAAACAAAGCTCGTCTTTTCGGGAAAGCTTTTTTAAAATTTCCGGAATCGGCAGTTTCCCATAGGAAATCTGGAATTCGATGTATTCATAAACGCCACGGATCCGTTTCAACAGCATAAGCCGCATCCGGTATTCCCGGCAGATACTTACCGAAAAACCCAAAGTTCCCAGCATGATAAGGAGACTTCCTATCACAGCGCTCATAATTCTGCCTCCCGCAGCAGTTCTTTTCTTTTGTCATAAATCCTTACGATCCGCTTCCGGTCTTTCAAGGCAAGCAGCAGGAACCGTTCAAACAACCGCCCCGCTTTCCCCAGCTTGTCTATTGCCTCCTTAAGAGAATACCCATGCATGGTTGCCAGCACCCCGGTTCCGCAGACTGCAATCCTTTGCAGTGCCGCAAGATCCTCCTCACTTCCGATCTCGTCCACCGCAATCACCCGCGGCGTCATGGAACGCATAAGGAGCATCATGCCCTCTGTTTTGGGGCAGGCATCCAGTACATCCGTCCGGATCCCTACCTGATTCTGCGGAATCCCCTGATAGCTTCCTGCGATCTCCGACCGTTCATCCACGACCGCTACCTGCTGTCCCTTCCGCTCCTTCGTTCCATCCGATACCTGACGGATCAGATCCCGCAGTAATGTGGTCTTGCCGCATCCGGGCGGTGAAATGATCAGGGTATTCCTCAGTTCTTCCTGTTCAAATAAACAGGGCAAGACCGGATCTGCTAATCCTATCATTTCATGGGAAATCCGGATATTTAAAAAGCGGATATACGAAAGATTCCGCACGCTTCCGTCCGTATTCAGAATCACCTTTCCGGCAAAGCCGACCCGGTGTCCCCCCTGCACGGTGAGGAACCCCTGCCGGAGTTCATTTTCAAACGCATAAAGCGAATAGTTACAGATCTGGTTCACGATGTCCTCGATTTCCTCACCCGTAATCTGCCATGCGCTGTCCCGATCCGCAAGGTACATTCCTTTCGGTGACAGGAAGTATTCGCATCCCTCCCGGATGATCCGGCACGGACAGTTTGCACCTAATCGGATTTCGTTTAAGTGTTCCACGTCCTTAAGAACCGGTTCCATTCTTCCTTTCAGCCCGTCCGGAAACAGCGAAAGGATCTCGTCCCTTTTTCCCATAAAAAACAGCTCCTCATCTTGTCTTTAAGACATTATATGAGGAGCTGCCTGATTTATTACTTCTATTCGATTTAAAAACAATCCGATTAGTTCTGTGCTACATCCTTCATGGAGAAGCTCATTCTGCCCATCTTATCCTTGCCAAGGCATACCACGGTAACCTTGTCGCCAAGAGTTAAGACATCTTCTACATGATTGATTCTTTCCTTAGCGATCTTGGAAATATGAACCATACCTTCCTTACCGGGAGCGAACTCGATGAATGCACCGAATTCCTTAATGCTGACAACGATACCCTGGAAAATCTGTCCTTCCTGATAATCGGTAACGATGGTCTTGATGTACTCGATAGCCTTGTCCATCATTTCCTTATCGGTACCACATACGGATACCTTACCGTCATCGGTAATATCAATCTTCACGCCGGTACGGGCAATGATCTCGTTGATGGTCTTACCACGCTGGCCAACCACATCACCGATCTTCTCCGGATCAATGTTGATGGAGATGATCTTCGGAGCGTAAGGTCCAACCTCTTTACGAGGCTCTGCAATGGCTTTCTTCATGCAGTTATCCATAATGAAGAGTCTTGCTTCACGGCATCTTGCAATCGCACCTTCCACGATCGGTCTGGTCAGACCATGAATCTTAATATCCATCTGGATTGCGGTAATACCTTCGGTTGTACCGGTTACCTTAAAGTCCATATCGCCGAAGAAGTCTTCGAGTCCCTGGATATCGGTTAACAGTACGAAATCGTCATCGGTTTCACCGGTAACCAGACCACAGGAAATACCTGCAACCATCTTCTTGATCGGAACACCTGCAGCCATCAGGGACATACAGGATGCACAGGTAGAAGCCATGGAAGTGGATCCATTGGATTCAAAGGTCTCGGATACGGTACGGATTGCATAAGGGAATTCATCCTCAGAAGGAAGTACCGGGATCAGAGCTCTCTCTGCCAGTGCGCCGTGTCCGATTTCTCTACGTCCGGGTCCTCTGGAAGGCTTTGTTTCACCTACCGAGTAGGACGGGAAATTGTAGTGATGCATATATCTCTTGCTTACTTCGTTTTCATCAAGACCGTCGATCTTCTGCTGTTCGGATAACGGTGCTAAAGTACATACGTTACAGATCTGGGTTTGTCCACGGGTGAACATCGCAGAACCATGTACTCTCGGGATAATGTCAACTTCTGCTGCAAGAGGACGGATCTGGGTGATCTCACGTCCATCCGGACGCTTGTGATCTTTGAGGATCATCTTACGGACGGTCTTCTTCTGATACTGGTAAATCGCTTCTCCTAATACGGCAAGCCATTCTTCGTTATCTGCAAAAGCTTCCTCTAACTTCTCGGTGATTTGACGGATATTCTCTTCACGAACCTGCTTCTCATCGGTAAATACCGCTTCTTCCATCTGTGCGGGAGTTACGATTTCCTTCATGGCTGCAAACAGCTCTTCCGGAATTGCACAGCTTGTATATTCATGCTTCGGCTTACCAACCTCTGCAACCATCTGATCGATAAATGCGATAATGGTCTGATTTACTTCATGTGCCTTATAAATGGCTTCAATCATTTTCTCTTCCGGAATCTCATTTGCTCCGGCTTCGATCATGATCACCTTTTCCCTTGTGGAAGCAACGGTAAGATTTAAGTCACCCTTCTTCCACTGCTCCTGGGAAGGATTGATCACAAATTCACCGTCGATCATGCCAACCTGAGTCATTGCGCAGGGACCGTCAAACGGGATATCGGAAATGCTGGTGGCAATGGCTGCACCGATCATGGCAACCAGCTCCGGACGGCACTCCGGATCCACACTCATAACCATATTGTTTAAGGTAACATCATTACGATAATCCTTCGGGAATAAAGGACGCATCGGACGGTCGATGACACGGCTTGTCAGAATGGCATTCTCGGAAGCCTTTCCTTCTCTCTTATTAAATCCACCGGGGATTTTGCCTACGGCATACATCTTTTCTTCATACTCAACACTCAGCGGGAAAAAATCAATTCCATCTCTGGGCTTGTCTGATGCGGTTGCGGTACACAGTACGGTGGTATCACCATAATGCATGAATGCGCATCCGTTTGCCTGCTTGCCGACACGGTTGATGTCAACGCTTAAGGTACGGCCTGCAAGTTCCATTGAAAACGTCTTGTACATAGTTTCACTCCTTTTCTCTTCTCGTTCCTGTCATGTGGAACATGTTACTGCACAGCAGTATAAAAATTTAAAAAGGCGGAGCTTTTATTGATGCTCCGCCTTCAACTACCAAATTACTTTCTGAGACCAAGTTTCTCGATCAAAGCACGGTATCTCTCGATGTCTTTGCTCTTTAAGTAGCTTAAAAGACCACGTCTTTGACCTACCATTTTGAACATACCGCGTCTGGAATGATTATCCTTCGGATGCTCCTTTAAATGCTCAGTAAGCTCTGCGATTCTTGCAGATAAAACTGCGATCTGAACTTCCGGTGAACCTGTATCACCTTCAAATCTCGCATATTCCTTCATAATAGCTGTTTTCTTTTCCTTAGAAATCATGTTCTGTCTCCTTCCATTATTAACCGCCGGATACTAAGAATGGGTCGGAGTGTCCCAACGAGATCATTCTCTGATTCTGAGTATCGGCTAAACTCATACTCAAGCATCATATCATAAAACAGATGCCGTGTAAAGAGGTAAATCTACATAAATCTAATCCTGTAAAATTCTTACCATTTTCGCCGGTGTACGGTAATTGTAATTGGAAATCCGGATACCGGTTTTCGGGTTACTTGCATGGATAACCTGTCCACCACCAATGTAGATCGCTACATGATTAATGCTTCCACCCTTTGCATAGAAGATCAGGTCGCCTGCCTTTAATTCGGAAGCAGATATCGTTGTTCCCATCTTCGACTGTGCCTGGGAGGAATGCGGCAGAGTCACTCCATACTTTTTGAACACGCTTAAAACAAATCCGGAACAGTCTGCTCCGCTTGTCAGGCTTGTACCACCCCAGACATAAGGATTTCCAAGGAACTGCTTTGCATACTGGCAGAGATCCACGCGGACATCGGATACCCCCTGTCCATATAGCAGCTCGGTCATGGTAATGGCTGTCTGCAAATCCGACTTTAATTCCACATAATCCCTGGAAACAAAGACCTCTTCATCATCCAGATAGACCTTGACCCACTGATCGTTATATAACTCTGCAACCTGTAGCTCTTCTCCCTGTGCCACCTGTGTCACCACATCGGCATCGGTATTGGGCTGTTCCCGGATATTCAATCCATCCGAGGAGGCAACGGCAACGGTACTTGCCAGTTCTTCGCCCTTCTTCTTCGCATTGTAGCCGGTCAGGAGATATTCTTCCTTCACATATCCTTCCACCTTGCCGGAAGTGATATGGGCCCAGCCGTCTTCACTTTCCAGAACCTCGCAGGCCGCGTCCTTCGGAAGCTTGCCAACAAGTTTTCCACTCTCATCCGGTGTTTCCCTTACATTTAAGTTATTCTCCTGTACGTTGCAAAGCCCCAGATTGGTATAGCCCCACATCGCACCCTTTGCTTTCTCTGCAAGTGCCTTATATTCATCTACCGTAAGTGTGGATACAAACAGATCCTCCACACCTGCCGTCATCAATTCTTCCGATGCAACACTCTGTGTCTCTTTCGTAACGGTTTCCGCAGCCTGTCCGTCCATAGACAGCAATAAAAAGACTGATGCGGAAAGACAGATGCCCTGTATAATTGATCGTTTCAAAATAAACCTCCAAATTTTGCGTTTATTACGCATTTGTTACAAATTTATTACAACGATCACATTATAGCAGTAAATTTAACACCTGTCAATAAACCACTCTCTTCCATCTTCTACATCCTGCCGAAGCTGCTTCTGCAGTCCGGCAAGATCCTGGAACTTCTGTTCCGGCCGCTTGAATTTCAGCAGTTCCAGCCGGATCTTCTTTCCATAAATATCCCGGTCGAAATCATATAAATAAGTCTCGGCATTCACCACTTTCGTCTGCTGCACCGTGGGCTTCACTCCGATATTGGTGATTCCATGATACATGCAACCGTCATAAAAGACATCCGAATAATACACCCCGTAAGGCGGCATCAGCTTTTCCTTCGGAGGATAAAGGTTCACCGTAGGAAAGCCCATTTTCCGTCCCAGATGCATTCCGTTTTCGACAACTCCTTCCATGGAATAATTTCGTGAAAGAAGCTCGGATGCCCGTTCCATATTTCCTTTTAAGATTTCTTCCCGGACGTAAGTCGAACTGATTTCCTTTCCATGATCGAAAATCTTCTCGATAATCTTTACCGTAAAGTCATTTTCCTCTGCCATTTCTTCAAGGAGTGCACGGTTCCCTTTTCCGCCTTTTCCAAAGGTAACATCCTCTCCGGCAGCCAGGAATTTCATATTCATCATCCCAAGAAGGATGTTCTTCACAAAATCCACAGGGTCGGTTGCTGCAGTCTCCGGATTTAAAGGAAACTCTATCAGAACATCAATCCCCATCCGCTCAAAGATTTCCCGTTTTTCTTCCCGTGTGGTCAGTTCCTTCGCTTCCTCACCACCAAAATAAATGGTTGCCGATGGAAAAAACGTAAAGATCACCGACTGCATTCCATTCTTTTTCTGCCGCAGAATCTCATCGATCAGACGATAATGCCCCGCATGAATTCCGTCGAACTTTCCAATGGCAACTGCAGATGCTCCCTTGAGTTTAAATTCTGTTTTATCACTAACGATCTGCATCGCTTCCATCCTGACCTTCCAAAAACATTTTTACCGGTGTAAAAAGCTTCCTGCCTCCCTCATAACGGTAAATGGCACAAAACCGGCTGTCGGCACTGTATACCCGGTATTCCTCCTGATCCACAGGAAATTCTTCCGGCATCTTTCCGATGCTTTCCGTATCTTCCTTAATCAGAACCTCCGATCGTTTCATCTGGTTCCCATTAAGGAGCGCTTTCTGTGCCCCATCGGATACCTGAATGGCCGGAAGGACATGAAACATTTCTTCGACCGGAATGACCGCCTCCCATAATCTTCCCTGATCGGCAAGCTCCTGAAGAGCGGATAACGGTTTTGCATCCTCTAACCGGAATTCTCCGACTCTGGAGCGGACAAGGCTCGTCATCACCGCGCCGCATGAAAGAGCCTGTCCAAGGTCATGGCACAGAGTACGGATATAGGTTCCCTTCGAGCAGGTAACCCGGATTTCATATTCGGGATGCTCTGCCTTTAACAGCTCCAACTCATAAATGGTAATAGGGCGCGCCTTGCGTTCCACTTCCTTTCCTTCTCTGGCAAGCTCATAAAGCTTCTTTCCACCTACCTTAAGCGCCGAATACATCGGCGGAACCTGCTGCTGTTCTCCAACAAAATGAGAAAGCATCTCCCTTACCTGTTCTTCACAAACACCGACTTCCTTTTCTTCCAGAAGTTTTCCGGAAATATCCTGCGTATCGGTCGTGATCCCCAGCCGGAACCGGGCAATGTATTCCTTGGTTTCCCCGGTCAGCATATCGCAGAGCTTCGTTCCGCTTCCCAGACAAACAGGAAGAACCCCCACCGCATCCGGATCGAGGGTTCCTGTATGTCCTATCTTTTTCTGCTTACAGATTCCACGTAGCTTCGCCACCACATCATGGGAGGTGAAGCCCGCCTCTTTATATACGTTCATTATTCCGTGATACATGTTCTTCTCCATGAATTAGTCACACAACTGTTTTTCAATCTGTGCAGACAGATTATTGATAATATCGTGATATGTACCCTGCATGGTGACTCCGGCAGCACGTACATGACCTCCACCGCCGAACATCATGGCAATCTTCGCCACATCAATCTTTCCGTTGGAGCGAAGACTCACTTTGTATTCCAGCGTGTTTGTCTGATACATAAAAATCGCGCACTCCACCCCCTTCGTATTGCGGAGCTGGTTCACAATTCCATCCAGATCATGTGGTGCTGCCTCATAAAAGTTCATGGTTCGTTTATCCACCATGCTGACAATACATCTGCCATCCATAAACTGGATGCTCTCAAGCAGCGCGCGTCCCAGAATCTGATTCTGTACATAGGTCTTTTCATAGAAGGTCTGATCAATAAGTGCCGGAAAATCAAAGCCATAAGTGATCAGATCTGCCGCAATCCGCAGCGTTTCCGGAGATGTATTGGAATACTGGAACACTCCGGTATCATGGATCATTCCGATATACAAAGCCTTAGCAATGGATGAATCCATCGCTTCCATATCATCGATGGCCCGGTACACCAGCTCACTTGCCGAGCTTGCCTTCGGGTCTATGAAATTCACATCGCCGTCTCCTAAGTTGCTTACATGGTGATCGATATTGATCTTTTTGCGCGCCGCATCAAAGTACTTCTGTGCTTCTCCCGTACGTTCCTTCGTGCTGTCCAGTACGATAAACACATCAAACTGCTCAACCTTCGTTGTAAAGTCGGTGTGAATATCCCCGATCCTGCTGATGGAGAAAAATTCCTCTCCCGGCTGCTCCAAGAATACCTCAATCTGTGCATCCGGGCACTTCTTTAACAAATATAAATAAAGGCCCATCACCGACCCGATGCAGTCACCATCCGGCCGGATATGTCCACTGATGCCGATCGTTGCGGCATCTTTTACTTCTTCATAAATTTTCATATACATCCTGTCCTTATTACTCTTGTGATAAAGTTTCGTTTCTGTCTTCCTTCTGTGCATCTGATTTAGCTACTTCATCAATCAGTTTGGACATTTTCACACCATAGGCAATGGACTGATCCACGATAAAGCGGATTTCCGGTGTGTTACGCAGATTAATTCTTCTGGCAAGTTCTCTGCGGATATAGCCTTCCGCACTCTTTAAGCCCGCAAGCGTATCCTCTGCCACACGGTCATCCCCATAAACACTGATCCATGCCTTACATGTTTTCAAATCAGGTGCAACCTCTACAGAGATCACACTCGTTAAGGGACTGATTCTCGGATCCTTAATCTCTCCACGAATGATCTCTGCGAGCTCCTTTTGAACTTCCCCGTTGATCCGGGTATTCTTCATGCTGTTCTTTCTCACCTGGGAACCTCCACCATAATATATGCTTCTACGATATCCAGCTCCTGCATCTGGTCAAAGCCTTCAAATACAAGACCACATTCGTAGCCAGCCTTTACTTCCTTTACATCGTCCTTAAATCTCTTCAGAGATGCCAGAGTGCCTTCATAAATCTGCTCTTCCTGTCTGGTGCTTTCATTGTGTCTCGTGATACGCACCTTGCAGTCTCTCTGGAAATATCCGTCTAAGACATAAGAACCTGCAATATTACCGATTGCGGACGCACGGAAGATCTGACGAACTTCTGCGTGGCCGATTACCTTTTCTTCATAAACCGGATCAAGCATTCCCTTCATGGCAGCCTCGATATCCTCAATCGCCTGATAAATGACACGATACAGACGGATATCCACACCCTCACGCTCTGCAAAGGCCTTGGCCTGTGCATCCGGACGGACATTGAAGCCGATGATGATTGCAGAGGATGCAAAAGCAAGGGAAACATCCGATTCATTGATGGCACCTACGCCACCGTGAATACATTTTACAACAACTTCTTCGTTGGAAAGCTTCATGAGACTCTGCTTAACGGCTTCCACACTACCCTGTACATCTGCCTTAACGATCAGGTTCAGTTCCTTTAAGTTACCTTCCTGAATCTGGTTAAACAGATCATCCAGTGACATCTTCGCCTTGGTCTCTTCAAGCATCTTCTCTTTATTCTGTGCCAGATAAGTTTCTGCATAGGACTTGGCAGTCTTATCGTTTTCATGGGCAATAAATACTTCACCTGCACTCGGTACATCGGACAATCCAAGGATCTCTACCGGTGTGGAAGGCTTTGCGTCCTTCACACGTCTACCTTTGTCATCGATCATTGCACGTACCTTACCATGGCTTGCACCTGCGGAAATGAAGTCTCCCACATGTAATGTACCCTTCTGTACCAGTACGGTAGCCACAGGACCGCGTCCCTTGTCAAGCTCTGCTTCAATGACAAGACCTCTTGCACGACGGTCCGGATTTGCCTTTAATTCCATAATTTCAGCCGTAAGAAGTACGGTTTCAAGCAGGGTGCTGATTCCCTCGCCGGTCTTTGCAGACACCGGAACGAATTCGGTGCTTCCGCCCCAGTCAACCGGAATCAGTTCATATTCGGTCATTTCCTGCTTTACACGGTCGATGTTCGCGCCCGGCTTATCAATCTTATTAACTGCCACGATGATTTCAATACCGGCTGCCTTTGCATGGTTGATTGCTTCTACGGTCTGTGGCATGACACCATCGTCTGCCGCAACAACCAGAATCGCAATATCGGTTGAGTTCGCACCACGCATACGCATTGCGGTAAATGCTTCATGTCCCGGTGTATCCAGGAATGTGATGGACTGTCCCCCTACATTTACGGTGTAAGCACCGATGTGCTGGGTAATACCGCCTGCTTCCTTATCTGTCACGTTCGTCTTACGAATTGCATCGAGGAGGGAGGTTTTACCATGATCGACATGACCCATAACACAGATAACGGGCGGTCTGCTCACAAGATCCTCTTCCTTCTCTTCCTCTTCCTTTAGCAGCTCTTCAATGACATCCACCTTGACTTCCTTCTCGCAGATGATGTCATAGTCAATCGCAATGTTCTCCGCATCCTCAAAGGTGATTTCGGAGTTCACGGTTACGATCTGTCCCTGCAGGAACAGCTTTTTAATAATCGCAGAAGGCTGCAGCTTCATCTTGTCTGCCAGTTCCTTAATCGTTAAGGATTCCGGAATGGTGATAACCTTGATCTGCTCTTCTACAGGCTCCTCTACCTTTTTCTCCGGCTTAATGAAGCGTCCGGCTTTATTCTTGTTCTTTAAAGCTGCTTCATCCTCTTCGTACATGAAGTCCTTCTTGGATCTCTTATCCTTCTCCTGACTGATTCTGCGCTTTTCTTCCTCTCTGCGCTTGTCATCCTTAACCGGCGGGGTATCCTGAGCGAAACTCTTACCCGGCTTTTCATTCCGCTTAAATCGAGAGTCCTGCCCTCCATTTCCTCTCTCACCGCGGTTATTATTGAAATCGCCGCGGTTACGGTTCCCATCACCGCCGTTATTACGGAAATCTCCCTTGCCATTCTGGTTGTTAAAGCGATTCCCGTTTTCAGGTCTTCGGTTGTTATTCCTCTCTCCCTGATTGTTCTGACCAAATCTCTGATTTCTGTCATTTCTTTCATTTCTGTCGTTTCTCTGATCCCTTCCGTCTCTGTTATTGGATCTGTTTTCATTGCGGCTGTCGTTTCTTCCTTCCGCTCTGTTATCCGGTCTTTCTGCTCTCTGGGCCGCCTGTTCACGTTCTGTCGCCGCACGCTTTTCCGAAGCACGGAGCTCTGCTCTTGCTTCATCCATTCTTCTGGAATTCTGCTTGAAATCACTTGTGGAAGTCTCCAGCTGGGACGGAGCCGTAAGAGGCTTAATAATCTTGTGGGGAACTTCCCTGTTCTGTCCCTGTCTTCCGTTGTAATTGTTATTTCCCTGATGGTTATTCTGCTGTGGTCTGCGCTCCCCCTGTGAACGCTGTCCGGATATATTACTATTATGCGGATTACTTACAAAAATAATCTTTTTCTTTTTCACGGGAGCAACCTGCTTATCCTCTGCTTTCGTTGCTTCCTTCTGGGCTTCTTTCTTTCCTTCATTCGAAGACTCTGCTTTTGCTTCGGTTTTCACTTCTTCCTTAGCTTCCGGTTTTGCTTCTGCTTTTACC
Source organism: Anaerobutyricum sp. (assembly GCA_963638365.1). Taxonomy (GTDB): domain Bacteria; phylum Bacillota; class Clostridia; order Lachnospirales; family Lachnospiraceae; genus Suilimivivens. The sequence goes on along the minus strand of CAVHRK010000030.1, from coordinate 1,738 downwards.
TCCGGCTTTACTTCTGCCTTTGCTTCGGGCTTCACCTCTGCCTTGACATCTGCTTTTTTTGCGGCACCAAATGCTTTACGGACCATTTCTGCGGCATCTTCCTCCACAGAGCTCTGTGCTGCCTTTACTTCTATTCCTTTTTCCTGAAGAAATGCAATCACTTCCTTGCTCTGCTTCTCCAGCTCCTTTGCTAACTCATGCACTTTGATTTTCGACATTTATTTACCTCCGTCTTATTGACTCCAAATGAACTCCAAATGATGTTCGTATCATTCCTGAATTGTCTGCAGATGTTTCATGATGCTGTCGGAAAGCCCCGGATCCGTCACTGCAATGGATGCACGCATTTCCTTCCCGATTGCTCTTCCAAGCATTTCCTTTGTCCCTAAGGTATAAATTGGAACCTCATAAAAACTGCATTTATCTGTAAATAACTTTTTCGTGTTTGCGGATGCATCTTCGCTGACGATCACCAGACATGCGCTTCCGTCCTTTACTGCATTCTCCGTGGAGAATTCGCCGCTTACCAGATTTCTCCCCCTCGCAGCGAGTCCCAGTAAAGACAACACCCTCTTCATCTGCACAGGATCATTCATTCTCGTCATACTCCTTTTCCAGGCTGTCATACACTTCATTCGGAATACTCATTTTGAAAGACCGTTCCAATCCTTTGTTCTTCCGCGCCTTTTTCAGGCACTCTCTGGAGATACAAAGATATGCGCCTCTTCCATTTTTCTTTCCGGTTAAATCTAATACGATCTCATCCTCCGGTGTTTTCAGGACGCGCATCATTTCCTTTTTGCTTTTCATTTCTCCGCATCCCACACACTGTCTTAAGGGAATCTTTTTCGCCATACCAAACCACCTTTATTCTTCAGAGGGTACTTCTTCCATACCTTCCTGACCTTCTTCTGTCAGATACTCATCGTCTTCGTACTCAGCATCCTCATCATATTCCTCATACTCATAATCCTCATAACGGAAGCCCGGTGCATCCTTGGCCTGCGTCTCGCTCTTGATATCGATCTTGTATCCGGTCAGTCTGGCAGCAAGTCTTGCATTCTGTCCTTCCTTACCAATGGCAAGGGATAACTGGTAATCCGGAACAACGACCTTGGCGGTCTTTTCATCGGGATCTGCAAATACAGCAACGATCTTTGCCGGAGATAAGGCGTTCTGGATCAGGTTACCGGGGTTCTCATCCCAGTTGATAATATCAATCTTCTCTCCGCGAAGCTCATCCACGATGGAATTTACTCTCGCGCCATTCATACCAACGCAGGCACCGACTGCATCTACGTTCGGATTGTTGGAGCGGACTGCCATCTTGGTTCTGCTTCCTGCTTCTCTGGCAATGCTCATAATTTCTACGGTTCCATCCTTAATTTCGGTAACCTCTGCTTCAAACAGACGCTTTACCAGTTCCGGATGGGTACGGCTTACCAGGATTCTCGGTCCCTTGGAGCCATTCTTTACTTCCAGAATATAAACCTTGATTCGTTCGGTCGGGCGGAAATGCTCTCCCTTTACCATTTCGCTTTCATTTAAAATACCATCGGCCTTACCTAAGTTTACGCTGATGTTACGACCGATATATCTCTGTACAATACCGGTAACCACATCTTTTTCCTTGGCATAGTACTGATTGTAAATCACATTTCTTTCTTCTTCACGGATCTTCTGTAAAATCACACTCTTTGCATTCTGGGTTGCGATACGTCCGAATTCCTTGGACTTG
>CAVHRK010000029.1:0-23909 GCA_963638365.1 Anaerobutyricum sp. | reverse complement strand
ATACGCTAATAAGTTGAACAAAAGCAATGAGAGGTATTGTATGGAAGAATTACAGATTGAATTGGTAGACAATACATTAACAGCAGAAGAATTTATTAGGTTAAAAGTAGCAACTGGATTTATGGATAGACCATTAAAACAAGTAGAAAGAGCCTTAGAAAATGGCTTATTTAATGTTTCGGCGATATATGAAGGGAAAGTTATTGGAATGGGAAGGCTTGTTGGAGATGGTGCTATGTATTGGTATTTACAAGAAATTATTGTTCATCCAGAGTACCAAGGTAAAGGAATTGGAAGAAAGATAGTAAATAGACTGATAGACCATATTAAGAGTGCGTCAATGCCTGGCACAGGAGTAGAAGTTGGTTTAACAGCTGTAAAAGGAAAAGAACCATTTTATGAAAAACTTGGATTTTCATTGGGTGCATCTGGTATGAAAAGATGGATTGATATAGATGTATAATTTTGAATTTTATGGAGGACAAAAAGGTTGAACTTAGAGAAATAACAGAAGATAATTTTGAAGAAGTTATAAATTTGAAAGGTTTGTATCTTCCGTGACGTATTCGTTGGCTCAAGCGTGGCTTATAAGGAAACTGCTTTTCCATTTGTAATTTATGAAAATGATGTGCCAGTAGGATTTGTTATGTTGGGCTATTACAAGGCTAAGAACTATTATACATTATGGAAATTTGGATGGCTTAATCCATTATCAGCAAAGAAATAGTAGATTTATATTGGGGAATAAGGTGTAATTATGTATAAATGCAGAATAACCTATGATGAATGGAAGTGTATGAAGAAAAAGAGGCGTGTCGGGAAAGTGATCAGACAGGCTGATTTTTCGGGATATATAGGTATATTAGATATTTTGGAAGTATCTGAACCGCAGATTTGGAAATATAATGGCAAAGAAGTAACGGTATGCAATAATAATTATCAGTGGTTAAGCATTATGCCTGAGAATGAGTATTATTGTATGACGGTTATGATGAATGAAAAGCAGGAAGTTCAGGTGTGTTATATTGATATGATTGCTGAACAGGGCTATGATGCAGATGGGATTCCTTACTTTTATGACCTGTACCTTGATCTTGTTGTATATCTGGATGGAACAATCATAGAAGATGATATGGATGAACTTGAAAGTGCTTTACAGAGTGGAGATATTTCGCAACAACAGTTTGATCTTGCAATAAATACGAGTAATAAACTGAAAAATGGTTTGTTAAGTAATCCGGCTGCGTTTAAGGGATATATTGATAAGACGTACAAATTAGCACAACAATAAATTCTTTACTAAGAATAAAATGCAATGCTTAATGATGAGAGCAGGTTAATAGATTAATATGAAAAACATTTTATATGAAGATAACGACATTCTGGTTGCTTATAAGCCAGCGGGAATTGCAACACAGACTTCCCGCATCGGGCAGCAGGACATGGTCAGTGAACTGAAGAACTATCTGGTGAAAACACAGAAAGAGGAAATGGCGGGAAAGAATGGGAAGGATGCCGTGAAAAAGCAGACTTTTCAGGAACCGTATCTTGGACTGGTTCACCGCTTGGATCAGCCGGTTTCGGGAGTTCTGGTATTTGCCAAGAATAAAAAGGCGGCAGCGGACTTAAGCAATCAGGTTACGAATGGGATGATGAAGAAATTTTATTATGCATTGATTTATGGGACTCCGATTCGTGAACGGGACACTCTCGAAAATTACTTATATAAAGATGGACGTGAAAACCTGTCCCTTATCGTGAACGCAACCTTTCCGGATGCCAAGAAAGCAATTCTGAATTACCGTCACTGTTCTACCTTAATGGTATTGGAAGAGGGAGAAGAGGTTTCCCTTATGGAGATCGAGCTTCTGACAGGACGCCATCACCAGATCCGTGCCCAGATGTCAAATGCAGGAATGCCTTTGCTTGGTGACAGTAAGTATGGTTCTGACCGGTCGAAGGAACTGAGCCGCGATATAGGCTGTAAAAATGTTGCATTATGTGCCTATAAGCTTAGCTTTAAGCATCCGGTTACCCATAAGGAAATGGTCTTTGAGAGGGAACCGGAAGAAGAACTGTTTGATCCCTTTTTAAATGAAGGAATTCTGTAACTATTCAGTACCCTCACAGTTACGGAATTCTGTAAAACTGCATAGAATATCAACCATTCACCCATACTATCCCTATGATTATAACTCAGTCGATGCACAAGACTTGCATCGTTCCGGAAAGTATGGGTATTTTTATGCAGCAGTTCTTTCATCACAAAAAGACACAATTCTTCCTTACGGTTTTAGCCACATACCTTTTTATGAAATATCTCAGCCCGTTTGTCACGCCGTTTTTGGTAGCGTTCCTGATTGTCTGGGCAATGAACCCTTATATTGAGCGAGTCCATCAAAAAACCAGATTTAAAAAATCCTTTGTGGCGGGGCTTCTGCTTACGATCTGGATCATCCTTTTTATCTGGATTTTATGGATTTTTAGTTTCGTTGTGATGAATGGCGGGGGCGATCTCTGGAGCCGGATTCCAGCTTATTTTTCCAACTGGGAAACAGCACTTTCCTGCTGCTGTGACAATCTGGAAAAGCTGTTTGGACTCAATGGACAGAAGCTGCAGGGCTTTATGATCCAGCAGATTACGGTTTTTACCGATAACTTCCAGACGAATATTATGCCGATGGTTATGGGAAAGTCGGTTACCTATATGAAGGGGATTGTTTCCTGCTTTGCATTTCTGGCGGTTGTTTTTATTGCAGTAATGCTGCTGGTTAAAGATTACGGAGAGATTGCCCGGAAGTTTGAGACACCGGAGTTTCAGGGGATCCGGGAAGTGTTCCGGAAAGTAGTGGTTTATCTGAAAACATTTCTCCGGGCGCAATTGATTATTCTGCTGATCATCAGTGTCTTATGTGCAGTTACCTTAAGCCTTATTGGTATGACTGGGGCGGTTTTCTATGGATTCCTGACGGGTTTTATGGATATGCTGCCCTTTATCGGAACGGGAATTATGCTGCTTCCTCTCGGAGCCATTTACTTTTTTACCGGAGAATATTGGAAAGCGATTGTGTGTGTTGGGCTGTATGCATTGTGTGCACTGATCCGGGAAATGCTCGAACCACGGCTGATTGGCGATAAAGTTGGAATCTGGCCGATAGGGATTTTGTTTTCCGTGTTTGCGGGAGTTCATTTATTTGGTGTTGCAGGAGTGATTAAAGGACCTCTTTCCCTGGTAATTATTTGTGAAACCCTGAAATTTTTGTGGTATACTGGAGATTATGAAAAAGACGGCTAATATACTGGTAACTGCATATTTACTACTGCTGTTTGTGGTGTATCCCTTCTATATGAAAGAAGGATACGTGGAGATTGGAAAGGCGAAGTATTCTTTCTGGATCCGGATTTCCTTAAGTGCGGCAGCAGTTTTGCTTTTGTTTTTCGTGATCCAGATGATCCGGGAGTTGAAAAAAAGGAGCCTGCATCTTCAGGCGACGGATATCAGTATTCTCGTATTTGCAGGAACATTGTTTCTTACCTTTCTTCTGGCGGTAGACCGTAAGGAAGCATTGTTCGGGACAGAAGGCTGGAATATGGGGTTTGCGCTTTATGGCGTATTGTGCCTGTTGTATCTGATGATCCGGCTTTTGTGGAAGCCGGACAAATGGATTCTTTATCTTGCATTATTCGCTTCCGGAGTGGTTTTCCTGCTGGGGATTCTGGATCGGTTTTCCATATATCTGATTCCGTTGGAAATCCGTAACCCGGGCTTTCTGTCGACGCTTGGCAATATTAACTGGTTTACCGGGTATCTTGTGATTTTCACCGCAGTGAGTGCATCGCTTTTTCTTTTATCGGAAGAAAAAGGAATGACGGTTCTCAGTGCTGTAATCACGTTATTGGGCTTTGCGGCAGGCTTCGGACAGGGAAGCAGCAGTGTGTTTCTGTTTTTTGCAGGTTTATTCCTGACACTTTTATGGATCGCTTCTTATGAAAAAAGAAGAATGCCGCGACTGATGATTCTGTGGGGAATGTGGTGCTTATCAGCACAGATCATCCGGCTTATGCGTGTGCTTATTCCGGATGGATACCAGTATGATACGGAGAACCTGTGTGGGGATTTTACCGGTGGAAGCCTGACGATTTTCTTATTGGTAATAGGAGAACTGTTTCTGGGAGGAGTCTCTATTCTGATGAAACGCAAAGAGCAGACCGGCAGGTGGATCCGGAAAGGATTAGGGATCTTTGGTGGAATCCTTGCTGCTTTTGTGGCGGTTGTGATGCTTTACAGTTATTTTTGTGTTTCCAAAGGAATGGAACTGCCGGAGCTTTATGACCGGCTGCCGTGGGGAGACGATTCCTGGGGCAATGGACGTGGAATGACGTACCGGGCAGCAATGATGATCCTTACGCAGATGACTCCTTTGCAAAAGTTGGTGGGCGTCGGACAGGATTGCTTTTCCACTTATGCTTATTCCATCCCGCAGGTGGCAGACGAATTGTGGCAGTATTTTGGCAATGACCGGTTGACCAATGCACATAATGAGATTCTGACAATGCTTGTAAATCACGGCATGATGGGAATCATTAGTTATCTGAGTATTTTTATCACTTATGTTTATAAAACCGGAAAACAGTCGAAAAATCCGTACAGTATCAGTATTGCAGTTGCCGTAATCTGTTATTTGGTACATAATATGGTTAGTTTTGCAAACGTATTGAATCTCCCATTTCTCATTATCCTATTGGCAATGGGCGCAAAATGGTGTAAGATATAATGATGTTAGAGAAAAACAAGCGGCTGCGAAGCAGACATTTGTTTTTCTTGCATCATTAGCGAACGAATATCCTGCGAAGCAGGATGAAGAGTGCGGAGCACAGATTCGTGAGCTTAACAGAACAAAAAGTAAACGGCTCACAAGGGATGAATAGCCGGACAGAGGAGAATAACATGGCAGAGAAAAAGTTAGTAGAAGCAATTACCTCGATGAATGAGGATTTTGCGCAGTGGTACACCGATGTAGTAAAGAAAGCAGAATTAATTGACTATTCCAATGTCAAGGGCTGTATGGTAATCAAGCCGGCAGGATATGCTATCTGGGAGAACATCCAGAGACAGCTTGATGACCGCTTTAAGGCAGTTGGAGTAGAGAATGTATACATGCCAATGTTTATCCCCGAAAGCTTACTTGAAAAGGAAAAGGATCATGTAGAAGGATTCGCACCGGAAGTAGCCTGGGTAACACATGGGGGATTAAATCCACTTCCGGAGAGAATGTGTGTCAGACCTACTTCTGAAACACTGTTCTGTGATTTTTATAAGAATGATATCCAGTCTTATCGTGATTTGCCGAAGATATATAACCAGTGGTGCAGCGTTGTCCGTTGGGAAAAGGAAACCAGACCTTTCTTACGTTCCAGAGAATTCTTATGGCAGGAAGGACATACCGCACACGCAACCGCAGAAGAGGCAGAAGCACGTACCGAGCAGATGCTGAACGTCTATGCAGATTTCTGTGAAGAAGTACTTGCTATTCCTGTCATTAAGGGACGCAAAACCGAGAAAGAGAAGTTCGCAGGTGCAGAAGCAACTTATACCATTGAAGCACTGATGCATGATGGTAAGGCTCTTCAATCCGGAACCAGCCACAATTTTGGTGACGGTTTTGCGAGAGCATTCGGAATCCAGTTTACAGACAAAGATAACAAATTAAAATATGTTCATCAGACTTCCTGGGGAATGTCCACCAGAATTATCGGTGCGATCATAATGGTTCACGGCGATGATTCCGGACTGGTGCTTCCTCCTAAGATCGCGCCTACACAGGTTATGATCATTCCGATCCAGCAGAAGAAGGAAGGCGTTCTTGAAAAGGCAAACGAATTGAAGGAAGTATTAAGTAACTTCCGTGTAAAGGTCGATGATTCCGACAAGAGTCCCGGATGGAAATTCTCCGAACAGGAAATGCGTGGAATTCCGCTTCGTGTGGAAATCGGACCGAAGGATATCGAGGCAGGTAAGTGTGTCATCTGCCGTCGTGATACCAGAGAAAAGATCGAAGTAGAACTGGATCAGCTTGCAGAAACCGTAGATGCACTGTTAAAGCAGATGCAGTCCGATATGTTAGAAAAAGCAAGAAAGCATGTAGAATCCCATACTTATACTGCAACAACCAGAGAAGAATTCGAAGAAATCTTCGCAACCAAGGCTGGATTCGTAAAGGCAATGTGGTGTGGCGAGACAAGCTGTGAAGAGGCCATTAAGGAAAACATGGCAGTAACCAGCCGCTGCATGCCGTTCCATCAGGAATGTCTGTCCGATAAGTGTGTATACTGCGGCAAACCCGCAAAGAAAATGGTATATTGGGGAAGAGCTTACTAAGCCTTCCCTTTGCAATACAGGTAAGTAAAAGGAATGAGTCCAATCAGACAAATTGAATTACCCGAAGATGTAAAACAGATCATAAGAACGATTACGGAAGCCGGCTACGAAGCATATGCTGTAGGCGGCTGTATTCGTGATTCGGTTCTTGGAAGAATCCCTGAAGATTATGATATTACGACCTCGGCGAAACCCCTGCAGATCAAAGAACTGTTTTCCCATACGATTGATACAGGGATTAAGCATGGTACGGTGACCATTATGCTGCATGGCATTGGCTATGAAGTCACGACCTACCGGATCGATGGGGAATATGAGGACTGCCGTCATCCCAAGGAGGTTATTTTCACCTCGAACTTAATTGAAGATCTGAAGCGGCGGGATTTCACCATTAATGCCATGGCCTATAATGACGAACAGGGACTGGTGGATCCTTTTGACGGAACAGGGGACCTTGAAAAACGGGTGATCCGCTGTGTAGGGAATCCGATAGAGCGTTTTACGGAAGATGCGCTGCGGATGATGCGTGCGGTGAGGTTCTCGGCACAGCTCGGGTATGAGATCGAAGAAAAGACAGCGGCTGCCATTCAGGTGCTTGCACCGAATCTGAAAAATATCAGTGCAGAGCGGATCCAGACGGAGCTCGTAAAGCTGGTGACCTCTCCCCATCCGGATTATTTGCGGATTGCATATGAAACCGGAATTACGAAGGTCATTCTTCCGGAATTTGATGTCTGCATGACGACGAATCAGAATCATCCTCACCATTGTTATACGGTGGGAGAGCATATTCTGCATTCCATGTGTGAAATCCGTCCGGATAAGGTATTGCGTCTTACGATGTTGTTCCATGATATAGGCAAGCCGGATACCATTACAACCGATGAGAATGGAATTAATCATTTCCACGGTCATCCGGAAATTTCAGCAGCTTATGCACAGAAAATTATGCGGAGGCTGAAATTTGATAATAAATCGATTTATTATGTGACGAATCTGGTAAGATACCATGATGTCCGTATTGAACTGTCGAAGAAAAGCGTGCGCCGTGCGGTAAATAAGATCGGGGATGATATTTTTCCGTTATTGTTTGAAGTACGGGAAGCGGATACGCTGGCGCAGAGTATGTATAAGCGTCAGGAAAAGGAGCAGGAGCTTGCAAAATTAAAGGAAATATATGAAGATATCGTTGCCAACAGGGAGTGCGTTTCCTTGAAACAGCTTGCAGTAACAGGAAGTGATCTGATCCGGGAAGCCGGTATTCCGGAAGGCCCGCAGGTCGGTGTGAAGTTAAAGGAGCTTCTGGCACTTGTAATTGAAGATCCTTCCAGAAATACAAAAGAATATTTATTGTCTGTGGCAAAACAGTAATACTTTGCCGGAATCGTTCATAGGATAGACCATGACAGTGGTTAGGGGGATTGAATGTGAACGACAGATGCGTTTCGCTGCTTGACAATTATGATGTAGAAGTGCTTCGCACCACGAAGGGGCGAGGCGCTATTCTTTGTGAAACAAATCAGGGAATGCTGATTTTTAAAGAATATATGGAAAGAAGAAACAAAATCTTTTTGCAAAATGAGATTTTAGAGCTTCTTCATGGACAACAGTTTCCGGCAGAACAGATCCTTAAGAATAAAGAAGGGGAGCTTCTGACCATGGATTTTGACGGGACGGCCTATGTTCTTAAGACTTATTCTGCGGGCAGGGAATGTGATCTGAGGGATCCCGGAAACTGCAATCAGGCAGTCCGTACGCTGGCACAGCTTCACAGGACATTACTCTGGCAGCAGGGAAGTGCACCTGTGGAAATACCGGAGAATTCTGTTTTGGAATTTGGTCGTCGTACCAGAGAATTAAAGAAGATCCGTCGGTTTTTAAAGACCAGAAGCCAGAAGTCGGATTTTGAAATTCTGCTCATGCAGAACTATACCTATTTTTTTGAACAGGCTCTTCGGATTGAAGAAGAGATGCAGAAATTCTCAACATTGCCTGTACCTTCAGGGATCTGTCATGGAGATTTTCAGTATCATAATATTCTGGTTGAACAGGAACAGGCTTTTCTGATTAATTTCGAGAAGTGTGCCATTGGAGATATGACAAGAGACCTTGGGCTCTTTCTGCGCAAGATCTTAGAGAAAACTTCCTGGCAGGAAAAGCTTGCATTTCAACTGATTGAGGAATATGAAAAGGTTCGTCCGCTTGCCGATGCAGAGAAGCTTCATTTGTATGGAAGACTTGCTTATCCGGAAAAATTCTGGAAAATAGCTAATTTTTACTATAATTCGGGTAAGGCATGGATACCGATGAAGAATATGGAGAAGCTTTACCGGCTTCTGGATCTGGAAGAGGAAAAAAAGACTTTTCTCGAGCATTATCGTGGAGTATACTTGTAACTAATCAGAGTCATGCAGATTATAGCAGACTGCATGGTGTTAGTTATATAAATGTGGTATTTTCAGATAAGATATGAGGTACTTTATGAAGAAACTTCGAAAGGAACAAAATAAAATTATTGCGCTGTGTACGGTATTGTGTCTTGCTACGACAGGCTGCAGCAGTACCGGACTTGCACAGGAATCCACGTTTGAGAGTTCTTTTGAGAATACGCAGGAGGAGCCGGTGGATATTTATATATCCAGTGCTTCCGGAGTGGTTAAGCGTGTGGATAAAGAGGCGCAGACGATTACGATCTGTGAGCTGAATCAGAGGGAAGACAAGACGCTTTCCTATGATGGGGCAACCGTGCTTACGGATAAATATGGCGGTCCGCTGACTGTGGATCAGCTCATTCCGGGAAGTATTGTGACGCTTGCTTATAACAGTAACCTGGAAAAGATGGGATCTTTGCAGATCAATCCGGATTCCTGGAATTACGGAGATATCCAGAAATTCAGCATGAATACTGAAAACCGGACGATTACGGTTGGTCAGGAAGAATATCATTTAAGCGACCAGCTCCTTGTTTTTTCCGGGCAGGAGGAGATTCTGCCGGAGCAGGTTATAAGTCAGGATGTGATTTCCATGCAGGGAATCGGTCAGGAGGTTCTGAGCATCCGTGTGGATCGTGGGCACGGCTATCTGGAGCTTAAGAATGAGGAGTATTTTGTTGGCGGCTGGATTGAGATCGGACAGACCGTAATTTCACAGCTTTCGCCGGAAATGCTGTTTTCTGTACCGGAGGGCAGTTATCAGGTGCGGCTGACAACAGATCTTCTGGATGAAAGCCGTGAGGTGGAGATCCGCCGGGATGAGATCACGACACTGGATCTTGGAGATATCGAAAAACCGGTTCCGGAAAGCGGACAGGTGACCTTTGACATTACTCCGCAGAGTGCTTCGGTATATATTGATAACAATCTGATTAACCAGTTTTATACTTTAAAGCTGCCGGTGGGAATGCATCAGCTTACCGTCAGTGCTTCCGGTTATGATACGGTGAGCCAGTACTTCGAGGTTACGGGTGAAGAACCATTGAAGCTTCAGATGAATCTGACCCAGAGTAAGAGTTCGGTATCGGATAATGATATTTCATGGGCTTCGGATAAGAAGGAAAGTGCAACGATTACCATTCAGACTCCGGCTGGGGCAGAAGTATATGAGGACAACCTGTATAAGGGTTATGCACCGGTTACCTATACGAAGACCGCGGGAACGCATGTCCTTACCTTCCGTAAGTCCGGTTATGTAACGAAGAGCTATTCGATTGAAGTGGCAGACGATGATCAAAATGTGGTTTATTCCTTCCCAGATCTGGAACCGGAGAACGGCTCAACAGTCAGCGGCAACAGTGTTTCAGGCAATACCGTTAAGACGCAGAATACGGTCAGCGGAAATTCCGTGAGTGGAAACTCTGTGAGCGGAAATTCCGTCAGTGTAAAGTAGGAGATTTGTTGGAAACGTTTGACAGCAAGGGAAACCTATGATATAGTACGTCACATAAAACCCTTCGGGGAAGTGGATTTTTCAGGAGAGATCTTTTTTTCGCCACGCAGTGTTATCACTGCGTGGCGCGTTGCGTTTATAAGGAATAGTAACAAGGAGACTAGAAGTAATGGACCAGAATTTTATGAAGGAAAAGAAAATACTGCCACTGGTGATTTCGATGTCGCTTCCGATGGTGATTTCCATGGCAGTAAATTCCCTGTATAATATTGTAGACAGTTATTTTGTGGCAAAAATCAATGAAAATGCGATGACGGCTCTTTCTCTGGTTTACCCGGTTCAGAATCTGATGACTGCGATTGCGGTGGGATTTGGTATCGGTATGAATGCCAGAGTAGCCTTCTGCCTTGGCGCGGGAGATAAAAAACAGGCAGATCAGGCAGCAGTTACGGGACTTCTTTTAAGCATCATCCATGGTGTTGTTCTGATGGTGGTCTGTATGCTGGGAATGCCGAAATTTCTGTCTTTATTTACCGATAACGAAGAAATCATCCGCATGGGGCTTGTTTATGCGAATCGGGCTTTTCTGTTTTCTGTCATTATTATGCTTGGTATTTCCATGGAAAAGATTTTCCAGGCGGTTGGCAGAATGAAGGTTTCCATGATCAGTATGATGTGCGGGTTTATAGCCAATATTGTTCTGGATCCTTTGATGATCTTCGGAATTGGTCCTTTTCCGGAGATGGGAATGGCGGGCGCTGCCTATGCTACCGGAATCGGGCAGACAATTACCCTGCTGGTTTATATTTTTTTCCATATATTCCGTCCATTGCCGGTTTCCTTTGCAACGAAGAATATCTCCTTTAACCGCGAACTGATGCAGAGATTGTATGCGGTAGGTATTCCTGCTTCCTTAAATATGGCGCTGCCTTCCCTGCTGATTTCCTCTCTGAATGGAATTCTGTCGGCATTTTCAGAAACATATGTGCTGGTGCTTGGTGCGTATTATAAGCTGCAGACCTTTATCTATCTTTCAGCGAATGGAATTATTCAGGGGATTCGCCCACTGGTCAGCTTTAACTATGGCGCAGGGGAGCGGAAACGTGTGGAACAGATTTTCCGGACAGCCCTGTATCTTACAGCAGGCGTGATGGCAGTTGGAATGCTGCTTTCTTTCCTGATTCCCGGACAGATGATCGGGTTATTTACCACGAATCCGGAAACCATAAACATTGGTGTGATGGCACTTCATATCATTAGTCTTGGATTTATCGTGTCGGCGGTTTCGGTTACCTGTTCCGGAACATTGGAAGGACTTGGAATGGGAATGGCCTCCTTATGGATCTCCTTGTCAAGATATGTGGTCGTGATTATTCCGGCAGCGCTCCTTTTGAGCAGAGTATGGGGGGCTGATGGAGTGTTTTATGCTTTTCCGGTGACAGAGATTGTGACAGCGGTGTTCGCTTTTTCGATTTATCGTAAAAGTTATAAGGTATAATTCTATATCATGGCAAGGAAAATCGTAACTGTGAAGGTGTTCAATAGTTACGGAAAATTTTACAATAGGAAATAAGCAGCAGAACGTTCGACAAAAAACGATTTCGAGTTTTTAACAGACTACTTGTTTTTGGACGGGAAATTTGTGGAAAACCTTGAAAAATCTGCATTTTAATCCAAATTTACCTTGACAAACAGGGGTAAAAACGCTATATATAATAGTAGACGTTTGTAAAGGGGCAGATCGTTCCATCGTCAATGGATATCGAATATAAGATATCAAAGAATACACTCAAATAAATAGGAGGAAGTTCAAATGAACAAAACAGAATTAGTTGCAGCTATGGCTGATGCAGCCGGCTTATCCAAGAAAGACGCAGAAAAGGCATTAAAGGCATTTACAGATGTTGTTGCTGAAGAACTTAAGAAGGATGGAAAGGTTCAGTTAGTTGGATTCGGTACATTCGAAGTATCCAAGAGAGCAGCAAGAGAAGGAAGAAATCCTCAGACCGGTAAGACCATGAGCATTCCTGCTTCTAAGGCTCCTAAGTTTAAAGCTGGTAAGGCTTTAAAGGATTCCATCAACTAATATTGTTTGGAACGATTCGGAGTGTCGCTGCTATGTATGCAACGGCACTCTTTTTTGTGTAGAGCACTTAATGAAAGCAAGCCAGAGGGCGCAGCTTGAATTTAGTGCGAACCAGTCCGGAACACTTAACGAGTGCGAGCAGAAGCGAAGCAAGAGTTTAGTGAGAGGGACAAGTAGAGCATTTTGATAATTAGTGCAAAATAGAAGGACATTATATGAGACTCGACAAATATTTAAAGGTATCCCGTTTAATTAAAAGAAGAACCGTAGCCAACGAGGCCTGTGACGCAGGCAGAGTACTGGTGAATGACAAGCCGGCCAAGGCATCCACGAATGTCAAAGAGGGCGATACGATTACGATTGCTTTTGGAAATAAGGATGTGAAGGTTGAAGTGCTTTCGGTTCAGGAAGTGGTTAAGAAGGACGAAGCCAAAGAATTATTCCGATACCTGTAAGACATTTGTGAAATAGAAAGTTGTCATTTATTTTCCATGACGGACATATAGTTATTTAGAGCAAAATGCAGGAGTCATGGAGGATGGAAGATAATACATCAATTAATAAAAAGGCGCATAAACTGATCCTTAACAACCGGAGATGCGGAAATCTCACAGGAGTAAGCGATGTTCTGTCGTTTGATGAGAATGAAATTATTCTGGAGACGGATCAGGGAATGCTTATGATGAAGGGAAAAGAACTTCATGTGAGCCGTCTGATGCTGGATAAAGGCGAGGTCGATATCGACGGACGGATTGACAGCGTAACTTATTCCGAACAGGGAAGCCGGACGGAACGGACTGAATCGCTCCTCGGCAGACTGTTTAAGTAAGGCGTATGAGTCAGGAAATCACGGAAGAACTGCTCCTTTTTTTCATTCCTTCCTGACCGGAATTGTCATGGCATTGTTTTACGACGGCCTGTTGATCATTAGGCGTGTGATCCGTCATGGACAGTTCTGGATTTCGTTGGAGGATTTTTTCTTCTGGCTGATCTGTGCCTGGGGAGTATTTCTCTTTCTTGTAGAAGAAAATAATGGTATTTTGCGATGGTTTGCAGTTGGTGGAGCCATATTGGGAGCATTTCTTTATAAGAAAACAATAAGCAAATGTTACATAAATATTATGTCAACAATAGGAAAGAGCATTCTACACATACTATATCTTGTGGTTCGGAAAATTCTGACACCTATAAATGCCGGAAAAGCTTATATTTACAAGAAAAGTAAGCGACTTGGGCACCGTAATATAAAAATATTGCGATCCCTAAAAAAGAGGTTGACGGTTTGCATAAAATTACTTAAAATAACATTATGTAAACACACGCAGAAATAGTTTGTGTACACGGAGAAGTAAAATGGCCAGGAAAGCTGCATATAAAAAACGACGACAAAATAGAACAGGAATATTTCTGGTGACGCTGGTGCTTCTGATGATGCTGGTTGTAGTAGGAATCAAAAGTATTGAGCTTCGGGAGAAGAAAGCCTACTATGCGAAGCGGGAAGAGGAGCTTGCTCTTCAGATTGAGGAGGAGCAGCAGCGCGCAGAAGAAATTAAAGAGTACGAGACTTACACGCAGACCAAGAAATATATTGAGGAAGTGGCCCGTGATAAGCTCGGACTTGTATATGAAGGAGAGATCCTGTTTAAGGATGAGAATTAGAGAACTGCCTGTATCTTGGATGGATGCAAGCAGTTTTTTATGTAGAGCACTTAGAGAATGCGAGCCAAAGGCTTACAGAAATTTTCACCAACACCTAAATACGACAAAATATACCGAAGCCCCTGTGTATAATGTTCTTTACGATGCCATAGATGTGTGTATCCATCAGGACATTGCTTAAATAGAAGGGGTGAACGGACATGAAAAGACAACCGGATATGGATAAAGAATCCTTCGCAAGTATTCTGCCGGATTACGGGAAGAGAAAATTGATGACCTACGCAGATTCGATCCGCGAACTGGCTTTAAATCTGGAAGACAGCGGGAATGAGGAACCAAGTGATAAAGCGTGCAGGGAAGCCATAGACAGAAGGGATATTCTCTGGCAGAAGAAGCTTTCGGAGAATAAAAGTCTGATGGTAGATCAGTTGCGGGAAATGTCCAAGATTATGATGGAGCTTGCAAGAGAGAACCGGAGATGTGTTCCCATGAGCAGCAGGAGGTTCAAGCAGATTGCCCATGCATTTAAGGAAATGGAATTGCAGTTAAAAAATCTGTATCTGATAGAAAATGAAAACGGGCGTACGGAAATCTCGGTAACACTGAAAAGCAAAGGCAAAAATCCGCTTTCTTCGGATGAGGTCGGAGATCTGCTGTCTGTTCTTCTGGGAACACACCTAAGCAGCAGGCAGGATAATAAGTTCTTTTTATCGGAGGGGGTTGAAACCCTGTATTATGTCGAGGAATCGAAATTTCATACCCTGACGGGAGTAGCAAAAGCCGTAAAGGAAACGGAACAGATTTCCGGGGATAATTACAGTTTTTTTGAAATGGAAACAGGAAATCTTACGGCGGTATTGTCGGATGGAATGGGGTCCGGGGACAAAGCCTGTGCGGACAGCACAATGGTGGTAGAGCTGGTACAGCGCTTTTTAGAGGCAGGTTTCCAGATGGAAATGGCAATCCAGATGATTAACAGCACCCTGCTTTCCGGTGGAGAGCAGAGTAATATGTCAACACTTGATGTGTGCAGTCTCGATCTGTATAGCGGGGAATGCCATTTCGTAAAGGTGGGAAGCTCCAGTTCCTATATTAAGAGGCAGCATCTGGTGGAACGTATTTCTTCCGGAAACCTGCCGCTTGGTATTTTCCAGAAGCCGGATGTGGAAAGCATTGGACGAACCCTGATGGATGGCGATTATATTATTATGATTTCGGATGGGATACTTGATGCACTGTCACAGGGAATCGGAGAGGATATGCTGTCGGAATTTATAGGAAGTCTTACCGTGGAAAATCCGGGAGAAATGGCGAATACCATTTTGCGATACTGTATCCAGCAGTCCAGAGGACATATCCGGGATGATATGACCGTTATGGTGATCGGTATCTGGGAGCGGAATGCGGATGACCGGGTGTCGTAATCTGCGTGACAAAAAGCTTTCCATTTCCTGCAAAATACATTATATTTAATGTATGATTGAAGAAGTTTGGCAGTATATGACACAATATCATATGGTGGAGCCGGGCGATGTGGTGATTGCAGGTGTTTCAGGGGGCGCGGATTCGGTCTGCCTCCTTCTTGTGTTGGAAAAACTGGCAGCAAAGCTTTCTATAACAATAGAAGCAGTCCATATTAATCATGGCATCCGCGCGGAAGCAGGAGAGGATGCAGAATTTGTCCGGAAGCTATGCGAAGAACGGCACATTCCCTTTCACCTGATCTGTGCAGATGTGGAGACACAGGCGAAGCGGGAAAAGCTGTCTACCGAAGAGATGGGACGAAAGATCCGCTATGAAGCCTTTCGGCAGATTCTTGGTGAACGGAAGGGCAGGATTGCGGTAGCGCATAACAGCAACGACCGTGCGGAAACGATGCTGTTTCATCTGTTCCGGGGAACCGGACTTACCGGAGCATGTGGGATCCGTCCCGTACAGGGAGAAATCATCCGTCCCCTGCTTTTTCTTGAGCGGAAGGAAATAGAACAGTGGTTACAGGAGCAGCAGGTTCCCTTTTGTACGGATGCGACGAATCTGGGGGATGACTATACCCGGAACCGGATCCGGCATCATATCCTGTCTTATGCGGAGGAAGAAATTGTACATGGAGCCACGGCCAATATGAATCGTGCGGCAAAGCAGCTGCAGGAAGCCGATGAGTATGTGATGAGACAGACACTGGCGGCTGTGGAGAGGTGCTGCGTTTTTACAGAGCATCCGAAAGCAGTTTCGGTGAAGCTTTCTTTGTTACAGAAGGAAGATCCGTTTATCCGGAAGCGGCTGCTTTTTTATGCCGTGTGTGAAATTGCAGGGCAGAAAAAAGATATTACGGAAGCGCATATCCAGAGCATTGATAAGCTTTTACAGGGGACGGGCAGCAAAGAATGTATGCTCCCCTATCATGTTCATGTCTATAAACAGTATGAATGGGTAAAAATAGAAAAGAGTGAAGAGAATACAGAACCCTTCAGGGAGGAATATCCGGAATTGCCGGTTGGGATTCCTTCCGTAATCCGGGTTCCTTTACTCGGGGATGTGGAATTTCAGACGTTTTCCTATGTAAAATCTCAAATTATTCCTCAAAAAACATATACGAAATGGTTTGATTATGATAGAATAACAACGACTTTATTCCTCAGACCAAGGCAGGCTGGGGATTATTTAACGGTTAATCAACAGATGGGACGTAAATCCCTGCAGGATTACTTTGTAGATCAGAAAATCCCGAAAGAAAACAGAAATTCCCTGTATGTTCTTGCCATGGATCATCATGTGGTATGGGTTCCGGGGCTGCGGATCAGCGAGTTTTTTAAGATTACGGAACGTACAGAGCGTGTTTTACAGGTGAGGGTTCTGTCAAGGGAGCAGAACTAATAGAATAGTAAATGGTAACACCATTAGAGAAAGGAGTCATAGATATGGCTGAGAGAGTTAGAGTACTTTTATCAGAGGAAGAAGTAGATGCAAAGATTAAGGAGATCGGAGAACAGATCAGCAGGGATTATGCCGGCAGGAGTGTTCATCTGGTATGTGTCTTAAAGGGTGGAAGCTTTTTCATGTGTGAGCTTGCCAAGAGGATTACCGTACCGGTATCTTTGGACTTTATGTCCGTTTCCAGTTACGGAAGTGAAACCAAGTCAAGCGGTGTTGTACGAATTGTAAAGGATCTTGATGAGCCCCTGAAGGGAAAGGATGTCCTTGTTATTGAGGATATCGTGGATTCCGGACGTACATTAAGCTATCTGCTTGAAATGTTAAAGGACAGGGGACCTGCAAGCCTTCGTCTGTGTACTCTGTTAGACAAGCCGGAGAGAAGAGTCACCGATGTACATGTAGATTATACCGGATTTGAGATTCCCGATGAATTTGTTGTGGGATATGGTCTTGACTATGATCAGAGATACCGTAACCTGCCCTACATTGGTGTAGTGGAGTTCGATTAATTATACAGAACAGATATAAGAAGTAAAGCGTTTTTGAAAGGAAAATAGTGTGAAAAAAGGTAGAGGATTAAGTGTATATTTCGTTGTGATGCTGGTTTTACTGGCATTGCTGATTATTCCAAGCTTTATGGACAATAACCGGATCGAATATACAAGAGGCGAATTAATGGAGGATCTGGAGGCAGGCCGGGTAGTCAGTGCAGACATTATGCCGAGCCGGCAGACGCCTACCGGTGAAGTGACAGTTACATTGGAAAGCGGTCTGGAAAAGACCTTATATGTTACGGATGTGAGTGAAATCGAACAGTTCCTGATTTCCTTTAACGTAGATCCCAATGTGGAAAAGGTACAGGAGGAAAACTGGTTCCTGACAAGTATTCTTCCGATGTTGGCGGCAGTTGTTGTACTGATTGTGTTCTTTACCATGATGAACGGTCAGAATGGCGGAAGCAATGCCAAGATGATGAATTTCGGAAAGAGCCGTGCGAGACTTTCCATGGGCGACGGAACTGTAACATTGAAAGATGTTGCAGGTCTTCAGGAAGAAAAAGAAGAACTGGAAGAAATTGTGGAATTTTTAAAGGACCCTGTCAAGTTCACGAAAGTGGGAGCGAGAATCCCGAAGGGGGTTCTTTTAGAGGGTGCTCCCGGTACCGGTAAGACCTTGCTTGCAAAAGCGATTGCGGGAGAGGCAGGCGTACCGTTCTTTAGTATTTCCGGTTCGGATTTCGTAGAAATGTTTGTTGGTGTAGGTGCTTCCCGTGTGAGGGATCTGTTTGAAGAAGCCAAGCATCATGCACCCTGTATTGTATTTATTGATGAAATTGATGCGGTTGCCAGAAGACGTGGTACCGGTATGGGCGGCGGCCACGATGAAAGAGAACAGACACTCAACCAGCTCCTTGTGGAAATGGATGGATTTGGTGTGAATGAAGGAATTATCGTACTTGCCGCAACGAACCGTGTTGACATTCTGGATCCGGCAATTCTTCGTCCGGGACGTTTTGACCGTAAGATTACCGTGAACCGTCCGGATGTGGCAGGCAGGGAAGAAATTCTCCGGGTACATGCCAAGAATAAACCGCTTGCAGAAGACGTGGATTTAAAGAAGGTTGCACAGACAACTGCCGGATTTACCGGTGCAGATCTGGAAAATCTTCTGAACGAGGCTTCCATTGTTGCAGCAAAAGAAAACCGTACCTATGTAATCCAGAAGGATATTGAGAAAGCCTTTATTAAGGTCGGACTTGGTGTAGAGAAGAAGAGCCGTGTGATTTCAGATAAAGAAAAGAGAATTACGGCATTCCATGAAGCAGGTCATGCAATCCTGTTCCATGTACTTCCGGATGTGGATCCGGTTCATATGATTTCCATTATCCCGACGGGACTTGGTGCCGCAGGCTATACGATGCCTCTTCCGGAAAAGGATGAAATGTTCCTGACAAAGAGTCATATGCTGCAGGATATTATGGTTTCCTTAGGCGGACGAATTGCAGAAGAAATCGTGTTCAATGACATTACAACCGGTGCTTCCAATGACATCCAGAAGGCAACCAAGACGGCGAGAAATATGGTAACCCGTTACGGTATGTCCGAAAAGCTTGGTGTGATTAACTATGAAAATGATGACGATGAGGTCTTTATCGGTAAGGATCTTGCTCATGCCAAGAGCCACAGTGAACTGATTTCCGGAAAGATCGATACCGAAGTCAAGGATATTGTGGATGACTGCTACCGCAAGGCGAAGGAAATCATCTTAGAACACATGGATGTATTGAATAAGTGTGCCGAGCTTCTTCTGGAAAAGGAGAAGATCGGAAGAGAAGAATTTGAGGCACTGTTTGACAACAGAGAAAAGCCGGTTACAGAGTAGGATGCATTTGCCGATGAGTTATATTTGGTGAAAATGCACAAAAAGTAAAAACGATTTTTGTAATATTTGTGAATCGTGAGTATTTACGCAAAAATAGGCATATGCTATTATACTACTTGTAACCCCCCCAATACATTATATAGTTTTTGCTATACCCCATAAGAAAGAAATACCTTCTCTAAAAAGGACAGTAATTATTTACTGTCTTTTTTACTACGCAGAGAATTTATCACTGTACAGTACAAAAGTCAAAAATTTTGTAAATCTTTATAAAGCACATTGATAGGAAAAATTTTTTTTGATATACCGAAATCGAGTTGTATTTTTACATATAAGAGAAAGGAAAATGAGCTATGGCATTGGGAAAAAATACGATGAATCAAAGATTGGAAAAAATGCAGTTGAAGGAAAGAATAAACTATGGATACAAAAAAGTTATCATTATGATGCTGATATCCGGGATACTGTCCGTTGTGATTATCGGGGTGTTGTTCGCCAATATGATGCGATATATTGAAAAGGTACAGAGGGCAGACACCGCAGTAAAAATCTGCCGGGTTGATGTTAACGCAGCAGCAAGAAATATCAGGGAAATGGCACTGAACAGCGACACATCCAGTTATGATGGTTATGAAAAAAAGGTAGAAGATAATCTTGCAGAAGTTGATTCTGAATTGAAGATATTAAAGAAAACAGGAATTGTTTCCGATGAGCTTTATCAGGAGTATGCTTCTTCCCTTTCGGACTGGGGGAATATCGGTTACTCTATTATGCAGCAGATTATAAGCGGTGAGATGGAGAATGCAACCGATGCGATTATTAACCAGTGTACGCCGGCATTGGATCAGACGGTAGAGATCGGAGTGAAGCTGGACGATGTGACGGATCAGGCCAGCAGCCGGGCAGTTATGTATACGGTATTACTTGCTATTGCGGGAATAAGCATTATTGTGATCTGCCTGCTTTTAGCATCTATTTTAGCAAGGAAAACAGGTCAGGAGGTACTCGGAACTATTCTGACTCCGCTGCATGCGATTGAGGATGTTGCGAAGGAACTGACAGAAGGAAATCTGCATAGTACCTTGAATTATCATTCTGAAGATGAGATCGGAAGACTTGCACATAGTATGCGTAAGTCCATTCGGATATTGGGATCTTATGTTGATGATATAGATCGTTCCATGAAACAGTTTTCGGAAGGAAATTTTGATGTTCAGCCCGAGGTGGAATGGAAGGGTGATTTTATCGGTATTCTGAATTCCTTTATGGCATTTGAAAGAAGCATGGCAGATACTGTTAAGGGAATTCAGCGTGTTTCTGATGAGGTTTCAAGCGGAGCGGAGCAGGTGGCACAAAGCTCTGGTGATCTCGCAGATGGCGCAACAAATCAGGCGTCAGTTGTTGAAGAACTGACAGCAACAGTTAACAATGTATCGGAACAGGTGGCACGGAATTCCCAGTCTGCAAAGGAAATAAGCGGAAGAGTGGAGGAGCTTGGAGGTTCTATCTTAGAGAGTAATGGTAAGATGCATGAAATGGTTGATTCCATGAATGAGATCAATGTGGCATCAAAAGAGATTGACAAGATTATAGCAACGATTAATGAGATCGCTTCCCAGACCAATCTTCTGGCATTAAACGCTTCTATTGAGGCAGCAAGAGCCGGAGAGGCCGGAAAAGGCTTTGCTGTTGTTGCAAATCAGGTAAATGTGCTGGCTGATCAGAGCGCGCAGGCTGCAAAAGAGTCCTCCCTGTTGATCGAAAGCTCAGTGAAGGCAGTTGAGAAGGGTATGGTGATTGCAGGACAAACGGCTGCACAGTTGGAGCAGGTGGCTGAAGACTCCAAGAAAATTACAGAGGAAGTAGCTAATATTGCAGATACACTGGAAACACAGACTACAGAGATTTATCAGATTAATCAGGGTATTGAGCAGATCAATGATGTTGTGCAGACCAATTCGGCAACATCAGAGGAGTGTGCGGCGGCCAGTCAGGAAATGAGCAATGAAGCAGAGAACCTGCGTAAACTGATTCAGAAATTCCAGGTTGCAACGTTTGAAGACAGTGAAAGTGCTTTATAATACGGTAATAAGTATAGAAAATATGATATTAGGTTATAAATAATTTAATAAGCTGACATGTATAAGGCTTCCGGATTTTCCGGGAGCCTTTTGAAAACCATAAAGGAAAACCCATACTTTTCTTGATTATGAAACATGGTTGGTATAAAATAAATCTAGTTGTGAATTTTTCGATCAGATGAAATTCATTCTATAAAAAATAGATGGAGCATATGGTATATGGATATTAATCGCATTATGAAAACCGAGCAGAATATGATGTATATATCGGAAATGCGGCCTGTTTTTAACCGGGAAGCATTATTCAGTGATACGACAGAGAACTATATCAGTCCTGCAGAACCCAATCCGTATTCAGAAGTAAAAGTACGATTTCGTACCAAGGCAAAGAACATTGACCGTGTTTTTCTGGTACACAACAATGAGCGAATTTTAATGACCGTCACAGAGGGTGATGATAATTTTGATTATTTCACCTGCTCAATTGAAGTAGAGCAGGAACAGTACAGCTATTATTTCGAAGTGCAGGTCGGAAAGATTAATTGCGTCTATGATACGCGTGGAGTTTCCAAGCATCCGGATGAAACCTTTTTCTTCCGGATTATTCCCGGATTTAAGACTCCTAAGTGGGCTAAGGGAGCAGTTATGTACCAGATTTACGTGGACCGCTTCTATAATGGTGATCCAACGAATGATGTGCTGACGAATGAATATCAGTATATCGGGGATAAATCCGTCCGTGTGGAGGACTGGAGTAAATATCCGGCCAGTATGGGTGTCCGGGAATTTTATGGGGGAGATCTGCAGGGTGTGCTTGATAAGCTGGATTATTTGCAGGACCTTGGTATTGATGTTATTTACTTCAATCCGCTGTTTGTTTCTCCGTCCAATCATAAGTATGATATTCAGGATTATGACTACATTGATCCGCATATTGGGAAGATTGTTCACGACGAAGGAGAGCTTTTGCGTCCCGATCAGAAAGAAAACCGTGAGGCAACCAGATATATTGACCGTGTGACCAATAAAGAGAATCTGGAAGCCAGCAATGAGCTTTTTGCACAGGTGGTAGCAGAGGCGCACCGCCGTGGCATGAAGGTTATTCTGGATGGCGTGTTTAATCATTGCGGATCCTTTAATAAATGGATGGATAAAGAGCGTATTTACGAGAATGCACCCGGATACGAAAAGGGTGCCTATATCAGCAAGGAAAGTCCGTATCACAATTACTTCCAGTTTTTTAATGATCATGCATGGCCTTATAACAATGCATATGATGGCTGGTGGGGACATGATACGCTGCCAAAGCTGAATTATGAGCAGTCACAGGAGCTGTTTAATTATGTCATGCATATTGCAGCAAAATGGGTATCCTTCCCTTATAATATTGACGGCTGGCGTCTGGATGTGGCAGCGGATCTTGGACACAGTCCGGAATACAATCATTATTTCTGGCAGCAGTTCCGTAAGGCGGTCCGGGATGTGAATCCGGAGGCAATCGTGCTCGCAGAGCATTACGGAAGTCCGAGAGACTGGCTGAACGGCAAGGAATGGGATACGGTTATGAACTATGATGCGTTCATGGAGCCGGTTACCTGGTTTTTGACTGGTATGCAGAAGCACAGTGACGATTTCCGCGGAGATATGCTTGGTAATGCGGACAGCTTTTTACAGGCTATGCGCTATCATATGGCAAGTTTTACGACACCGTCCTTACAGATTGCCATGAACGAATTATCGAATCATGATCATTCCCGTTTTTTAACAAGAACCAATCATAAGGTGGGAAGAACGAATACATTGGGTTCTCAGGCGGCAAATGAAGGAGTTAACAAAGCCGTGATGCGGGAGGCCGTTGTGATTCAGATGACCTGGCCGGGCGCGCCGACCATCTACTATGGAGATGAAGCCGGTGTATGCGGCTTTACCGATCCGGATAACCGGAGAACCTATCCGTGGGGACAGGAAGATAAGGAACTTATCCGTTTCCACAAGGAAATGATCCGTATTCATAAAGAGAGTGAGGAGCTGTTAACCGGATCCCTGAAATTTATGGATGGAGATTATAACATTCTGGGTTATGGACGCTTCAACCATCATGCATGTACAGCGGTTCTTATTAATAATAATGATCACCAGATTACCAGGGAAATGGAAGTCTGGTATATTGGTGCACCCAAGGAGGGCGTTATGCAATGCGTGATGCTGACAACCGCAGATGGATTTGATACAGAAGTGCATGAGTATCCTATTGTTTCCGGTAAGGTGATGGTGATACTTCCCGGAACCTCCGCCATTGTGTTGAGGTATGAGGGAGAGTAAATGCCGCAGGAGAAGCAATATACGGTAAAGCCGGTAATTTTAAAATTATGATCTTGCTTTTTAATAGTTGATATGGTATATTCTATTATTGTCAGGGCTTTGTGAACAATATGTTCATGAGACTGTATGGATGGATTCCCGAGTGGCCAAAGGGGACAGACTGTAAATCTGCTGCAAATTG
>CAVHRK010000028.1:0-30628 GCA_963638365.1 Anaerobutyricum sp. | reverse complement strand
AGCAAAATGAGAGTGAAATATATCAACGATTAAATGAAAAGGTAGATGAGGTTTGTTCTCTGGCATTTAGTTATTATGATAATCAGATTAATGAATGCGAAAAGGATGAAAAATATTTGGATGCAATTGCACTGGCAGAAGAAGAAACGCTTTTTGACTATGATAAGCAATTAAATCTGGATGATAAAATAGAATATTTGTATACAGAATATTTTAATATGTATATTTCACAGGCAGAAGCTGTTTTTATAGATCCGGAGGTAAATTATGCAGATGCATTAGAAATTTTGCAACCGATTAGGGAGCAATATCCTGATCAAACTATATTGGAAGAAAAATGCAGATATTATGAATCATTTGAGCCAGTTAGTTTGCTGCAAGTAGAACCATATGATAAAGGCACATGGTGGAATGGGAGTGGAACTGCAGAGATAACCGACAATACGGGAATTATAAGAAAGCCGGGATTCTGGATGGGAGGAATATATCTAGGTGGAGCCTATTGGAGAGTAGATAAGCAATATGATGTTTTTAAGGCGGTAGTATGTGTGCCGGCAGGGTATCAAAATGATTTAGGGTGCAATGGAAGGGTCATTATATATGGTGATGATGAGGTTTTGTGGTCACAGGAACATATGGATGGAGCAACGAAACCGGTTGAAGTGAAGATTGATATTTCTAATGTTGATGTATTAGAAATATATATGAGTGGTGGTAGTGCACCTTTGGTGTCTGTTCCTGTTTGTGTTTCAGATCCGGTGGTACAAAGGATAAATAAATGAGACGATTTGAAAAAATGCATTGTTCCGGCAGATAATATAGGAATCTATGCCTATTAGTGGGGAAAATACAAGAAATCGATCAAAAGTATTTGATTTATGATCTTCGACAATACTTTTTTGAGCACAGTTGTATATAATAATGCAGATATGAATCTGTTGCGTGGAAACGCATTAAATAATTGGGCTGGTCGAAAGACGCGGGTCCACCAAATGGCGGGTAAGACACCCGTCATTTTTATGTTTGCGCGCCGTGGGCATGCCCTAACGGGTGAAAGTCCCGAATGCACCTAGGTAACAATAAATTGAACGCATTGGCACAAGCAATTTAATGGAGCAGCTATTATGGATCAGTTATTTCAATATAGGCAGTATGAAAACACTATGTGAAAAACTAATATGATAGAAAAGAATAATAGAAGATAAGGCAATTGTTTGGAAAATATGGTATCATGATAAGTGTTAAATATGGATAACGAATTATTGACCAGGGAGTATCATATGAAGGATATGAAAATAGATCCATTTGCTGAATATATTAAGAATCTTCCTCCGACAAAACAGGAATTAGGGCAGGCATGGCAGGCGGCGATTGGCTTACAGGATGTCGATGGATTAAAACCGTCGGAATATTTGTACGAGAGTGCCAGAAAAAGTATCAATGGCCAGATCTCTGTTGATGAGGCAGAAGAACTTATTAATAGTTATTATGAAAATAAAGAATGCAGAATGGAAAGTGAGGCAAGAACAGAAGAGGCTGATAAAGTTTCAGCAAGAATAGCCCGACTGCTTTCTGACAAATCATTTATATTTTCCCCTATGCAGTACCTTTCCATCCACAGAATATTGTTTGACGGCATATATTCACATGCCGGGGAAATACGTGATTATAATATTTTCAAGAAAGAGTGGGTGCTTAATGGTGATACGGTTTCTTACGGCGGAGCAGGAGATTTACGGGAAACCTTAGAATATGATTTTTTACAAGAGAGAAATTTCCGGTTTAATGGACTAACGATGGATCAAACCATTCATCATCTGGCTTTATTTATTTCACGACTATGGCAAATTCATATTTTCGGTGAAGGGAATACCAGAACTACAGCTGTATTCTTTATTAAATATCTCAGAATGTTGGGATTTGAGGTAGATAATAGTTTATTTGCTGAAAACTCCTGGTATTTTAGAAATGCATTGGTTCGTGCGAATTATAATAATATTAAAGATGGAATATATGAGACAACAGAATTTTTGGAAAAGTTTTTGAAAAATCTTTTGCTGAATGAAAACAATGAACTTTATAATAGAGAAATGCATATAAGTCGAAAAGAATTATCGGGTCATCACGAACTGAAAAATGACCCGATAAATGACCTGATAAAATTAACTGTGAGAGAAAATGATATTGTAAATCTTCTGAGGGAGGAACCAACATTAACTTATAGTGCCATGGCAGAAAAATTGATGTGCTCAGAATCGACCGTAAAGAGAACGCTGCAATTACTGGCTAAAAAAGAGATTATAAAACGTATCGGATCAAATAAGAAGGGGGAATGGATTCTGTTGTGAGCACATTGACAAGGTTTTAACAGTGTACTAAAATTAATCATGAGAAAATCATCAATTAATCAGGGAGGGAACTCCATTGGATAATAAAGAAATTTCACAGGCGGTAATCGGCCGTCTGCCTAGGTATTTCCGCTATCTGGGAGAGTTGAAGGACGATGGAATCGAACGGATTTCATCACAGGAGCTGAGTGCAATTATGAAGGTGACGGCGTCTCAGATCCGGCAGGATTTTAATAATTTCGGAGGATTTGGACAGCAGGGATATGGCTACAAGGTGGAGTACCTGTACGAAGAGATCGGCAAAATCTTAGGACTTCATAAGACACACAATCTGATTATTATCGGAGCCGGAAATTTAGGTCAGGCGCTTGCCAATTACATGAACTTTGAGCGGAGGGGCTTTCTCTTCCGTGGAATTTTTGACAACAATCCGGTGTTGTTCGGAAAGAAGATCCGGGATCTTGAGGTACGGCCTATGGAGGAGCTGGAAACCTTTGTCAAAGAAAATGAAATTGATATTGCTGTTTTAACCATTCCCAAGGCCAGTGCGTTAGAGGTTGCGGAGCGGCTTGCCAGACAGGACATTAAAGGAATCTGGAACTTTGCCCATATTGATCTGAATCTGCCTAAGGAGATTCAGGTGGAGAATGTTCATCTGTCGGATTCCTTAATGAAGCTTACCTATAATATTAACCGCTACGAAACCGAAAAAGAGGAATAGAGGTTACCGGGACGAGATACGGGGAACGGTAACGAATAAATGAGGATGGTGATGGTATGTCGAGAAAGGATGAAATCTATTCTCCTGCATTAAAAGAAAAGAAAATACCAATACTGACTCTGGATAATAAATGGCATCGGCTGTTTACGCAGACGAATCCGAATAAGACGATCCTGCGCCTTGAAGAAGAACTCAATGATCTTCTGAAAAAGCAGGGGAAAGCGACAACAGAGAGTAAAGACATCAAGCGTCTTAAGAAAAAGCTGATGCAGGAAATTGTAGAAAATGCCGAAGGTACTGCTGAGGGTAATAATCAAAAGGCATTGAAGAAGCTGGAAGATAACAAGCGCCTCATTAATGAATGTAATGAGCGGCTTGCCATGTATGAGGATCAGCTTATTGAACTTCCGGGAGAGATCGACCGGGTGAACAGGGAGCTGATGCTGCAGACCATGGATATCTGTTATGATACCTTAAAGGCCAATGAGGCAGAGATTGAAGAGACGGCCAAATGGGTGGCGGCGATCCGGGTTGAATTAAAGAAACGGCTTATCCGTAAGCAGGAAATGGAACTGATGAACCAGGAACTGTATTCCTATATGCACGACATCTTTGGTGCTGAGGTGATCGAGATCTTTGATATGAAATATGAAAAGGAAAATCCGGATCATACTGAGCCGGAGGAAAAGAAGGAATAATCGTAACTATTCAGTACAGGCCGAAGCATTTGCTGCTGAGGTCGTAAGAAAATGATTCAGCAATGCAAAATCCTATCGGCGAAGCCGATTTGGAATGGATTTTGCATCGTAACTGTGAGGGTACTGAACAGTTACGAATAATCTTAAGGAACAGAAATCAAATAAGACAGAAATCATACAGGCAGTGGAAGAAAAAACCGCTGCCTGCCTTATATCCGAGGAAGAAAGCAGAGGTGTCGGGATGAAAGAGGTACTAACTGCATCAGAAATGAAAGCATGTGATCACGGAACAATCGAACAGGTCGGGATTCCTTCGATGGTATTAATGGAACGTGCCGCACTGGCAGTTGCAGAAGTGATTATAAAACGTTATCCGGACCGGAACCGGATATTGATTGTGGCAGGAAAAGGAAATAACGGCGGGGATGGACTGGCAATCGGGCGTCTTCTTGCGAAGGCAGGCCGGCAGGTGACCTTTTTTCAGATGAGTGGGAATTATTCGGAAGAAGCCCGGAAACAAAGGGAGATCCTGTTGCATTTAGGGTTTTCCATCTGTGACATATGGCCGGATGGAGAATATGATATCATTATAGATGCTTTGCTTGGAATTGGTATTACCGGGGAGGTACGGGAGGAAGCCCGTGCAATGATTCGTAAGATGAATGAATATAGATGCAGTTTTCAAGGGAAGACTTCTTTTGATGGAGAAACAACAGGCACAGAACGCCTAAATGGAATAGCTCCGGTGATCTGTGCCGTGGATCTTCCAAGCGGTATTGATACCGATACGGGAGCAATATGTGGCGAAGCCGTGAAAGCGGATCTGACGGTGACCTTCCAATATCTGAAAAAGGCGCATCTCCTGTATCCCGGAAGAGAGTATTGCGGAAAGGTTTATCTGCGCGATGTGGGAATCGAAGACTACGGCATCTGTGCAGAAACGGCTTTTACTTATGAGAAGGAAGAGGCGAAGAAACTGTTACCGCCAAGAAAAACATCGGGACATAAGGGAACCTTCGGGAAGGTTCTGTTATATGCCGGAAGCCGGGAAATGAGCGGAGCGGCACTCCTTTGTGCAAGGGCGGTTCTCTGTTCCGGAGCAGGCATGCTGAAGGTACTGACCGAAGAATCGAACCATGCGTTACTGCGCACCGTACTTCCGGAAGTCATGATTGCAACCGATCCGTTGAAGGATCTGGAATGGGCCGATGTACTGGTGGCAGGTCCCGGAATCGGAACCTCGAAAGAGGCGAAGGAAACTCTTACGAGTCTGCTTCGTGCCTCACACCTTCCAACGGTTCTGGATGCGGATGCACTGAATCTGTTTGCAGAAGATCCGGAACTAATAGAACTTGTGAAGGAAAAAGCATTGAGCCAACCGGTTATTCTGACGCCGCATCCCGGAGAGTTTTTGCGGCTTTCCCATCTTTCGATGACCGATTATCAAAATGGGCGTGAGAAGGCAATACGCGCCTTTCAGAAACAATGCCGCTGCATTCTGGTTTCCAAGGATGCGTGTACCATGGTTATCGATGGATCAGCCCTGTATCTGAATTCCACCGGCAATGACGGAATGGCAACGGCGGGAAGCGGAGATGTGCTGACCGGGGTGATCGGAAGTCTGCTGGCACAGGGACTGCCTGCTTTGGAAGCAGCTTCAAAGGGCGTTTTCCTTCATGGACTTGCAGGAGATGAAGCAGCATTAAAGAAAGGAAAGCGCGGAATGATTGCTTCCGATCTCATTGAAAATCTGTGGACATATCTTGAATAAATTCAAAGTATACCTTTCGGACAATCCGGCTATACTTACTACTGAAAAAGGAAACCAGTTTGGAACGAAGGGATTATTATGAGACGTGGAGATGTATATTATTGCGATTTAAGACCGGTGGTTGGCTCAGAACAGGGAGGAATCCGTCCCGTACTGATTGTACAGAATGATGTGGGCAATAAACACAGTCCGACCATCATTGTTGCAGCCATCACTTCAAAACAGAATAAAGCAAAGCTACCGACGCACATTGAGCTGAGTGCAAAGCGGTATGATATGGAACGCGATTCGGTGATTTTGTTAGAACAGTTACGGACCGTGGATAAGAGACGGTTGAAGGACCGCGTGTGTCATCTGGATGAAGAAATGATGCATCAGGTAAACAAGGGACTGATGATCAGCTTAGAGCTGTGTACATAAGCGCAGTCTGCTTGACGATATTAAGAGGAAATGTTATAGTTTAATCTGATGTTTTATACGATACAAAGGAGATGAAAAAATGGAAGATGATGCATCTTCGGCAAATTCCGTAAAGAATTTCTGGCATCACCTGAAAAAGCTGGGCAATGACAATTCGGACCATGTAACTGAGGAAATTATTTCGATGGTGAACGAAGGCCATGAGCAGGGCGTGTTTCAGGCGACGGAAGCAGAAATGATTACGAACATTTTTGAGTTCGGAGATAAAGAGGCAAAGGATATCATGACGAACCGTAAGAACATTCTTGCCATCGATCAGGATACCCTGTTGGAGGATGCCATAACCCAGATGCTGGATGCGGGTAAAAGCCGCTTCCCGGTTTATCATGAAAATATTGATGAGATCGTCGGGATCCTGCATTTCCGTGATGCCATTGTTGCAGACCGTAAGGAAGAAAATGCCGGCAAGAGCGTTGGAAGCATCGAAGGACTTCTGCGTGAAGCCATGGTAATTCCGGAGACCAAGAATATTGCCGATCTGTTCCGGATGATGCAGAGGACCAAAACCCAGATGGTGATTGTCGTGGATGAATATGGACAGACCAAGGGTGTTCTTGCCATGGAAGATATTCTGGAAGAAATCGTCGGCAACATTCAGGATGAGTACGACGAAGATGAACAGTATATCGCAGAAACCGGCAATAAGGATGAATATATTATTGATGGAATCACGCCGCTTAAGGAGCTGGAAGAACGGTTCCACATTTCCTTCCATGAGGAGGAGTTTGAAACATTAAATGGCTTTATGATCTCTAAGATGGATAAGATCCCGGAGGAAAACGAAGACTTTTCCGTAGACGTGGATGGCTACAATTTCAAAATTCTGTCTGTAGAGCATAAGATGATAAAGAGTGTTCTTGTTACGAAAAAGAAGCAGGAACCACAGCAAAATGTCACTATAAAAAACGAATAGATGAAAAGAGGAGTACAGGTATGTCAGGACATTCAAAATTTGCAAACATTAAGCATAAGAAGGAGAAAAACGATGCCGCAAAGGGTAAGATTTTTACCATTATCGGCAGAGAAATCGCAGTTGCCGTAAAGGAAGGCGGACCGGATCCGGCGAATAATTCCAAGCTTGCACAGGTCATTGCGAAGGCAAAGGCCAACAATATGCCGAACGATACGATTGACCGTGGAATCAAGAAAGCAGCCGGAGATGACGGAAGCGTTAACTACAAGTATGTTACATATGAAGGATACGGACCGAACGGAATCGCTATTATCGTTGATGCACTTACCGACAACCAGAACCGTACCGCAGCCAATGTGCGTAATGCATTTACCAAGGGCAACGGCAATGTAGGTACACCGGGATGCGTTTCCTTTATGTTTGATAAGAAGGGACAGATCATCATTGATAAGGAAGAATACGATGGAGATGCGGATGAGTTGATGATGCTTGCCTTAGATGCGGGCGCAGAGGATTTCTCAGAAGAAGAGGACAGCTTTGAAATTCTTACCTCCCCGGATGATTTTGATGCCGTATTAAAGGCATTACAGGATGCCGGAATAGAAATGGCATCTTCCGAAGTAACCATGATTCCCCAGAACTATGTAGAGCTCACCGATGAAACTGCGGTGAAGAATCTGCAGAGAACGCTGGATCTGTTGGATGAAGATGATGATGTACAGGCGGTATATCATAACTGGGATGAATAAAAGGATCTACTTATAATAGATTTAAAATATGGGGGCAAAAATGAACAGGGATTACGAAAAAGAAACGATCTGCGTACAGGCAGGCTGGCAGCCAAAGAACGGGGAACCGAGAATTCTTCCGATTTATCAGAGTACTACCTTTAAGTATGAAACTTCGGAGCAGATGGGAAAGTTGTTTGATCTGGAAGAATCCGGATACTTTTATTCCAGACTCCAGAACCCGACGAATGATTATGTTGCAGAGAAAATCTGTGAATTAGAGGGTGGTGTGGCAGCCATGCTTACTTCATCCGGTCAGGCAGCAAACTATTATGCGGTATTTAATATCTGTGAGGCAGGAGACCATGTGGTGATGTCTTCCATGGTTTATGGGGGAACCTTCAATCTGCTTGTTGTAACCATGAAGAAAATGGGAATTGAGTGTACGGTAGTGGATCCGGACTGGCCGATTGAAGAGATTAACAAGGCATTCCGTCCGAATACCAAGTGTGTTATGGCAGAATCCATTGCCAATCCGGCACTGGTTGTTCTTGATTTTGAGAAGTTTGCAAAAGCGGCGCATGATCATGAGGTGCCACTCATTGTAGATAATACCTTTGCAACACCGATTAATTGTAATCCATTCCGGTTTGGCGTGGATATCGTAACCCATTCCACTACTAAGTATATGGATGGTCATGCGATGACAATTGGTGGGGCAATTGTGGATTCCGGTAACTTTGATTTCTCCAGATATCCGGAGAAATTCCCGGGACTTTGCAAGCCGGATGACTCTTATCATGGAGTAACTTATGTGGAGAAATTCGGAAAAGCGGCATACATAACGAAAGCGACGGTACAGTTAATGCGTGACCTTGGCTCTGTGCAGTCACCGCACGATGCGTTTTTATTAAATATCGGTCTGGAAACTCTGCCGCTCCGTATGGAACGTCATTGCTATAATGCGCAGAAGGTAGCTGAATTCCTGGAAAGTCATGAAAAGGTAGCCTGGGTAAATTATCCGGGACTTAAATCCAACAAATACTATGAACTTGCGAAGAAGTATATGCCGAATGGAACCTGTGGGGTTGTTTCTTTTGGATTAAAGGGTGGAAGAGCAGCCGCAGAAGAAATGATGGCACACTTGAAGCTGGCAGCTATTGTGACGCATGTGGCAGACGCGCGGACCTGCGTTCTTCATCCGGCAAGCCACACGCATCGTCAGATGACAGACGAACAGTTGAAGGAAGCCGGAGTAGCGCCGGATCTGATTCGTTTTTCCGTTGGAATTGAGAATGTAAAGGACATTATTGCAGATCTTGATTATGCATTGAGC
The DNA here is from genome assembly GCA_963638365.1 of Anaerobutyricum sp. Lineage (GTDB taxonomy): Bacteria > Bacillota > Clostridia > Lachnospirales > Lachnospiraceae > Suilimivivens. The sequence goes on along the minus strand of CAVHRK010000028.1, from coordinate 21,633 downwards.
TGTGTTTAAGCTCTAAATTTTATTTCAGCAATGTGGCATGCTTAAAGGCATGCGGGGGATAATGTGAAGAGTAAGAAACGGAGAGCTTCAATCATTATATGGACCATATTGGTGGCGGGAGTTCGTGCATTATATGTATTTCTCCACTGGAATATGGTTACCGATTATTATGGATATTATGAACACGCCATGATCAGGGCAGAAGAGAGTACACCTGTACTTTCTTCCGGATTGGCCTTAGCCTACACGGATATATTATCAAAGCTGTTGGCGTTATGTGGAAATCATCTGGAAGCCGTGCTGGTATTACAGGGAGTTTTACAGGTGGCAGCACTGTATTTCTTTTTACGTGCCATGTGCTGCCTGTACGGAGAACCGGCAGCCTTCTTTTCAACAACGATTCTTGCAGCAATTCCGTCTATACTGATTGCAACGGGAAATGCGGAGCCGGTCAGCTTTTATCTTTTTCATTTTGGATTGGTTTTTCTTATGATCGGTGGCTTTTATACTCTTTCGAAAGAAAAGGGGTGGCAGAAAAGCTTTATCTGTGGATTATATCTGCTCCTGCTGGGGGGATATCTTGGAGTGGTCTGCATCTGGAACTATGCAGGATTCCTTCTGGTAATTCTGCTTGTGGGAGTGCTGATAAAGACGCATCTTTCAACGAAGGAACTCATCAGAAAACAGGATCAGGAGCCTTTGGAAGATCAAAATCAGGTCATGTCTACATTTTTACAGGCTTTTCTTGTAATCCTCGGAATGCTTCCTGCAACATTTGCAATGCTCATGAAGTATACCGGAATATCCGGAGAAACAATACCCGGCCAGATCATCTGGTGGATTCGACAGCTTAAGGATCTGCCGGGAACATGTCAGGGGCTGGAATTGAAATATGTAATTTATGTCATAGCAGTCATTCTCCTTGGAATGCTCTGCAATGCCGGTTGGGCCTGTTATAACAAGCACAGAGAGGAATGGAAGGCTTCCGGGCAGGAAATAACAGAACAGAAGGTAGAAGAATCACCTGCCGTACCGGAAGACTGGCGGTTTGATCCGGACGATGATTCGGAAGACTGGCGTTTTCCGGATGAACTGACCGGGGAAGAAAAGCAGTTAGAGAATCCGGATTTCTTTACGGCTCCGGATGGAAGAAAGGTGAAATATCTGGAGAATCCTCTGCCGGGACCGAAAAAGCACGTTTCCCGACAGCTTGATTTTGATATTGAAATCAATATGGATGATATGCTTGCATTTGATCGGAAGCTTGATGAAATGGAGGAAAGGGACCGGAAAGGTTAGAGGCAGTTACATACGAATAAGAATCCTTATTAAGGACATAATAAACGCATCGGAAAGGAAATTTCCGGTGCATTTATTATGTTTGGGGAGGAAGACCGCGTGGAAAACGAACAGAATAAAAGGGTAGAGGAAGAAAAGAACCGTGACCGGAGAATTGAAGAAACCGGACAGGCGACCTTAAATAAAAATGAAAAAGAAAATACCATTCATCTGATTTCGGTAATTGGTGAAATCGAGGGACATGATAATCTGGGAAGCAATTCCAAGACCACAAAGTATGAACATATTCTGCCGCAGCTTGCCGCAATTGAAGACAGTGAAAATATTGACGGAGTACTGATTCTTTTAAATACGGTGGGAGGAGATGTGGAAGCGGGACTTGCCATTGCGGAAATGATTGCTTCATTAAGTAAGCCGACGGTTTCCCTGGTGCTTGGAGGAAGTCATTCGATTGGTGTTCCGATTGCGGTCAGTACCGATTACTCTTATATTGTGCCGACGGGAACAATGGTGATTCATCCGGTGCGCATGAACGGTATGGTGATTGGCGTACCACAGACCTTTGACTATTTTAAGCAGATTCAGGATCGGATTACCGGATTTGTCTGCCAGCATTGCAACATCACGAGGGCGCGTTTTGAAGAACTGCTGATGGAAACCGAGATGCTGACAAAGGATGTCGGAACGATCCTGGTGGGTAAGGAAGCGGTTGAAGAAGGAATTATTAATGATACCGGAGGAATCGGGGATGCCATGAAAAAACTACATTCTCTCATTGATAGCAAAAAGAAAAAATGCTATACTAATTAAGACTATGTAAGCACAAGATGTAGTGCTGAAAGGGATGTAGTATGGCACAGAGTAAGAAAAGTAACACCAGAAAAAGCAATAGCACCAGAAAAACAAACACATCAGGCAGAAGCCGGAACCGTAATCAGCGTCAGAGTGAGCCGATGGATGTGGCAATCAAAAGTGAAGTGATTTTGATTGCCCTGTTTGCGTTGTGTGTTTTTTTGTTTTTATGTAATTTTGGAATTGTGGGCGTAATGGGAAATGCGATCAGTGGGGTGATGTTCGGTATCTTTGGACTTACTGCATATCTGATCCCGGTTTTTCTGTTTATGATCATAGCATTTGCCATGATTAACAGTGGTAACATGATTGCCACAAGGAAGATTATTGCGGCAGTATGCTTATATCTGATCGTCAGTATGATGTGCGAATTATTTACAAAAGCACCGCAGGAGGCTGCTTCCTACGATTTTAAGGGGATTTATGAAGCGTGCAGTACAAACCGGAACGGTGGCGGAATTTTGGGAGGTTCCTTTGCCTATCTTGCCTATCATTTTTTAGGGCTGATCGGAACCGTGCTGAGTCTTTTGGTGATTGCTATTATTGCGTTGATTGTCATTACGGACAAGTCCTTTATGAAGGGTGTTAAGAATGGAAGCCAGAAGGTTTATGAGCGTTCCAGGGAAGATGCCGCATACCGCAGGGAGCGCGCACAGAAGCGCAGGGAAGAAGCAGAAGAGCTTCGGAAGCGGAGAGAGGAAGAACGAAGACTCAGGGAAGAGCAAAAGGAGGATCAGAAGATCCTTCGTATGGATAAAAAGGTGACTGGTGTCATGCTGGATACCTCCCTTACGGCAGAACGCCATGAGGAGCCGGTGGTGCGTGAACGGGATGATATCCATGAGATTAACCTGTCCGACTTTGAGGAACAACTGGAAAGACCTCATACGCAGATTGAAGAGGAAGTCGTACCGGAAGATACATACCAGAAGTCAGTGGCTGCACAGTCAGTAGTTACTCAGTCAGTAGCAGCTCAGACGGTGATTACCCATGAAGATCCGTCCGGCGATTTTGATTTCAGTAAGATCCGGATTAACGAAGCGATTGAGGAGCGGCAGAGCGATGATATTTCAGAGATCGTAAGCCCCTATGAAGAAGAGGATATACCGGCACCCGTAAAACCACGTCCGGCAGCGAAGCTTCCGAAAGAGGATCCGTTTGGCATTCCACGGACGACAGATCCGCAGCCGAAAACGATACAGAATTCCACAAATCTGCCGGTTCGACCTAAGGAATATCAGTTCCCGCTGATCAGTCTCCTTACAAAGAGCGCAGGAAAACAGAATAAGAATGCCGGGAATGAGCTTCGTGAAACCGCACAACGTCTGCAGCAGACCTTGCAGACCTTCGGTGTACGGGTAACCATTACAGATATTAGTCAGGGACCTGCCGTGACACGTTATGAACTGCAGCCGGAGCAGGGGGTTAAGGTAAGCAAGATTGTCGGGCTTGCCGATGATATCAAGTTGAATCTTGCAGCTACGGACATTCGTATTGAAGCACCGATTCCAGGTAAGGCAGCGATTGGTATTGAGGTTCCGAATAAAGAAAATACCGCGGTCGGATTACGCGAACTGCTTGAGACCGATGAATTTAAGAAATTCCCCTCCAATATCGCATTTGCGGTTGGTAAGGATATTGCAGGAAGAGTTGTGGTCAGTGATATTGCGAAGATGCCACATATGCTGATTGCCGGTGCGACAGGCTCCGGTAAATCCGTATGTATCAATACCCTGATCATGAGTATTCTGTACAAGGCTGATCCTTCGGATGTGAAACTCATTATGGTGGATCCGAAGGTGGTGGAATTAAGTGTTTATAACGGAATTCCACATCTGATGATTCCGGTTGTGACTGATCCCAAGAAAGCATCTGCTGCCCTGCAGTGGGGCGTTGCCGAGATGACGGATCGTTATCAGAAGTTTGCAGATTTCAATGTCCGTGATCTTAAGGGATATAATAAGAAAGTCGAAGATATGGTTGCCAAGGGCGATCCGCAGGCTCCGAAAAAGATGCCGCAGATCGTGATTATCGTGGACGAGCTTGCCGATCTGATGATGGTATCTCCTGGCGAGGTGGAGGAATCCATCTGTCGTCTGGCGCAGCTTGCCAGAGCGGCAGGAATCCATCTGATTATTGCGACCCAGCGTCCTTCCGTAGATGTTATTACGGGCCTGATTAAGGCGAATATGCCAAGCCGTATCGCATTCAGCGTATCCAGTGGTGTCGATTCAAGAACCATCCTTGATATGAACGGAGCGGAGAAGCTTTTGGGTAAGGGCGATATGTTGTTTTATCCGCAGGGTTATACGAAGCCCGTCCGGGTACAGGGAGCGTTTGTTTCCGATAAGGAAGTTTCGGACGTTGTGGAGTTTTTAAAGAATCAGCAGCTTGGTAATATTTATGATTCCGACATTCAGGAAAAGATGGAAAGCATGGGGGCTGCTTCGGGTGATGGACATGGCGGATCCGGTAGCGGTAATGAACGGGATCAGTACTTTGTGGATGCGGCACAGTTTATCATTGAAAAGGATAAGGCATCCATCGGTATGTTACAGCGTGTATTTAAGATCGGGTTTAATCGTGCAGCCCGGATTATGGATCAGCTGTGTGAGGCCGGTGTCGTCGGTGAAGAAGAGGGGACGAAGCCACGCAAGGTACTAATGAGTCAGGAGCAGTTTGAGCAGTACATAGAAGAGTGCTTATAGGAGAGTACTTATTATATCAATAGAAAGGGTTTATGAGGGATGAAATCAGATATTGAAATTGCACAGGATGCAAAAATGGAACAGATCACATCGATTGCAGAAACATTAGGAATTACCGCAGATGATCTGGAATTATATGGAAAGTATAAGGCGAAACTCTCCGACGAATACCTTGCAAAATTGAAGGAGCGTCCGGATGGTAAACTGATCCTTGTTACGGCCATTAATCCAACGCCGGCAGGAGAAGGAAAGACAACAACCAGCGTTGGACTCGGACAGGCCTTTGGACGTATGGGGAAAAAGGCAGTCATTGCGTTACGGGAGCCCTCTTTAGGCCCCTGCTTCGGAATCAAGGGCGGTGCAGCCGGAGGCGGTTATGCGCAGGTTGTTCCGATGGAAGAAATCAACCTGCATTTTACCGGAGATTTTCATGCCATCACTTCGGCAAACAATCTTCTTGCAGCATTACTGGATAACCATATCCAGCAGGGCAACCAGCTACAGATTGATCCCAGACAGGTGATCTGGAAACGGTGTCTTGATATGAACGACCGTGTATTGCGTAATGTTGTTGTCGGACTTGGGGCAAAGGCAGACGGAACGGTAAGAGAAGACCATTTCGTGATTACGGTAGCTTCGGAAATTATGGCCATTCTTTGTCTGGCAGATGATATGAAGGATTTGAAGGAGCGGCTTTCCCGTATCGTGGTTGCTTATAATTATCAGGGAGAGCCGGTTACGGCAGGCGATCTGCAGGCAGTAGGTGCGATGGCAGCCCTTCTCAAGGATGCGTTGAAGCCTAATCTCGTGCAGACCTTAGAGCACAACCCGGTATTGATTCATGGCGGTCCTTTTGCCAATATTGCACATGGCTGTAACTCTGTAAGAGCTACGAAGGCGGCTTTAAAGATGGCAGACTATTGTATCACCGAAGCGGGTTTTGGCGCCGATCTCGGGGCAGAGAAGTTCTTTGACATCAAGTGCCGTATGGCAGGCTTAAAGCCGGATGTTGTGGTTCTCGTTGCAACAATCCGTGCACTCAAATACAATGGCGGTGTTGCGAAAGCAGACCTTCAGAAGGAGAACCTTGACGCTCTGAAAAAGGGAATTGTGAACCTTGAAAAGCACATCGAGAATCTCCAGAAATATGGAGTGCCGGTCGTGGTTACCTTAAACAGTTTCCATACCGATACCGAAGCAGAGACCGCATGGGTTAAGAAGTTCTGTGAAGAACGGAACTGTGAGTTCGCCATTTCCAAAGTCTTTACTGATGGAGGGGAAGGTGGTATCGAACTTGCCGAAAAGGTTATTAAATCCATAGAAACCAAGGAAAGCCACTTTAAACCACTGTATGACGATGCAGCCTCCTTAAAGGAAAAGATTGAAACCGTTGCCAGGGAAATTTATGGCGCAGACGGTGTAAGCTATGCACCGGCAGCGTTAAAACAGTTAAAGAAAATCGAAGAGATGGGCTTTGGAAACATGCCGGTATGTATGGCGAAAACCCAGTATTCCCTGTCGGATAATCCGGAGCTTTTAGGAAGACCGGAAGGATTTACCCTGCAGGTAAGAGAGGCTTATGTCTCCGCAGGAGCGGGCTTTGTCGTTGTTCTCACAGGAGCAGTCATGACAATGCCGGGACTTCCCAAGCATCCGGCCGCGTTTGACATTGATGTGAACGAAGAAGGAAGGATTACAGGATTATTCTAAAGGAGTACGAAGATGGCAAAGATCATTAATGGAAAAGAAATATCCACACAGTTAAAGGATGAACTGAAAGAACAGGTGGCAGAATTAAAGGAGAAAGGGATCGAGATTACTCTTGCTGTTGTGCAGGTCGGTGATAACCCGGCGTCTACCGTTTATGTGAGAAATAAGAAAAAGGGCTGTGAATACATCGGAATCCGGTCGTTATCCTATGAGCTTCCGGAAGAGACTACACAGCAGGAATTACTTGACTTGATCGGAGAACTGAATGAGCGGGAGGATGTGAACGGTATTTTAGTACAGCTTCCCCTACCTTCCCATATTGATGAGAATCTGGTGATCCAGACCATTTCTCCGTTAAAGGATGTTGATGGTTTTCATCCGCAGAGCGTGGGTGCACTCTGCATCGGACAAAAGGGCTTTGTCTCCTGTACCCCTGCTGGAATTATTGAACTTTTAAAGAGAAGCAATATTGAAATCGAAGGCAGGGAATGTGTCATCTTGGGAAGAAGCAATATCGTTGGAAAGCCTATGGCATTATTAATGCTTCGTGAGAATGCGACTGTTACGATTGCACATTCAAGAACAAAGAATCTGAAGGAGGTCTGCAAGAGGGCAGACATCCTGATTGTTGCCATCGGTAAGCCCAAGATGGTAAATGCAGATTACGTGAAGGAAGGAGCGGTTGTCATTGACGTCGGTATTAACCGGGATGAGAACAATAAGCTTTGCGGAGATGTGGATTACGATTCCGTATTCCCGGTCTGCGAAGCCATTACACCGGTACCGGGCGGTGTAGGACCGATGACGATTGCAATGCTGCTTCATAACTGTGTGAATTCTGTTTTATAGAAGCTGGAAGCGGGCTTCTGACATTGAATCAGGGAAGGAGGTGCGGAAATGATTTGTCCACGATGCGGATATGAAATGAAGGAAGAACATCTTTACTGTGAACGATGTGGAGCAGAGATCCAGATTGTTCCGGATTTTGAGCCTGAAATTCAAAACAGTATTGAGGAAACCCTGTCTACCGTTGCAGAAGAAATCAATCCGGAACCACCTGAAATTCCCTCTGCGCCTCAAAAGAAATCGGAAGAGGAGGATTTCCTTAAGGAAGGAAGCATTTTCCACGGAATTACTTCAAGGAAGCGTATTCTGATTACCACACTCACCGCCATCCTGATGACGCTTGTCCTCATTTTGCTTGCCGGACTTATTTATCAGAATTATTCGGCGAATTATCAGACCCAGGAAGCAGAAGAACGCATGGAGAAAGCGCAGTACGAGAATGCACTTACCTATCTTGCCAGGGCTGAAAAACTGCAGCCGGAGGATCTGGACATTCCCTACATGCAGGCACAGTGCTATTATGAACTGGGCGAAGCAGACCGGGCGGCAGAAATCCTTGAAAATGTCGTTTTTAAACGGGCGATGGATGAGGAACGGAAGCTACAGTATTTTGATTTTATGATAACGATTCTTGCCGGACAGCAGAATTATGAGCGGATCAATGAATTACTGATGGAAAGCGGGGATACCGCGGTACAGACGCAGTTCCAGCATTATATGGCAATGAAGCCGGAGTTTGGATATTCCACCGGAAATTATGAAAAGGTGATTTCCCTTAAAATTACTGCGAATACGACAGGAACCATTTATTATACGACTGATGGCAGCGAACCGCAGGAGTACAGTCTGGTGTATATGGCGCCGATCCTGTTAGAGCCTGGAGAGCACCGGATCAAGGCGGTTTTCGTGAACGATTATGGAATCCGAAGTGAAACGGTAGAAAACTATTATCTCATTGATGTTGCCATTCCGGAAAAACCGGAGGTTACACCGAGCAGCGGAGATTATCAGCTTCCTACCTTGATTGAGGTGACCACCGAAGAAGAAGGAAATATTTACTATACCACAGATGGTTCCGAACCGAATGAAAATAGTTTATTATATACAGAACCGATTGATATGCCGCTTGGCCGGACGAATTATCGTTTTGCGGTGATTTCCGAAGAAGGAGTAATGAGTGAAGTGGTGTACCGGAGTTATGATTTCGAACTTCAGACACAGGTTACCGTAAAGGCCGCGATCGATCGTGTGAAGAAGGCCCTTATGGATCAGCATATTCTGAAGGATATGCAGGGCTATTCCTTTGAAATCGAAGGAAGATACGTTTATGAATATGAGACTCTTGTCGAAATCCCGAATTTAGGATATTATTATGAATTAAGCGAATCAATTGTCGATTCGGCAGGAAACCGGACACAGACCGGAAGGTTGTATGCAGTAGAAGTTTATACGGGAACACCGAACCGTCTGGTTTACGATGAAAACGGTCAAATGGGGATTATCCCTTTGAATAAATAAAGTGGAGGCTTAATATGTACAAGATTTTAGAAGCAAAAGAGCTTACGGCAAACATTTTTTCCATGGTTGTTGAAGCAGAAAGAGTAGCAAAATCCTGCGAACCCGGTCAGTTCGTGATCGTAAGAACCGATGCGGATGCAGAAAGAATCCCTCTGACGATCTGTGATTATGACAGAGAGAAGGGAACGGTTACCATCGTGTTCCAGATTGTCGGGGCAGGAACCCAGTACATGTCATCCTTAAAGGCAGGAGATGCTTTTCATGATTTTGTAGGACCGCTTGGCTGTCCTTCCGAATTCGTGAAAGAAGACATAGAAGAACTGAAAAAGAAGAGTATTCTGTTTGTAGCAGGCGGTGTCGGAACGGCACCTGTGTACCCGCAGGTGAAATGGCTCCATGAGCATGGCATTGAAGCAGATGTTATTGTAGGTGCAAAGACAAAGGACATCTTAATTCTGGAAGATGAAATGAAAGCTGTTGCGGATAATCTTTATGTAACAACAGACGATGGTTCCTATGGAAGAAGCGGTATGGTTACCCAGACCATTACGGACCTCGTTAATGAAGGAAAGCATTATGATGTCTGCGTGGCCATTGGTCCGATGATTATGATGAAGTTTGTCTGCAAACTGACCAAGGAATTGAATCTTCCTACCGTTGTCAGCTTAAATCCGATCATGGTAGACGGTACGGGTATGTGTGGTGCCTGCCGTGTTACTATTGGTGATGAAGTGAAATTTGCCTGTGTAGATGGTCCCGAATTTGACGGACATCTGGTAAACTTTGATGAAGCAATGCAGAGACAGCAGATCTATAAGACCGCTGAGGGCAGAGCTTATCTTAAGGCAAAAGAAGGAGATACACATCACGGCGGATGTGGAAATTGCGGAGGTGACAAATAATGGACGTATTAAAGAAAACACCGGTCCGGGAACAGGATCCAAAGGTCAGAGCTACGAATTTTGAAGAAGTATGTTTAGGATATAACAGGGAAGAAGCCATGGAAGAGGCTTCCAGATGTATCAACTGTAAGAATGCACAGTGTATCAAGGGATGTCCGGTATCCATCAATATCCCCGGCTTTATCGAAAAGGTAAAAGACGGTGATGTAGAAGGTGCTTATCAGGTCATTAGCGAATCTTCCGCACTTCCTGCCGTATGTGGACGTGTCTGCCCGCAGGAGAGCCAGTGTGAAGGAAAATGTATCCGTGGCATTAAGGGTGAGCCGATTTCCATCGGTAAGCTGGAACGTTTCGTTGCAGACTCTGCAAGAGAAGCCGGTATCAAGCCTCAGGGTGCAGAAAAGAAGAACGGTAAGAAGGTTGCAGTCATTGGTTCCGGCCCGGCAGGACTTACCTGCGCCGGAGATCTGGCCAAGATGGGATATGAAGTCACCATTTTCGAAGCATTGCATGAGCCGGGCGGTGTACTGGTTTACGGTATTCCCGAATTCCGTCTTCCGAAGACCAAGGTTGTTGCAAAGGAAATCGAAAATGTAAAATCTCTGGGTGTTAAGATTGAGACAAATGTTGTTGTCGGAAAGTCTGTTACCATTGATGAACTGTTAGAGGAAGAAGGCTTTGATGCCGTATTTATCGGCTCCGGTGCCGGGCTTCCGAAATTTATGGGTATTCCGGGAGAACAGGCAAACGGCGTATTCTCTGCAAATGAATACCTGACCAGAAGCAACCTGATGAAGGCATTCCGTGAGGATTCCAATACACCAATCATGCATGGTAAGAAGGTAGCCGTTGTCGGTGGTGGTAACGTAGCCATGGATGCAGCCAGAACAGCCCTCCGTCTTGGTGCAGAGGTGCATATTGTATATCGTCGTAGTGAAGAAGAACTTCCTGCCCGTGTGGAAGAAGTACACCACGCTAAGGAAGAAGGAATTATTTTTGATCTTCTGACCAATCCGGTAGAAATCCTTGAGGATGAAAAGGGATGGGTAAATGGCATCAAGTGTATTAAGATGGAGCTTGGTGAGCCCGATGAATCCGGAAGAAGAAGACCTGTAGAAGTACCGGGATCCGAATTTGTGATTGACGTAGATACTGTGATCATGTCCCTCGGAACTTCTCCGAACCCGCTCATTTCCTCTACCACAAAGGGACTTGAGATCAACAAGCACAAATGTATTATTGCTGAGGAGGATTGCGGAAAGACCACGAAGGAAGGCGTATATGCCGGTGGTGATGCCGTAACCGGAGCTGCTACCGTTATTCTTGCCATGGGAGCAGGAAAGACTGCAGCAAAGGGAATTGACGAGTACCTGAGCAATAAATAGAGAGAACACTATGAAAAATTTCTTTAATGATTCTGAGGATTCTCAGGAGGATAAGCTGACAAAAGAGGATAAGATCCGGATTCTCATTAAAATCGTACCGATTCTGTTGATTATTGTGATCTTACTGATTACTTTTGTCGTAAATAGAAATAAGAGTCAAGAGCCGGAGGATGCACAGCAGGATACGGTTTCCACAGAGATTATCGTACCTTCGCCGTCCGCATCCGTGGCTCCGGCAGCAGAAGAGGCTGCATCTCCGGATACAGAGTCTCCGGAAGCTACGGCTTCCCCGGAGTCTGCACCGGAAGCTGCCGTAACAGCAGCGCCGGATCAGGCAGAAGAAACACTGGATTTCAGTAAAGTAAAATTTGATACCCAGGCACAGTTAAAGGAAATGATGTCTTACTGGGAGCAGGGCAACCAGAAAGCATTGGATGATCTTGCAAACCTTGATCGTTTCCGCGCCATGTCGTATCAGTTAAAGGGAACGAACAGGTTCTATTATGCCGGTGAAACGAATGCAGATGGAAAGCCCAATGGTACGGGAATTGCAGTTTATGCAGACAACCAGTACTATTATGGTGCATGGAAGAATGGCGTCCGCGAGGGAGAAGGCCGCTGGATGCATTATCATATCCATGCTTCTGCAAATTCCAAGGATGTTTATCTGTTTCACCAGTATTCCGGAAGCTTTAAGAACGATCTTCCGGATGGAAGCGGTTCCGAGCATTATGATTTTGTAACGGAACGTCTTCAAAAGAATACCCGATATTATTCCAATTTCATTGGAACCTATAAGCAGGGATTATTAGACGGAGCATTTTATATTACAACGATTGATCAGATGGACAACTTTGAAGAATGGAATGCGACTGCTAAGATGGGAAGCTTTGTATATCTTTCCAAGGAGAAGGATAAGCAGGGATGCAGACCGGCGCTGGTTGACACGGAAGATGAACAGAATTTTATCTGGTTGTCGGATAAAGAGAATCAGAACTGGGGTGTGAAGTGCTACATCCGTGGTGAAAACTAAAAATTATTCATGGGGGGTGAATGGGTATGGCATGGTGTCCTGAATGTAAGTGCGAGTATGTGGAAGGTATAAAAAAATGTGCAGATTGCGGATGTGAACTGGTTGATCATCTTCCGGATGAATCGGAAGATGAAGAATTCACCGAATATTTTCAGGGAAGTCTGGAGGAAGAGGGGGCAGTTTCCAGACAGGCAGCTATGGAGAAAGAAATTCCGCAGATTGTGGTTGGAAAGAAAAGGGGAAAGCCGGTCATCCGCAACGTATATGTGAACAACGAGGAACGTGCAGAGGAAAACCGGACTTCCGCCTATACCTTATTAACCGTCGGAACAGCAGGGCTGGTTGCTGTCGTGTTGTTGTTTACCGGAGTTATTCCGATTCAAATGGCAGTTTTCAGCAAATATATGATCTGTGGTGTGATGGGTGTAGTATTCATATTATTTCTGGTAATGGGCGTTGTCTCGCTGCGTAATTTTAAAGTGCTCAAAAAGCGTGCTGTAAAAGAGAATAACCTGACTGACGAAATTCAAAAATGGTGTCTGCAAAACTTACATAAAGAAGCGATCGATGAGTCGTCAGGCTTAGATGCATCCGTTCCGGAGGAATTAAAATATTTCCAGCGATTTGAATTTGTAAAAAACGAAATCCAGAAACAGTTCATGAATCTGGATGAATCTTATGTAGAGCGCATCGTCGAAGAAATGTATCCGGAACTTTTTGAAAAGCAGGATAAGGAATGAAGATCACCATTGTTTGTGTAGGAAAAGTAAAAGAAAAATATCTGCGCGATGCCATTGCAGAGTATGAAAAGCGTCTTAGCCGTTATTGCAGGCTGCAGGTGATCGAAGTGGCGGATGAAAAGACACCGGACGGTGCAAGTCCTGTTGTGGAGGATCAGATCCGTGAGAAGGAAGCGGAACGCATTTTGAAAAATCTCCGGCTGGATGATCCGGTAGTTACTTTGGAAATCGAAGGAAAGCAGATGGATTCGGTTGCCTTTGCACAGAAAATGGAGCAGATGGGTGTAGAAGGTGTGAGCCATATCCAGTTTGTGATTGGCGGCTCCTTAGGTCTTCATGAAAAGGTTTCGAAGGTATCCGGCTGGAAACTGAGTTTTTCGAAGATGACCTTTCCCCATCAGCTGATGAGGGTCATTCTACTGGAACAGATTTATCGTGGATATCGCATTATCAACGGAGAACCTTATCATAAGTAGAACACTTAATGAGAGCAAGTGATAACGAAGCTCGAATTTAGTGTGAACAATACATAGACACTTAATGAGAACGAGTGATAGTGAAGTTCGAATTTAGTGAACAGGTATAAGTAGAGTACTTAATGAGAGCAAATAAGGCGGGATTATATTATGAGAATGTATGATCTGATTATGAAGAAGAGAAACGGGCATGAACTGTCCGAAGAAGAAATCCGGTATATGATTGCAGAATATACTGCCGACCGTATCCCGGATTATCAGATGTCTGCCATGATGATGGCCATCTACTTTCAGGGAATGAGCGAAGAAGAAACCCTGCATCTGACCATGGCAATGGCAGAAAGCGGAGAAATGCTGGATTTGTCCGGAATACAGGGTGTGAAGGTAGATAAGCACAGTACCGGCGGTGTCGGAGACAAGACTTCACTTGCCCTGACTCCCATGGTTGCCGCCTGTGGCGTAAAAATTGCTAAAATGAGCGGAAGGGGACTCGGTCATACCGGAGGAACGATTGATAAGTTAGAGAGCTTCCCCGGATTTTCAACCGAAATTTCCGCAGAGGAATTTATCGATCATGTGAATACGATTGGAATCTCCATTATGGGACAGACGAAGGACTTAGCCCCTGCGGATAAAAAGCTTTATGCACTCCGTGATGTGACTGCAACGGTAGATCAGATGTCCCTGATTGCTTCCTCCATTATGAGCAAAAAGCTTGCGGCGGGAGCTGATGCGATTGTACTGGATGTCAAAACAGGAAGCGGCGCTTTTATGAAAACAAAAGAGGATGCACTTGCTCTTGCAAAAGAAATGGTGCAGCTTGGAAAGAATGCCGGAAGAAAGACAATTGCCGTGGTTTCCGATATGGATCAACCGTTAGGTAAGGCAGTAGGAAATGCGCTTGAGGTACGGGAGGCCATTGATACTTTAAATGGAAAAGGACCTGAAGATTTTACCGAGCTTGTGATGACTCTCGGAAGCTATATGCTGATTGCCGGAGGCAAGGCAGATAAGGAAGAAACAGCAAGAAGGATGCTCACGCAGGTGGTTGAGGATGGAAGTGCGCTTCGAAAGCTTGCTGAATTTGTGAAAGCCCAGGGCGGGGACGAAAGCTATGTGTATGAGCCGGAAAAGCTTCCCTGTGCAAAGATCAGGAAAGAACTTCTTGCACCGGAGGATGGCTATATACAGAAGATTGTCTGCGATGAAGTGGGAATCTGTTCCCTGATTCTTGGTGGCGGACGCGAGACGAAAGAAAGTCAGATTGACCTATCCGTTGGAATCCGCCTGGCGCAGAAGGTAGGTGCCTGTGTGCATAAGGGGGATGTCTTAGCGGAAGTGTTTGCCAATGATGGTCAGAAGCTGGAAGAGGCAATGACGAGATTGCAGCAGGCATATCGCATCGGTCAGGAAGAAGTGAAGGAACAGAAAGTTATTCTTGATGTGGTGAAATAGTCATAGCGTTTCCGGTTTTGTCATATAGTATGACATGAGAAGAAAACCGGAAGAAATGCAAATCATATCAAAACGTGAACGCATGGCAGAATCCCTGAAGCTGCCGAAGGATTCGGTATTGGGGGCATCCATAGTCACCATTACGGGAAACCGGGATGTGTTTGTCGAAAATTATAAGGGAATTATCGAATATACAGATTGCAGAATTATGCTGCAGGGCAAAAACTGTAAAATTGAGATCTGTGGAAAGCGGCTGAACATTCTATACTATACCAATGAGGATATGAAGATTAGCGGATGGATTGAAAACGTCCGGTATATGGGAAATTGACACAAAGGTATGGGAGGTATCGGTCATGTTGCAGTTCATCCGTTTCCTGAAGGGATATCTGCTGATCCGGGTATGCGGAAATGCTCCGGAGCGTTTTATTAATCTATGCAGTAATCATCAGATCTTTTTGTGGGATATTCAGATCCACGAAGAATTTTATACGATGAAAATCGGACTTTCCGATTTCTACAGAATTAAAGGATTTACAAGGAAAACAGGCACAAAGGTAGTCGTTACGGAACGTTTCGGACTACCTTTTCTTTCTGTAGGAATGAAAAAAAGAAAGGTATTCTTAGCCGGAATCATCATCAGTCTGGGATTCTGGCTGTTGATGTCTGCCCATATCTGGACGATCCAGCTTACCGGAAATTATTATATTACCGAAGATGTCTTTATGGATTTTTTGACAGAGAATGGGATTACGCATGGGATGAAGAAGAGTAAGGTACCGGTTGAGGATCTGGAAAAGGCAATCCGGAATGAATTTCCCATCGTAACATGGACTTCGGTAAAGGTGGATGGGAGTAAACTCCTTATCCAGATTAAAGAAAATGAGCTCCTTAAGGAAGAAGAACAGCCGGAAGGACAGGAGAAGGAGGAAAAGGGATTTGATCTTGCGGCACAGACGGATGGAATAATTGTTTCGATTGTGACAAGAAGCGGTGTCCCACTTGTAAAGGAAGGTCAGGAGGTTAAGAAGGGAGATATTCTGGTACAGGGAGCCATTCCGATCCTGTCAGAGGATGGAACGGTACGCCGGTATGAGTTCTGTGAAGCGGATGCGGATATTATGCTGGAATGCCGGAAAACCTACGTGGAGGAGGTGCCGCTGTTTTACAGGGAAAAGAATTACTCCGGGCGGGAAAAGAAGCGGAGCTTTGTAGAAATCGGGGCACACAGGTTCCGGTTTTCGATTTTGGGAATTCCTTATGAGGAATATGATCAGTTAGAGCAGAAAAAGGAAGTAATTCTGTTTCATACCTTCCATCTTCCCCTGTTTTATGGAAGTGAAACCATACGGGAATATACGGGAAGTGAAAAAAATTATACGAAAGATGAGATAAAAGAAATTTTTACACATAAAATTCTAAAAATTATACAAACTTTAGAGGAAAAAGGGGTACAAATTACCGGAAAAAATGTTACAATGAAAAAGAACGAGAAAAAATGGAAGATGGAGGCAGAGTTTCTCCTGATTGAACCGACAGGAGTATTACAGGAAACCGGTATCTGCCAGATCGAAGAACAGAACGCGGACGAACAGAGCGTAGAGGTTACGGAGTAAACAGCGTGGAAGAATTTGAACAGAGACTGGAAATCCCTTTAAGTGCGCAGCGAAATGTTTTCGGACAGTTTGATGCTTATTTGAAAAAGCTGGAACGGGAATTCCGGGTAGCAATTACAGATAGAAATGGAGAAGTGCGGATTACCGGAGATGAACGGAATGTGAAGAAAGCCACATCGGTTTTACGGAATCTGTCGGAATTAGCAATGCGTGGAAATGAAATCGAAGAGCAGAATGTCGATTATGCAATTACAATGAGTCAGGATGAGGACGAAGACGGAGCTATTCTGGAAATGGATAAGGAATGTATCTGTCATACCATTTCCGGGAAACCGATTAAGCCCAAAACACTGGGACAGAAAGCCTATGTAGATGCAATTCGAAACAATATGATTGTATTTGGATTGGGACCTGCCGGTACAGGCAAGACATACCTTGCAATGGCGATGGCAATTACCGCATTCAAGAAGCAGGAAGTAGAACGGATTATTTTGACGCGTCCTGCCATTGAAGCAGGAGAGAAGTTAGGCTTCCTTCCGGGAGATTTGCAAAGCAAGGTGGATCCGTATTTAAGACCTTTATATGATGCGCTGTATCAGATTATGGGGGCAGAGACTTTCCTCAAGAATATGGAAAAGGGTTTGATTGAAGTGGCACCCCTTGCTTATATGCGTGGGCGGACACTGGATAATGCCTATATTATTCTGGATGAAGCCCAGAATACCACGCCGGCGCAGATGAAGATGTTTTTAACACGTATCGGTTTTGGCTCAAAGGTTATTGTGACCGGTGACTCCACACAGAAGGATCTGCCGCAAAGTACCGTTTCGGGACTTGATGTGGCGTCAAAGGTCTTACAAAAAATCGAAGGAATTGAATTTTGTAAACTGACAAGCCGTGATGTTGTGAGACATCCGCTTGTACAAAAGATTGTAAAGGCATACGAAAATTATGAAGCGAAAGAACAGTCCGTCGGAAAACGAAATAATCGTGGCAGAGGAAACCGAAGACAGCAGTAAAGGTGGAGAGACCTTCCAGAAAATCCTGTTATTTATGATTACGGTATTTCTTTCCACGGTAGCAGCTTATCTTTATGGCAGAAGCTGGATGGAGCTTGTGGGAATTGCCGTTTTGTCTGCCTGTGGTGCGGGGATGATTCTGTTTTCCATCGAAAAAAGCCGGGTTTTACAGTTGTTTTTATATGATAATGAACGGAATTTATGGCGGTTTACGTTGTTATACTGCCTCTTTCTGCTGGCGGCGCTGCTCTGTCCGCTGCTGCCGAAGGCAGGATGGCCGTATCTTGCTGTTTTTGTAGGATTGATGTTGTTTAGTAATGAGGTGACGGGCCTTGCGGCAGGAAGCAGTCTCCTGATGATTTCCCTGCTGCTACAGAACAATACGGATCCAGTTGTTTTTTTTGTATACTTTGTGGGGGGCATGGCTGGAATTTTATTGTTTTCCACGATTGATGAAAGTTTCCGGATCTGGCTTCCCATGTTGTTATCGTTGTTAATACAGTTTGTGTTTCTCTGTATTCCGGAGGTGCTTTATCAGCAGCTTCCGTTTTATCTGCCGATGCTTCTGGTTCCGGCAGTTAATATCATGGTCTGTCTGATATTACTTTTGATTATTTTGAAGTTTTTCAGCTTTACCTTTATTTATAAGACGAGAGATATCTATATGGATATTAACGATCCGGAGTGTCCCCTGCTTGTGGAATTGAAGAATGCTTCCAAGCCGGAGTATTATCATACGATCCATACGGCTTACCTGTGCAGCCGGATTGCTCTGCAATTACAGATGGATGATGCGGTTGTAAAGGCTTGCGCGTATTATCATAAGATCGGACTGTTAAAAGGAGAGAATAACTGGGAGAATGCCGAAACGATTCTTACCGAAAATCAGATTCCTTTACGTGTCAGAGCACTGTTAAAGCAGTACCTAAGCCCGGAGGAACAGCTTGTGGACCGCGAGGTTATTGTATTGTTGTTTGCAGATACCATGATTTCTTCGATTGACTATCTGTTTTCGAAGGATAAGAATGTGCAGCTCGATTATCAGAAACTGATTCAGACGATTTTTAAGCGGAAAATGGAGAGTGGAATTCTCGATTACAGTGAAATTTCCCTTGGTGACTTACAGAAGATGAAGAAAATTTTAGTGGACGAAAGGTTATATTATGACTTCTTACGTTGAAAATGAAAGTGGAATTACCTTTGATTTTGATATAGAAGAACTGGCTTTGCGCATTGAAAATCAGGTGCTTGATATGGAACAGTGTCCGTATGAGGCACAGATTAATCTACTGGTAACGGATCTTGACGGAATACAGGAGATCAACAGGGAATTCCGGAATCTGGATCAGCCGACGGATGTGCTTTCTTTTCCTGCAATTCCTTTTACTTCGGAATCGGATTTTTCGATTGTGGAAGAGCAGGAATCGGATTATTTTGATCCGGAAAGCGGCGAGCTCCTGTTAGGGGACATCATGATCTGCGCACAGAAGGTAAAGGAACAGGCTGAGAAATATAACCATTCGGAAATGAGGGAGTTTGGTTTTCTTGTTGCGCACAGTATGCTTCATCTGTGTGGCTATGACCATATGGAGCCGGAAGAAGCGGCACGGATGGAAGCCAAACAGCGGGAGGCACTTGATGCATTAGGCATTACCAGATAACGAAAGAGGACAACTATGGCAATCGTTAAGAAAAATAATTATATACTGTTTGTATTTATATCTTATATTATCATTTTACTTGGCAGAATTCCCATTTATCATATGATCGGTAAGGATGGGATGGCCTACTTTTCCCTGGCACAGGAGGCCTTTCTGCTTGTGGGAGGGGTTCTTTTTTACAGTATGAAGGAGGGAATTGCATCCCTCATCCGTTACCGGGTGCGCAGAGAGCAGTTTAAGGGGGTACGCAAGCTGTTTTTGCAGTCTCTCTTTGTGACTTTTATATTGAGTGCGGCACTTACTGTTCTTTTGGAGGCTGGCTGCCAGTATGTGATGCATCAGGTATTACAGCTTCCACTTGCGGTTATGACCGTTAGGGTAGCACTTCTGGGAATTCCGTTTCTTGCTCTTGCCGGTGTCTTTCAGGGCTATTTTCAGGGCTTTCATATGCGGGCTCCCGGTGTACATGCCGATTTCATCTTTACCGCAGCGTTCCTCATTGTGGGCCTGATCAGTGCAGAGGGCTTTATGCTCTATGGACAGAAAGTTTCGGATCTTCTTCATAACGCACGGTTTCAGTATGTATATGGGGCAATCGGTGTTTCAACAGGACTTCTTGCTGCAGCGCTTTTAAGTCTTCTGTATCTGCTGATTTTATATTTTGTATTCCGTAAGAGCCTTGAAAAGGATGGAAGCAGGGAACGGGAATATTTTAAGAACAGTGAAAGCAGTATTTCCAGAATCCGGTCGCTGCTGGGTTCCGGTGGATTTTATGCATTGTTTTATCTTGCGTTTGCTTTATCGGGCTTTGGGAGTGTATTTGTTTTCTTCCTTCTTCATAAGGGAGACAGTACGGCAGTTTCGGCGTTTGGTTCGTATTATGCAGGCTGTAATGCACTTCTTAAGGCAATGATCCTGGTTCTGCTTCTGGCATTTTATTCTTCCGTGCGGCGTGTGGTATATTATCAGGAACGGGAAGAGTCCCGTATGGCAAGAGAAAAGCTTGGCATGCTGCTTCACCGCATGTTGGTCGTTTTATTACCGGTTGCAATCTTATCGGCGGTACTTTCCGAGAATCTGTCGATTCTGCTGCTTGGCGATACCGGTACAGAAAATTCCGGAGCCATGCAGGTTTGCAGCATCGGAATTCTGTTTGGTGTATTAGGCTATGTGTTTATCCTGCTTTTATTACGCTTAAAGCAGAGTATGCTTGCAGCGATCGTGGCAGGCGCTGCCATGGTTTTACAGATGGTTCTTCTGGTGATCACGACATCGGCAGGGGTTGGAGGTGTTTTGGCACCGGCTCTTTCGCAGATGATCTTTTATTTGTTACTTGCGGCTGCAGGTTTTGTCCTTGTGAGCCGTCAGATGCAGTACCGGCAGGACTGGATTCGCGGCGCTGCCATTCCGACCGTGCTTGCAGCGGTAACGGGTGTGATTACGATGCTGATTAACCGTTTCCTTACGCCAGCAGCAGGAAGAGTGGTCGGAACGATTGTCTGTGTGGCTGTTGGCATTCTGGTTTATGTCATTCTGTTGCTCGCATCAAGAAATATGAAGGAAGAGGAATTGAACAGCAGCCTCTTCGGAAAGCTTTTATTAAGGTTGGGAAGACTGATTCATTTCTATTAAATGTAAGGGTATGTCCAACCGGTGATGAATAAGAATACGAAAATTGACTGATACTATAAAGAAATCGTAGGAATACGACATGGGGGAACTATGAAGCTTTTGAAATGTATCAGTCTTTTTATACTATATCCACTGACGATGTTTGCCATTGGCTTTGCAACCAATATGGTAGTAATGGAATATTTTTATCCGGGGGAATCCACAGGCGGTTATGAAGCTGCTTTGCCGGTTCCGCAGGAAAGTGCGGCACCGATTGTGGCAGAGCCGGTTGCAGTTGTGGATAAGAAGATTATCAGTGCCAATACCGAATTTGTGGTGCAGAAGTTCGATACGGTGAATGGTCTTTTGGAAGAAGAAAGAAAAAGTGTGCCGGATAAATATATCGGGATGACCAGGGAAGATTTATCGAATGAAATCCGCAGCTGGAACCAGAATCCGCCACTTAAGGATCTGGAACAGGGATTTCAATATATGGAGCTGTATTCCTTTTCCCCGCAAAGGGTGGTGATCCGGAAGACCTATACAGCACAGGAAGAGGAGGAAGGGTTCTTTCTTGTGAATGAGAATCACTGTGTGGTCGTCTATCAGAAGGATTTACAGAATGTGTATCTTTCTACGGATATCAAGGTCGATGAGCTTCCGGAGACTCTCCGGGATGAGATTCTGCATATTAAATATGTGGAAAATGAAAAGGAATTATACAATTTTCTGGAATCCTATTCCAGTTAAGGAGCATTCCTGTAATTCAGAAATAACGTCAATTGAATAAAAAGAAACCTCG
>CAVHRK010000027.1:0-28462 GCA_963638365.1 Anaerobutyricum sp. | reverse complement strand
GATCCCGGTGCTTTCTTTTTTCTATTAATTTTTCCTACAAAAATTTTACCCTACGAAATTGTTTTTTATAGTTACTGGAACGAGGTACGAGTGACAGTATCTTTTTATGAACGATATACGGAGAAATAATTGCAATCTTGTGGGGGATATGCTACCATTTGAAAAGAACAGGGATGATTATCGTTAAAGAAGAAAGGCGGATTGAAATATGGCAGAAATGATGACCGAAGATCAATATACAGAACGTAAAAGATGGGTCTTTTTCGGACTTCCTTTTACCTTTACCACGTATCATATTGCTGAGAATGTGATTACCATTGACAGCGGATTTTTCCGTAAGGTGGAGAACGACTGTTATATGTATAAGGTACAGGATGTGGAACTGGTAGCGACTTTTTGGGAAAGAATTGCGGGGCTTGGAACCGTAATCTGTTATACCGGAGATACCACGCATCCGAGACTGGTTTTAGAGCATATTAAGAATGCGAAGACCATTAAGAACTATATTCTGGAGGCATCCGAGAATGCCCGGATGAAGAGACGTACCCTGAACACCCTGAATATCGGTGCAGAAGCAATGGATGATCTGGATGGAGCAGATGAGTAACTTATATTAAATAGTAAAGAGTTCGCCTTTAGCGGACTCTTTTTGGATAAACAGGCTTACTTATGGGAAGAAGTGTTCAACAGCTTTTCATAGATCAATCCTACGGCGAACCAGCAGGGAAAGAAGTCTAACCGGATGACCCGGCCAATATGCCATTTACTCTTTGCATAGTCCCAGGGGCAGACCTCATGCTTTTTAAGAAATTTACCGGAGAAAAACTCCACAACGAAGATCAGGACAGCATAGATGGTACCGCGCCACACCGCAGACATCCGCTTGAACAGCCGGGAGAGCGGGGCTAAAATACAGGCACTTCCATAGATCGGGAACATCCACAGAGAGGACTGTCCCATAAGTTTCCATTCTCTCCGTCGAAGGGAAGAAAGCGCGGTAAATACAATTTCAAAACCCCAGCCAAGGAGGCCACATTTACAAAAGTCAGTCAGTAATTTTTTCATCATATTCCCAGTATGTCCGGAAATCCGGAAACTATACAGCAATCCGGAGCCTTATGGATTATGACAGGAAAATTGTAGAATAATCTGCATTTACGGGGACATTTGGCATGAATCTCAGATGAGGGAAGAATCATGAACGAAAAAGAAACTTTAACGTATATTGAAGAGTTAAAAAAATACGGAAGTGTTCCGGGACTTGCCAATATCCGGAACCTTTGTGAAAAGCTGGGACATCCGGAGAGGGAGCTTTCTTTTGTGCACATTGCAGGAACGAATGGCAAGGGATCTACCCTTTCCTTTCTCTCCGAAATACTGAAATGTGCAGGATTTAAGGTCGGGAAATATGTTTCCCCAACGATTTCAGACTACAGGGAACGTATTCAGATCAACGACCGGATGATTTCGAAGAGGGCACTTGCACAGGGGATGACGCTCTGCAGGGAAAAGTGTGAAGAGTTTGTGGCAGAAGGGCAGCCGCATCCAACCGCATTTGAAATCGAAACGGCACTTGCGTTCTGGTATTTTAAGGAACAGAAATGCAAAATTGTTGTATTGGAAACCGGACTGGGCGGTGAGATGGATGCTACGAATATTGTGACGAATACCTTAGTTGAAGTTTTTACTTCTATAAGCCTTGACCATATGGGAATCCTGGGAAGCAGTCTGTCCGAGATTGCGGCTGTGAAAGCCGGAATCATCAAGAAGGGATCCATTGCGGTCACAACGACGCAGCAGCCGGAGGTTATGGAGATCTTAAAATTCCGTGCACAAAAGGAGGGAGTTGCGCTGATCGAAGCCTCTCCTTTGCAGGCCGGGCAGGTGAAGAGCAGTCTGAACGGACAGACCTTTTCCTATAAAGAGTTTTCGAAGGTACAGATTTCACTTCTTGGAAGATACCAGATCGAGAATGCGGTTCTGGCACTGGAGGCAGTACGGGCATTGCGCAGGCAGACCCTTCAGGGGCATCCCATTACCATTCCGGATAAGGCGGTACTGCAGGGCATGAAAAATGCCGCATGGCCCGGAAGATTCCAGATTGTTGCAAAGAAGCCCGTTTTTATTGCTGATGGAGCGCATAACCGGGACGGGGCAGCAAGGCTTGCAGAATCGCTTCAATATTATTTCCCGCAGAAACGTATGATCTTCATTATGGGAATTTTACGTGATAAGGAGCAGGAGGAGATTGTGAAAGCAACCGTGCCGCTGGCCGATCAGGTACTGACGATTTCCACGAAGGGCACGCGGGGCTTTTCAGCCTTAGAGCTTGCAGAAATCTGCTCCCGTTATAAAGAGAGGGTTACGGCAACAGACGGAATACAGGAGGCCCTGGAGCTTGCGTATCTTATGGCATCCCCGGAGGATGTCATTGTAGCATTCGGTTCTCTTTCATTTTTAGGAGAGCTGTTACCGAAGGTGGAGCAGATCGCAGCACAGAAAGCGAAGAAGAAGGGAAGTCTGTTTAACCTCTGATCATGCCGGAATGATCTGGTAGATTAGGTTCCTGGCAGTTATCCTGTCAGAAAAGAAAATAAGGAGAAAAAGGATGCAGCAGTCAGATCTTATCATAGGAAAGAAACCATTCAAACGGCAGGGACATACGTATGTCATGGGAATTTTAAATGTAACACCGGATTCCTTTTCGGATGGAGGAAGTTATCCGGAGATGAGTGATGCCCTGCACCGTGTGGAGCAGATGATCGAAGAAGGAGCAGAATTGATTGACGTAGGCGGAGAATCCACGCGGCCGGGATATACGAAGATCACCGATGAAGAGGAAATTGCAAGAACCTGTCCGGTGATCGAAGCAATCAAGAAGAATTTTGATGTGCCGGTTTCGCTGGATACCTATAAGTCGAAGGTGGCCAGGGCCGGTGTACAGGCAGGCATGGATCTGTTTAATGACATCTGGGGGCTGCAGTATGATAAGGAGATGGCAAAGGTGATCGCGCAAAGCGGTCTGCCCTGTGTACTCATGCACAACCGGAAAGAAAGAATAGGCGATGAGATCAAAGCAACACCGGAACTGGAAACGATGTTCCGTGAGGACTTTGACCGGATCCTTACGATTGCAGAAGATGCCGGAATAGCGAAAGAGCAGATTATTTTAGATCCGGGAGTCGGCTTTGCAAAGAGCTATGAACAGAATCTGTGGGTCATTAACCATCTGCCGTTCTTTCAGAAACTGGGGTATCCTGTATTGCTTGGAACGAGCCGCAAGTCCGTGGTCGGTCTGACACTGGATCTTCCGGTAAATGAGCGTGTGGAAGGAACGCTTGCCACAACGGCCTTTGCCGTAAATACCGGTTGCTGCATGGTGCGTGTACATGATGTCAAAGAAAATGTGCGTTTCATCCGGATGATGGAGGCCATTCAGAACCAGAAATAAAACGGACAGTTAAGAGAGAATTGAGAACAATTATGGATAAAATTAACATCAACCATTTGGAAATTTATGCGCATCATGGGGTGTTTCCTGAGGAGAAGCAGGAGGGACAGTTCTTTTATCTGGATGCGGAGCTGTATCTTTCCCTGCACGAAGCAGGAATGACGGACGATCTTACGAAAACCGTGCATTACGGGGAGGTCTGTGAACTGATGAAGGAAACCTTTACGGAACGCAGCTATGATCTGATTGAGCGGGCGGCAGAGGTTGTGACACAGAAGGTATTGCTTGCCTATCCGCTTATCCGGAAGATGACATTGATCGTGAATAAGCCTCATGCCCCGATTCCGATTCCTTTTGAAAACGTATCGGTACAGATCGAGCGTGGATGGAAAAAGGCCTATCTGGGAATCGGTTCGAATCTGGGAGATAAAAGAAAATATATCGAAGATGCGGTTGAAAAAATAAAGAAGAATGAGCTGATCCGTAAGGTACGCTGCTCAAAGCTCCTTGTGACGAAGCCGTATGGCGGAGTAGAGCAGGATGATTTCTTAAACGGGGCAATCGAGATCGAGACATTGCTGCAACCAATGGAGCTGCTTACCTTTCTGCAGCAGTTGGAGCAGGAGGCGCATCGGGAGCGGAAGGTTCACTGGGGACCAAGAACTCTGGATCTGGATATCCTTTTCTATGAAGATGTAATTTCCAATGATCCGAAGCTGTTGATCCCACACCGCGATATGCAGAACCGGCGGTTTGTACTGGAACCGTTAAATGAACTGTGCCCGTGTTATGTTAACCAACTATTACAAAAGACTGTTTATGAAATGCTTAAGGAGCTTCCGGATTAATCGGCAGTCAATGCAGCCTGCTTGGCTGCGGCGAAATCGGAAACCTCAATATAGCTGTGCGGGGTACGTTTCATGGGAACATCGGAGTTGAACTCATGGAAGTAGGCATATTGGGAAGTCAGGTTGATATCGGAATAGATGCCAAGGGCAACAATTTCCGGGTTGCTTCCATCTGCTTCCATACGCATGAGTGCGGGTGCATCCGCATCGTTTTTCTGATAATAAACATAGCCGCTTCCAACGTTATAGGTGTCCACGCGGTCTTCGGTCAGTACCTCAACTGCTCCGGTAGAAAGGGAGTAGCGGCACAGGCGGTAATTTGAGGAAGCGTCCATATAATAAATGTAGTCATAGGCATAGACCGGATAGCAGATGTTGCCCTCTAACAGGAGGGAAACACTGTCTGACCGGGTATCGAGGGCATACAGATTATGGTCCTGATCCGTTCCGTTGTAATAAATGATTCCATTCTGGCAGGCATTGGGGCTGATGATCTCATCGGAAACAAGCGCCTGTCCGGATTTATCGGTTTTAATCTTATAAAATTTGGTGAAATCGGTGTTGTTGTACCGCTGATAGTAAATATAATCGCCGACAAGCTGCATGGTAACGGCGGCCTGACGGTCTAAGCATTTGCTGCTGCTTCCATCCAGTTTGCTGCGGTAAACGCCATAGGTATGTACGACATAGCCAAGTCCCTTGCCACCGGCTGCATTGTCCAGATAATAATAGAGGTAATTGCCTCCGACATTGATGGAATTTACGGAACTGCTGGTGAGCTTCCTTAAATCCGTTTCATCCGGATTCATGGAATACATACAGCCGTTGTCATAGGCATTGGAGAAATAAACCCGCCCATCAGCTTCTGCAAAAAGTCCGTGATTATTCAGATTGCCGCCGGTATTTCCGGTAACGGTGATGTCGTTTGAGGGAATTCTGCCCTGAAATCCCCGTAGAACACTGAAACCGGCAAGCAGTAACAGAATACAGCAGCAGATGACAATAATTTTCCAGTTTTTTTTCATAAGTTACCTCCTGTGATAAGGAATCAATTTTACAGATTTATTATATAAACTTTACTTATGTTTCGCAATGGAAATCAGAGAATCCCTTGCGATCAATATATGATTGTTATACAATCATTTTTATAGGGTAACGGCCCGGCGTGAAACATTGAAAATTGAAAAGAGAGACAAAAGTATATGGATTTAGCACAGTTACGCAAAGAGATTGATGAAATCGACCGGCAGCTTGTGAAGCTGTATGAACAGAGAATGAATATCTGTACGGAGATTGCCGAATATAAAATTGAGAATCATAAGCCTGTTTTTGATAAGCAGCGTGAAGCAGAGAAGATACAGAAGGTCTGCGGACTTGCCGAAAAAGAAGAGAATAAGAAGGGCGTGGAGGAACTGTTTACGCAGTTGATGTCCTTAAGCCGCAAGCTGCAGTATGGAATTCTTTTAGAGCATGAGAATAATGATATGTTTTCCTTTGAGACCTGCAGGGAACTTGTGGATGAACATACGAAGGTTATTTTCCAGGGGGCAGAGGGCGCTTATTCGCAGCTTGCCATGGAACAGTTCTTTGGCAGGGAGATCAACTGCGATCATGTTGATACCTTCCGGGAGGCAATGGAGTATGTGGCAGACGGCAAGGCCGACTTTGCGGTATTGCCGATCGAGAATTCCACGGTGGGCATTGTAAGCGAGATCTATGATCTTTTAGTAGAATTTGAAAATGTCATTGTCGGAGAGCAGATCATTCCGATTAATCATTGTCTACTTGGCGTTCCGGGAGCAGAGCTTTCCGATATCCGGAAAGTTTATTCCCATCCGCAGTCGTTAATGCAGACGGAGCAGTTTTTAAGCACTCATCCGGAATGGGAGCAGATTAAGATGCAGAATAACGCCTTTGCGGCACGCAAGGTTTCAGAAGATCATGATAAGACACAGGCGGCCATTGCAAGTGAATATGCAGCGCAGCGTTATGGACTTACGATCTTACAGCGGGGGATTCATCAGTGCAGCGACAATGCAACCCGTTTTATCGTCATCAGCGGGAAGAAGATTTTCCTGGAAAAGGCACAGCGGATCAGCGTCTGCTTCGAACTGCCGCACGAAAGTGGTGCACTGTATCACATTCTGTCCCATTTTATTTACAATAACCTCAATATGAGCCGGATCGAAAGCCGCCCTATTAAGGATAAGGGATTTGAATACCGCTTTTTTATTGACTGCAACGGTAATCTGAAGGATGCTGCCGTACAGAATGCACTGCGGGGCTTAAAAGAGGAAGCACTAAACTTCCGGATACTTGGAAACTACTAAGGAGAGATATACGGATGAGAGAACAGGAACTGATCGTATATAAGGATTTTGAGAAGGAGGAAGGCACCCTTCTGTTTGATATGGCGTGGCTCATGGAGCACTATGAGGATGAGTATTATAACCGCGAGGACCTTGCAGGGCTTTTGTATGACTGCATGCATAAGCTCCTTGAAATTGCAGGAAACCACGGATTCTACGGGAACCTCTGGCACTGTTATTTAAGTAATCTTCTGGTAAACAATGAGAACAGCTATAGCAAGGCATGTGAAATCCGGGGGAAAGTCGAGGGAACCATCAATCAGGCGGTATTGCATGACATTGTAATCTTTAAAGAATTTTTTGATTATGATTTTACGAAGATGACCGAAGCTTTACAGGTCTGTGATTTTTCACTGATTACGGACTATGTATCGAGTGATTCCGAGTCCAAGGTATATAACAGCCGGATACGCGAACGGATCTGTTCCCTTGCACAGAAGTTTGCAAAGGACCATACGCCGGAGGAAATGAAGGTGACTCTTACCGAGTTTTATAAGGATTACGGGGTTGGAAAGTTCGGTCTGCATAAGGCGTTCCGTGTGGTTCATGACGAGGATGGTGTGCAGATCGTACCGATCCAGAACATTGCGCACGTTTACCTGGATGATCTGGTTGGCTATGAAATTCCTAAGAAAAAGCTCATTGAGAATACCGAGGCTTTTGTCGAAGGAAGAAAGGCAAACAACTGTCTGTTATTCGGTGATGCCGGTACAGGAAAATCATCCAGTATTAAGGGAATTGCGAATGAATATTACGATCGGGGACTGCGTATTATTGAAGTGTATAAGCACCAGTTTCAGGATCTGAATGATATCATTACCCAGATCAAGAACCGGAATTATAAATTTATCATTTATATGGATGACTTAAGCTTTGAGGATTTTGAAATTGAGTACAAGTATCTGAAAGCGGTGATCGAAGGAGGACTTGAAAAGAAGCCGGAGAATGTGTTAATCTATGCAACCTCGAATCGCAGACACTTGATTAAGGAAAGCTTTTCAGATAAAGATGACCGGAGAGATGACCTGCATTCCGGAGATACCGTACAGGAGAAACTTTCGCTCGTTTCCCGGTTTGGGGTGACGATTTTCTTCGCGGCGCCGGATAAGAAGCAGTTCCAGAACATTGTAAAGACTCTGGCAGACCGTTATGGCGTGCAGATGGCAGAAGAAGAGCTGCTGCTTGAGGCGAATAAGTGGGAGCTTGCCCATGGCGGCTTATCCGGCCGGTGTGCCCAGCAGTTCATTGATTACATACTTGGAAAAAAGGAGTAAAATACCATGGCAGTAAAGACCTTTGCGGCAATTGATATCGGTTCTTATGAACTCTCCATGAAGATTTTTGAGGTTTCGAAGAAGAACGGGATGAAGCAGATTGATCATATCCGTCACAGCATTGATATGGGAACGGAAACCTATACGACCGGAAAATTAAGTTTTGAGCGTGTGGATGAACTGTGTATGATCCTGCATGAGTTCTCGGATATCATGAAGACCTATCAGGTGACCGATTATAAGGCGTATGGAACCAGCGCGATCCGGGAAAGTATGAACCGGGCGATTCTGACCGATCAGGTACGGCTGCGTACCGGAATTCGCATGGATATCTTAAGTAATTCCGAGCAGCGGTTTCTGGATTATAAGTCGATTGCTTTGCAGGGGCAGCAGTTTGATGAAATCATTGAAAAGGGAACCGCCATTGTGGATATCGGTGGTGGCAGTATCCAGATTTCCCTGTTTGATAAGGATACTCTGGTTTCCACGCAGAATTTAAAGCTTGGCGTACTGCGCCTGCGGGAGAGCATGAATCTCCTGAATGCTTCCTTAAGCCAGTACCGGACCTTAATCGGAGAGATTGTGGAATCCCAGCTTTCCGTTTATAAGAAGCTGTATCTGAAGGATCGTGCGATTGAGAATCTGATTATTGTCGATGATTATATATCCCTGCTGATCCGGCATTATTACCGTAAGGAAGGGAAGGGAGATGTAACGACCAGGGAGCAGATCGAAGAATTTATGGAAAAGAGTCGGACGAAGAGTACGCTTGAGCTTTCAAGGCTTTTGGATATGCCCGAAGAAGATATGCCGGCACTTTACATTTCTCTGATCATGGTGCACCGGATTATGGAGGATACCGGAGCGAAAACGATCTGGGCGCCTGGAGTGACACTCTGTGACGGTATTGCTTATGAATATGCGGAGAAGAATCAGCTTCTTCCCGTATCCCATGATTTTGAAAAGGATATCATAGCCTGCGCAAAGTCGATCAGTAAGCGGTATCAGGGAAGTAAAAAGCGGAGTGAAACACTTGAACAGATTGCACTGAGGATTTTTGACAGCATGAAGAGGGTACACGGTTTAACGAAGCGTGACCGGTTGCTTTTGCAGATTGCAACCATCCTTCATGACTGTGGGAAATATATCAGTATGGTGGAGCTTGGCGAATGCTCCTACCGGATTATCATGGCGACGGAAATTATCGGACTGTCCCATCTGGAGCGCGAAATTGTAGCAAATGTAGTCAAGTACAATCACATTCCTTTTGATTACTATGAGCAGATGGAAAAGACTACAAGCATGGATAAGGAATCTTATTTACGGATGACAAAGCTCCTTGCCATGCTGCGGCTGGCAAACGGTCTTGACCGGAGCCACAAGCAGAAGTTTAAGAATATCAGGATTCTGCCGAAGGAGGAGCAGCTCCTGATTACGGTGGAAACGAATGAGGACATTACCTTAGAGCGGGGGCTTTTCGGACACCGGGCAGAGTTCTTCACCGAAGTATTTAATATCCGGCCGGTCATCCGGCAGAAGAGAACGCTGGATAAGTATTAAGAAGCAACAGATGATGATCCATTTATTTTATATAGAAGAGAAAGGCAGCAATTCAGAAAATATGGGAAAACTAAAATACGACAATCCTGAATATTATGTAAACCGAGAACTGAGCTGGCTCCTGTTTGACCGCAGAGTCATGAGTGAGGCAAAGGACAAGAATAATCCGTTGTTTGAGCGTTTGAAATTTTTAAGTATTACCTCCTCCAATCTGGATGAATTTTTTATGGTACGTGTGGCGTCCCTGAAGGATATGGTCAATGCCGGTTATGATAAGAAAGACATTGCGGGAATGACTCCGAAGGAGCAGTTAAAGCAGATTACCAAAGAAACACATGACCTTGTGGAAGAGCAGTACCGGATTTACAATCATTCGCTGCTTCCCCAGCTTAAGACAAACGGCATCCGTGTCATCCAGAAGCATGAGCAGTTAAGTGAGGCAGAGGCGGAATATGTAGACCGCTATTATGAAGAGAATATTTATCCGGTATTGACGCCGATGGCAGTAGATTCTTCCAGACCGTTTCCGTTAATCCGGAACAAGTCACTCAATATCGGAGCACTCGTCCAGAAGAAGGACGGAGGAGAAATTCTGGAATTTGCAACCGTTCAGGTGCCCAGTGTCCTTCCCAGAATCATTGAAATCCCAGGAGAAGAAGGAGAACGGCTCCTCATTCCCCTTGAAGAAGTCATCGAGCGGAATATTGAAAAGCTGTTCCTGAATTATGAGATCGTCTGTGCACATCCGTTCCGTATTATGCGAAATGCGGACCTTACAATTGAAGAGGATGAAGCCGAGGATCTGTTAAAGGAAATTGAAAAGCAGCTCAAAAAGCGTCAGTGGGGGCAGGCAATCCGTCTTGAGGTAGAAAAGGGAATGGATGAACGCCTGTTAGAGATCATTGAGCGGGAGCTGAACATCGAAAAGCAGGATGTGTATGAAATTGACGGGCCGCTCGATCTTACCTTCTTAATGAAGATGTACGGACTTGAGGGCTTTGACCACTTAAAAGAAAAATCTTATCCGAAGCCGCAGCCGGTACCGGAGCTTCCGGCAGACTGCAATATTTTTGATCAGATTAAAAAGCAGGATATTCTGCTGTTCCACCCTTATGAAACCTTTACGCCGGTGGTGGATTTCATCCGTCAGGCAGCGAGGGACAAAGAAGTGCTTGCCATCAAGCAGACACTCTACCGTGTGAGCGGCAACTCACCGATCATCGCAGCACTTGCCCAGGCGGCAGAAAACGGCAAGCAGGTTTCCGTGCTTGTGGAATTAAAGGCACGTTTTGATGAAGAGAATAACATTGTATGGGCAAAGATGTTAGAGAAGGCAGGCTGTCATGTTATCTATGGTCTTGTCGGCTTAAAGACCCACAGTAAGATCACGCTTGTGGTACGGCGGGAAGAAGACGGTATCCGCAGATATGTGCATTTAGGAACCGGTAACTATAACGATGCGACTGCAAAGCTTTACACCGACATGGGACTGCTCACCTGCAATCCTTCGATCGGGGAGGATGCAACCGCCGTATTCAATATGCTTTCCGGTTATTCGGAGCCTCTTAGCTGGAATAAGCTCGCCCTTGCTCCGCTGTGGTTAAAGGATCGTTTCCTTTATCTCATTGAGCGGGAAATGAAGCATGCCAAGGCCGGGGAAAAGGGACATATCATTGCCAAGGTGAACAGCCTTTGTGACAAGGATATTATCGCGGCTCTCTATGAGGCCGCGGAAGCCGGCGTGAAGATTGAACTGATCGTCCGCGGAATCTGCTGTATCCGTGTGGGACTGCCGGGGATCGGGGACCGGATCAGCGTCCGTTCTATTGTGGGAAATTTCCTCGAACACAGCCGGATCTTTTATTTTGAAAATGACGGCAAGCCGGAATTTTACTGCGCCAGTGCAGACTGGATGCCGAGAAACTTAGAGCGTCGTGTGGAAATCATGTTCCCGGTAGAAAAGCCGGAGTTGCAGAAGCGGCTGATGGACATTCTTACCATACAGCTTCGTGATACCGAAAAGGCACATTTACTTACACCGCAGGGAACCTATGAGAAGGTGGATAAGAGAGGAAAGGGCTCTTACAACTCCCAGTTGATTTTTGGACAGATGGCAGTAGAGCGCGTGAAGGAACAGGAAAAATTAATCAATAACAGAGTATTTATTCCGGAGAAGGGAATGGAAGAGGAGGTATAGCGATGCAGTATGATGACGCAGTATTACAGTGTTTTTTAGAAAAGCAGGAGCAGCTTTTCCCGGAAGGAGATGTGGTTTCTTCTTTGGAAGAGGCAGAAGAGTTTCTGGAGGAGAATTTCGCAGTGGTTGTGAATTCGCTGCGTGAAGTCTGGGATTTCTTTGAAGAGGAGGGCATCGATATGGATGGTGCAGACGAAGAAGAGATCCTGAATGCCGATGAAGTATTCGAGGTTGGGGATGGAAGATATCTGATCATTGAAGGCTAGTCCCAACGGATGAGAGAAGGAACTATTTGATATGGCTGCAGAATAGCAATAATTGATTAGCATAAGTCAGTTTTCGAAGAGAAAGAAAACCTCGTTTGTGTGTATACTTAACTTACTATGTACTTATCACAAAGGAGGTTTTTTATTTATGGCAGCTTTTGAAACAAAGCAATACCGTAATTTATTTTCCCTGATCGGAAAAGGAGATCAGGAAGTGAAGGACCGTCTGAATGAGATTTTTGAGACGTTTTTCTATGGAAGTGAGGAAGAGCGGATTTATCATCCCGCGGGAGAAGATATGGGATATCTGGAAGATACCGGAAATCATGATGCCAGGACAGAAGGCATGTCTTATGGTATGATGATCTGTGTCCAGATGAATAAGAAGGAAGAGTTTGACCGTATCTGGAAATGGGCATGTACCTATATGTGGATGGAAGAGGGCGAAAGCGAAGGTTATTTTGCATGGTCCTGTGGACTTGACGGAACACGCAATGCCGATGGCGCAGCTCCGGACGGGGAAGAATTCTTTGCTATGGCACTGTTTTTTGCTTCCCACCGTTGGGGAGACGGCGAAGGAATTTACTGCTATTCCGAACAGGCCAGGAAGATCTTAAGAGCCTGCATCCACAAGGGAGAGAACGGCAGACCGGGATACCCGATGTGGAATCATGAGAATAAGCAGATTCTGTTTGTACCGGGAAGCGACTTCACCGATCCGTCCTACCACCTGCCGCATTTTTATGAATTGTTTGCACTGTGGGCAGATGAGGAAGACCGGCCGTTCTTTAAAGAGGCTGCGAAGGTAAGCCGGGAATATCTGGCAAAGGCCTGCCACCCAAAGACCGGTATGAGTGCCGAGTATGCCGAATTTGACGGGAAACCCATGAGCCGCCCGTTACCGTGGACAACCGATCGTCATGACTGGTTTTTCAGTGATGCGTACCGTACCATGGCGAACATCGGACTGGATTACGAATGGTTTGGAATCGATGAAGGGCAGTATGAGGCACCGGAAAAGCTGCTGCGCTTCTTAGATGCACGGTGGGACGAGCATCCTTTTGAAATCTATGAGGTGGACGGAACAAGCCTTCACGAACCGGCCCTTCACCCGGTCGGATTACAGGTTACCACCACACAGGGAATATTGGCCGTGCTTGGACGGACGAAGGATGAAGAGAGTGTCCGGATTGCGAAAAAATGGCTGGAGGAGTTCTTCCGGATGCCGCTTCGGGAAGGTGACCGGAGATATTACGATAACTGCCTGTATTTCTTTGCATTCCTTGCATTGAGCGGCAATTACCGGATCTGGTAGAAGAATCCGGCCAATTGGGGCAGTAAGAAAGAAGATTAAGAAAAATAGTAAGAACAGGCAGGGAAGGAGAAAGCAGATGAAGAGGTTACTGGACAGACTTCAACGATGGATGGATGATTATAGTATCCGTAAAAAGTTATTTATTCTCTATGTGGTCTGTATGCTGTTTCCGCTTGTCCTGACAGATGCGGTGATTCTGTACATTGTGTTTGATAATGAACGCACACAGCAGCAGAAGGAGTTTGAGAGTATTGCATCTGCTGTGGAGGCTGATCTGGCCTATACGTTTGAGGAAGCCATTGATTTTACAAACAGTGTATATATTAACCGTACCCTAAATCAGTTTTTGGAGCAGCCTTTCTCTTCTCCACTTGAATTTTTTGAAGAGAGCAGAAGGTTCAGCACGGATCCTTTTTTGGGTAATATGAATTCGGATCGTTTTCAGGTTGTATTTTACGGAGACAATGAGGATATTGTAAACGGAGGTCTTTTCTATCGCCTGGATTCGGTTACTAACAACCCATTGTTCCTGGAGTACCAGAAGAAGGACAGAGACATGACGGTGATCTTTAATTATAAAGAAAACAGCATCAATGTGGTGAGTAACCGGAAAATTGTATTGATTCGTAAGATGGATTATTACAGGGATTTACAGAAAGAAAAATATGTTGTGGTAACGATAGATTATGTGAATCTGGTGCGGCGTTTTCAGGATATGCGTTATAACGCACCGGTGATGATCTGTTCTGGAGACCAGATTCTGTTTACCAATGATGGAAATTTCAGAACGAAAATTGACTATGAATATCTGACGGGAAAAGAGAATATCCGGTTGGAACGTGATTTTTCGATATGTGGTGAGCCGTTTCGTATTTTGATTATGCAGCCTTCGGGAGAAATCCTTCCGAGTATTCGGGAACATTTTCTGTTAATTATGTGTCTGGTTCTGGTAAACGTATTGCTGCCACTTGTCCTGGTATCATTAATTAACCGTTCTTTCGCACTGCGGCTTGGCGAGTTAAGTACGGCATTTGACCGTATGGATACGGAGGAACTGGAAGAACTGGAAAATATTCAAGGCACAGATGAAATCAGTGCACTGATGTGGAATTACAACCGGATGGTTATCCGTATGAAAGAACTGATTCAGACGGTATATAAGGACCGGCTTGAAAAACAGGGAATTGATATTGCAAGACAGCAGGCAGAACTTCTGGCACTATACAGTCAGATTAATCCTCATTTTCTGTTTAATGTATTGGAAAGCATCCGTATGCATTGTGTTCTGAAAAAAGAAAATGAAACAGCTGCCATGGTGGAACGCCTAGCGATTCTTGAGCGGCAGAATGTGGAGTGGAATACGGATGATACAACGATTGAAGAAGAGGTGAGCTTCATTAAGGCATATCTGGAACTGCAGAAGTACCGATTCGGTGACCGGCTGTCCTATGAAATTGAGATCGCAGAGGAATGCCGTAAGGTGAAGATTCCCAAGCTGGCACTGGTTACTTTTGTTGAGAATTCCTGCGTACATGGAATTGAAAAAAAATCAGTTCCCTGCTGGATTTATTTACGTGCCTATATGCAGGAAAATTGTCTGATTATGGAAGTAGAAGATACCGGTAACGGGATGGATGAAGATGAAGTTAAACTGCTGAATCATAGAATGAATTATGTGCAGATCGATGATATCCGCAAAAAGAAGCATGTCGGTGTACTGAATGCCTGCCTTCGTCTTAAGATGGCAACGAAGGATCAGGTATCCTTTGAAATGGAAAGTGAAAAAGGAATCGGGACATTTCTGGTGATCCGTATTTCAGAAGATGTTGTTTTACGAAAGTATGATAAAGAAGGGAATAGAAATTCAAATGAGGGTGTTGCTTGTAGATGATGAACCGTTTATTTTACAGGGATTGTCTGTATTGATTGACTGGGAAGCGGAAGGCTGTGAAATTGTTAAGATGGCATCAAATGGAAAAGAGGCATTGGTCTATCTGGAGGATCATGAGGTGGATCTCGTGATTACGGATATTAAGATGCCGGTGATGTCCGGACTGGAGCTGCTTGAGCAGATCAGGGGAAGACAGATTTCGGATGCATTTTTTATTATTCTCAGTGGGTACAATGATTTTTCCTATGCACAGAAAGCAATCCGCTATGCCTGTATGGATTACCTTGTTAAACCAGTTCAGAAAGAGGCTTTGCTGGAACTGATCCGTAAGGCGAAAAGCAGTCTGGCAGTTACCGAACAGAATGCAGAAAATGAGCGTTGGATGCAGGAAATGCAGCTGAAGCAGTATATTATTGCGCTTTTACGGGGGAAGCAGACCGAAGAGGAACTCCAATATGTGAAAGAGCATTTACGGCTTGGAGATGGCGGCTTACGTTACATTCATATCAGTATGCAGAATATTTCAGATATCGAAGAACTTTCTGACAGCGAACTGCAGGTAATCCGTAATCAGATGTATGAGCATGCAATGGAAATCCTTGAGGATGACGGTTCCCATTTTTTAAAAGAATTACTCGATTATGAAGAAGACTATGAAATAGGATTTCTGTATGCAGATTATATGGCGGCAGAGCGTAAGATGGAGAGTGATGAATTTTTACTCTGGTTTGCTGAAAAGATGAATGCGCATCTTGATTTCTCGATCCTGTTACTTGCAGGGAAAAGGGTAGAAGAACCGGACAAATTATCCCATTCCTATTCGGCAGCCTGTGCATTGCGCTCCTCGAAGGGATTCCGTCAGGAAAAAATGGTTTACTGTTACGAAGAAGAAATGCAGGTTGGAGAAGGTAAAATCATTCTTTGTAAACAAAGCCTGGATCATCTGATCACAGCGGTAGAGCAGAATGATGTAAACGGGATTCATAGCAGTGTGGATGAGCTGTTTCAGGACATGGAAAACTTGGGAATGGCGAGGGATCTCGTAACCATGAATACGAACTACCTGCTGTTCCAGTTGATCCACTTGGCAGTTGAGCAGGATGAAACCGTAGATCAGGAAGAGGTGATGCAGTATATCAGTGAAAATGTTTTTGATACCGGAATTACAAGAGGAAGCCGTGCACATCTGCGAAGATTTTCCTGTGATTATGCAGAATATCTGATCCAGCTCCGCAAGAATGTATCCAGAGGAGTATTACAGGACATCGAGAGAGAAATTAAGGAGCATTTCGCAGATAACCTGACACTCCGTGATCTGAGTAAGAAGTACTTTGTAAACAGCTCCTATCTGGGACAGATTTTTCGTAAAAAGTATGGTCAGTCCTTTAAAGATTATTTATGTGAGTACCGGATTAATGAAGCAGCGCAGGAGCTGCTTAAGACCGATAAGAAGATCAGCCAGATCGCAGAGGAAGTCGGATACCGTGATACGGACTATTTCATCAGTAAGTTTATTGAGCAGAAGGGATGTACCCCGAGTAAATACCGAAAAAATGTTGGTGTCACCGAATAAAAGCTGCTCATGGCACAGTTGTGGACGGTATTGATTTGAAGCAGAGCCTTGTATGGAACACGAAGGAGAAAACGATTCCATACAGGGCTTTTTGTTGCCATGCATATGAGAAAATGATCCAGTGAATCATTTTTGAGTTTCTAGAGTTTTTCGGGGATAATACTAGAACTCCTCCGGTTGCGGACAGCTGGGGAAACACATAAGATGATTGAGGATGCGTTTAATTAGAAAATAAAATTTTAATAATACAGGGGGGAGAGCGATGAAAAAGCAGGCATTTAACCCTTATCTGCCGTCATGGGAATATATTCCCGATGGAGAACCTTATGTTTTTGATGGAAGAGTATATATCTACGGATCTCATGATTACTATAACGGTTATGTATTTTGTATGGGTGATTATGTATGCTGGTCGGCACCGGTAAATGATCTCGGTAACTGGAGATATGAAGGAGTCATTTATCCAAAAACAGCAGATCCGCTCAATAAAGAGGGAAAAATGTGTCTTTATGCCCCGGATGTTACGGTCGGACCGGATGGGAGATACTATTTATATTATGTACTGGACAAGGTGCCGGTTGTATCGGTTGCAGTTTGTAATGAGCCTGCGGGAACTTATGAGTTTTATGGTTATGTTCATTATAAAGATGGAACACGGATCGGAGAACGGAATGGGGATGAACCACAGTTTGACCCGGGGGTACTTACGGAAGGAAACAGGACTTATCTGTATACCGGATTCTGCGGACGTGGAGACAAATCAAGACATGGGGCAATGGCAACGGTGCTTGGTGCGGATATGCTTACCATTGAAGAGGAAGCGGTATTTGTCGTACCGGGATGTGAATATGCGGAAGGTACCGGCTTTGAAGGACATGCATTTTTTGAAGCACCATCGATCCGGAAAAGAGGAAACCTGTATTACTTTATTTATTCTTCCGAGGTGATGCATGAACTCTGCTATGCGGTGAGTGACAACCCACGGAAGGGATTTCAATATAAAGGAGTTCTCATCAGCAACTGTGATCTGCATATTGACTCTTATAAACCGGCAGATTTTCCTACAGCATATGGGGCTAATAATCATGGAAGTATGGTACAGATCGGAGAAGAGTGGTATATTTTTTACCATCGTCATACGAATGGAACATGGTATAGCCGTCAAGGCTGTGCAGAGAAACTTCAGATTATGGAGGATGGCTCTGTTTTGCAGGCAAGACTTTCTTCCTGTGGCCTGAATGGAGGACCGCTCTTGGCGGAAGGAGAGTATCCGGCTTATATCGCGTGTCATCTTTTTACAGAGGACCCCAGCATTTATGTGAATGAAAAATATCCGAAGATCATGCAGGACGGAAGAGACGGAGACAAGGAGGATGGTTATATTGCCAAAATTGCGGATGGAACGACCATAGGATTCCGGTCTTTTAAAGGAAATCACATCAGTGGACTTGCGATTACAACAAGAGGGTATGGAAGGGGATATTTTGAAATCCGGACTTCCCTGGATGGGCCTGTGCTTGGCAGGGTGAGCATTGAGTATACGAATGTGTGGGAAACATATACCACTACCTGCTGCATAGAGGAACAGGAATTCGATTTATATCTCACTTATCACGGAGAAGGATGTCCAAGCCTGAAATCCTTTGCATTTCTTAAGAACTGACGAATGGATCCGCAAGAAGATAAAAGTGAAATAGAAACAGGAGAGTGAACGGATGAAAGAAATCATACTGGACAGGAGTCATACGGAAGAATTTTATAATCATGTTGATTTCTGCATTGGAACCGGGCGTATGGGACTGGCATTGCAGAAGGAATACATGGCTCAGTTAAAATATGTACAGGACAGAATTGGATTTACCCATATCAGAGGACACGGGCTGTTTGCGGATGATATGGCGATTTATCATGAATATCAGGACGAAAACGGCGTGACAAAGGCAGAATATAATTTCACATATCTTGATCTGGTCATGGATTCCTATCGGGAATTACATATAAAGCCATTTTTGGAACTGGGATTTATGCCGGGAGATCTGGCAAGTGGGACACAGACGGTATTTTACTGGAAAGGGAATGTTACCCCTCCAAAGAATGAGGGCAGATGGTGTGAGCTGGTGCAGGCAACCTTACTGCATTTGATGGAACGATACGGAGCAGAGGAGGTAGTTAGCTGGCCGGTTGAAGTATGGAATGAACCGAATCTGGAGGGATTTTGGGAAAACGCAGATATGGAGAAGTATTTCCATCTGTTTGAAATTACCTTTCAGGCGGTGAAGGAAGTGGATCCCCGTTTCAAGGTGGGAGGACCTGCAATCTGTGGTGTAGATGACGAACGGTGGATCCGGGAATTTATGAAGTTTTGCAGCAGCAGACAAATTCCGGTTGATTTTATTACCAGACATCACTATACGACAGAAATGCCGGAAAACAAGGGACATTACGGCTACCAGAAGCTAAGTGATCCGGAGCTCGGTTTCCAGAATCTGAAATTGACACGTGATATTGTAGATGAGTTTGAAGAGTACCGGGGAAAAGAAATTCACCTTACGGAATTTAATACTTCCTATATTCCGAATAATCCGCTTCATGATACCAATCTGAATGCGGCATATATTGCATATCAATTGTCCAGGCTCGGTGATCATCATTCTTCCTATTCCTATTGGACATTTGGGGATATTTTTGAAGAATTCGGAGTTCCGTTTACACCCTTTCATGGCGGGTTTGGTCTTGTTGCTGACGGAGGCATTCCCAAACCGACTTTTTACACCTTCCAGTTTTTCAAGCGTTTAACAGGAAGATGCATTTACCGTTCCCCCAATGCATTGGTAATGATTGATGACAGAGGGGATTACAGGGGAATTTTGTGGAATCCGGTTTATGGACAGGAAAAGGAAAAGAAGGAGCTGACAGTCCGGTTCCCGGTTAAGAATAAAGAACAATACAGTCTGATACGAAGAACGGTGGATGAAGATACATGCAATCCTTTGAAGGTATGGCATGTGATGGGAGAACCGGCTTCTTTATCAAAGGAACAGAAGGAACTGTTAAAGGAGGCAGCACAGCCGCTTGTCACGGCACAGAATCTTACAGCTGCTGAAGAATGGATTACCTGCTCCTTTACATTGAAAGAGAATGCAGTGGAGTATTTTGAACTTAAACGCGTGATTATGAAATCGGATCGCGGATATTATTATGAACAAATTTAATAAGATGGGAGCGGATAAAATGAAAAAGAAAAACAGAAGTTCATTTGCAAAAAATAATAAGTGCAATTCTGATTATGCAGATTGCGGTTATGACATGCCTTTCTGTAATGGTGGTATACGGAATTACCAAAAATGTAAGGACAACGGCAACGGATAACCTGCAGACAATCGTACAGGAAAGAAGTCAGATTGTAGATAATTATGTGCAGGAATCAGAGGTGATTCTGTCAGCATACAGTAAAGCAGGAGAAATTCTGAATGTATTGAAAAATCCAGAAAATAAATCAGTAGTTGAGGCGGCACAGAAATATACGGAGTCCTTTTCTGCGGATATAAACAATCTGGAAGGACTGTACGTAAGTGAATGGAATACCCATGTACTTGCCCATACGAATGCAGCTGTTGTCGGTATTACTACAAGAGAAGGTGATTCTCTGAAGGCATTACAGGATATACTGCTTGCAACGGATGGGGTATATAATACGGGGATTATTATATCACCTGCAAGCGGCGAACAGATTGTTTCCATGTATCGGGCAATCTATGATGAAAATGGGAATCCTGCCGGGCTTGTTGGAGGTGGAATTTATACTGCAGGTCTTGTGAATAAACTGGACAGTCTTGGAATGAACGGAATGGAACATGCAACTTACTGCATGGTTAATGTAAGGGATCATAAATATATTTTCCATAATCAGCCGGAAATGGTTGCCACAGAAACAGAGGAAGAGTATCTGCTGCAGTTATGTGAAAAATATAAGGATGCCCCCAATTCCGTTGGCGGTTATGTCGAGCACAAAGAGAATGGAAAAGACTATATTGACTCCTATTATTATATGGCAGACCGTGGATGGCTGTTTATTATTAAAGACAGTTATGAGGAATTGTTTGCTTCAGCAATAACCATGCGAACAAATCTGATGCTTTTATGTGCAGTTATTCTGCTTATACTTGGGGTGGTTTCCGTGATTATCATAAACCGGATGATGCGACCGATGAAGCCAATCGAAA
The DNA here is from genome assembly GCA_963638365.1 of Anaerobutyricum sp. Classification (GTDB taxonomy): domain Bacteria; phylum Bacillota; class Clostridia; order Lachnospirales; family Lachnospiraceae; genus Suilimivivens. Next base: position 7,495 of record CAVHRK010000027.1, on the reverse strand, counting down.
ACGGAATTCTGGCATTACAGCAATTTGATATAAAGGAAAATGATGAAATAGAAAAGCATTATACAAGAAAGGATGAGCTGGGAAGTATATCAAGGGCAACAGGTACTCTGATCCGTTCGTTGAGAGATATTGTCCAGACCCTTCGGGAGTGCTGCGGCACTTTGCATGGAAAAGCGGATGATTTACAGAATTCAGCAGTAGAACTCGTAGATGATATGACGGATCAGACGGCAACAACGCAGCAGCTGTCTGCCTCGCTGGAAAGCACAAATGATGCGATTGCCCATGTGTATGAAGAAATAGGGAATATCAATGCTATTGTGGAGAGCATTATGAGGGAAATCCGTGAGTCGGATGATATGAGCAGAAAAGTAAAAACGAATGCGATGGAGATGCAGTTAAGCGCACAGGAAGCATATGAAAAAGGAAAGGAAGAGCTGATAACAACCAGAACTTCTGTGAAAAATGCGATTTCCAGTCTGAACGGGTTATCCAAAATTAATCAGCTGGCAATGGAAATACTGAGTATTGCAAATAAAACGAACCTTTTATCCCTTAATGCGTCCATTGAAGCAGCAAGAGCTGGAGAGGCCGGGAAGGGTTTTGCTGTTGTTGCGGGTGAAATAGGTGCACTTGCGGATACGTCCAAATTAACGGCAACCAATATCCAGCAGATTTGTGCGGAAGCAAATGACAGTATTGACAGTGTTAATAATTGCTTTAATGATATGATGGGTTATATGGAACAAAGTGTTGTACGGCAGTTTGAAAATTTTGCAAGTCAGTCAACGGATAACCGTTCGGCTGCGGAAGTAATTAAGAAACAGTTGGATGAAATAAATATCGCAATCGGGCAGCTGGAACAGTCTGTCAGTCAGATTGGCGAGCACATAGAAGATGTTCACGAAATTACTCAACAGGATCAGGAAGCAATAGGCGGCATTGTACATAAGAATGAGAAGCTTGCTGTAGTGGCAGATACGATCCAGAACCAGGCACAGGAGAATCAGAATATTGCACGGCAGTTGGCGGAAATTGTGAACCGGTTTGAAATGTAGTATTGTGTATGCAAGGTCGTTCTTAGCATGTGTTGTATCCTGGGGGTTACAAATTTTGTACGGCCTGCGTTTGCAAAACCCGATAAACTATAGTTTATCGGGTTTTTAGTTAGAGTTTTTCGGGTTGTTTACGCATATTAAAAAGATATAATAAAATCATCAAATGTTTCTAAAACAAACAAGAGGGAGGCAAACATGAAACTGAAAAAATTAACAGCTTTATTACTCGGTGTTACCATGACAGTAACCATGCTGGCTGGCTGCGGTGGCGCTACAACAACAGATGACAGCAGTTCATCATCTACAACAGAGACAACAACGGAAGCTTCTGACACAGCAGGAGATTCCACAACAGAAGAGGCAAAAACATCTTATTCTGAAGATGAAATTTCAGACTTCACCATGTTCATTACCATGCCTGGTTCTGAAATTAATGACGATAATGAAATTGCCCAGATGATTGGTGAGAAGTGGGGCGTTCGTATCAAAGAAACATGGTTAACCGGACAGACTGCTTCGGAAGCAACCGGTATGTTGATTGCAAGTGATGAATATCCGGATTATATTGATAGTGATGATATGTCACTTCTGGTAGATGCAGGAGCACTCATCCCGTTAGATGACTATATTGATCAGTATCCGGAATTTAAAGAAAAATGGTTCACAGAAGATGAATGGGAAAAGTTCCGTCAGCCGGATGGACATATCTACTGGATCAATCCTTTCGGAAATACGAAGGGGGAACCTACCGCAACAACACATAATGATGAAGCATTCTGGATTCAGGTAAGAGTTCTTGAGTGGGCAGGATATCCGGAAATCAAAACCATGGATCAGTATTTCCAGGTAATTGAGGATTACATGGCAGCAAATCCGACCATGGAAGATGGAACACCGAACATTCCTTATACCATTCTCTGTGAAGACTGGAGATACTTCTGCCTTGAAAATGCAGGACAGTTCCTCGGTGGATATCCGAATGATGGATCCGTTATTGTTAATAAAGATACCATGACAATTGAAGATTACAATACTTCTGACGATACTGTTAAGTATTTCAAGAAGCTGAATGAAGAATATCAGAAGGGCTTTGTAGATCCTGAAAGCTTTACCCAGACCTATGATGAATATATTGCTAAGCTTTCTACAGGCCGTGTACTTGGTATGGTAGACCAGTGGTGGGATTTCGCATATACTGTAAACGATGTATTCAAGCAGCAGGGACTTGATGAAAAGGGATGTAACTATGTTCCTCTTGGATTAACCACAGAAGAGGGAATGGAAAACAGATGGCATACATACGATGATACTGTTAACCAGGCTTCCGGTGTAGCAATTACCAAGGATTGTAAGGATCCTGATAAGGCATTCAAGTTTATTGTTGATTGTGCAATGGATCAGGAATTACATGATTTAAGATTCTGGGGTGTTAAAGATGTAGATTATACCGTTGATGAAAATGGTTTGTATTCAAGAACACAGGATCAGAGAATGAACTGGTCTGATACCGCATATCAGGCATCTCATCGTTGCCAGTATTCTTATATGCCTCAGTGGGGTGGTACAAGTGATGACGGAATTAATGCAAACAAGCCGGAAGAGCAGCCTGCAGAATTCCAGGTAGATATGGCACAGCCGTTAAAGGATTGTCTTGCAGCATATGGCGCAGGCAACTATGTAGACATGATTGGTTCCGTAGTTGAAGCAAATGGACCATGGTTCCCGATGTACAGTTATTCTAATAACTTCACTACAGAAACTCCTGGTGGTGTAGCTTGGACCAAGATGGGTGAAACAAAGCATGAGTACTTACCTAAGGTTGTAATGGCCAGTGATTTCGAAGCTGGATGGGCTGAGTATATGGATGCATATAATGCTTGCAAACCTGAAGATTTCATTAGTGAGATGCAGGCAATTCTGGATACCTTTAAGTAGGAGATAGAGACTGCAGCATTCAAAATGATTGTGTGAGGAAAGCGGCAGTAGGATTCGGTGAGAAGACTATTGCCGCTTCTTTATTACAAGTTAGGAGCGGATATATGAGTCAGGGCGTAGCTAAAGTGAAAAAAGACAAAAAGATAACATGGAAAGAAATTAAAAGACAGAAATTTCTACTGATCGTTTCCTTCTTTATGGTAGTTTATGGTATTATCTTTTATTACTGGCCATTGACCGGATGGCTGATGGCATTCCAGAATTATAAGCCGAAAGATGGATTACTTGGATCAAAATTTGTGGGACTTGCGAAGTTCCAGTTCCTGTTTCAGGACGCAACCTTTTTACGGGTTATCCGTAATACTTTTTGTATGGGTGTACTGAATCTGGTGACATCCACAATTATGGCGATTCTATTTGCCATTCTGTTAAATGAGATTCGTGCCACGAAACCGAAAAAGGTAATACAGACAATTTCGTATTTGCCTCATTTCCTTTCCTGGATTATTGTTACTGGTATTTTACATGATGCGTTATCTTCTACCGGTATCATCAACGAATTATTAATGAAAGCAGGAATTATTGACCGTGCAATTGATTTCTTTGCACATCCCAAGTATTTCTGGTGGATTGTAGCATTTGCAAACTGCTGGAAGGAAACCGGATGGAATGCCATTATTTATCTGGCAGCCATTACATCCATTGATCCGTGTCTGTATGAAGCAGCATCCATTGATGGAGCCGGAAGATGGGCAAAGATTAAATATATAACATTACCGGGTATTAAGCCTACTATTATGATTCTGTTACTGATGAACGTAGGTAATGTACTGAATGCAGGATTTGAAGTACAGTACCTGTTAGGTAATGGTCTGATTAAGAGTGTATCGGATACCATTGATATTTATGTTCTTACCTGGGGTATTAGTCAGAATGACTTCTCATTAGGTACTGCAGCCGGAATATTTAAGAGTGCAGTTAGTATTGCTCTGATTCTGGTGGCTAATTTCGCTGCAAAACGTATGGGCGAAGAAAGGTTATTCTAGGAGGTAGAGACATGAAAAAGAAAAAGACATCCCTTGCGGATAAGATATTCGTAGTTTTTAATACTTTGTTCATGATTGCCTTTGTTGTGATCACCTTATATCCGGTATTAAATACCTTGGCAATTTCCCTTAATGATGGTATTGATGCAGTTCGCGGCGGCATTTATTTATGGCCGAGAAAATTTACATTAAATAACTACAAGACAGTCCTTACTAAGCAGAATATGCTTCAAGGTGCTTACATAACCGTATTACGAACTATAATTGGAACGCTGCTTTCCTTAGTAACAAATGCACTTTTGGCGTTTGTGGTCAGTAGAAAGCGTTTTATGTTTAAGTCCCAGTTATCCCTGTTCTGGGTAATTACGATGTATGTAAACGGCGGTATGATACCGATCTTTATGTTATACAGAAATTTACATCTGACCGGAACTTTCTGGGTATATGTAATCCCGGGAACAATCAGTGCATTTAATATGTTGGTATTAAGAACTTATATGCAGGGACTTCCGGATTCCCTTGAAGAGTCAGCACAGTTGGATGGTGCTGGATACTGGACGGTATTTATTAAGATTATTTCTCCGTTATGTAAACCGGTATATGCAACCGTTGCCCTGTTTGTTGCAGTATATCAGTGGAATTCCTGGTTTGATGCCATGCTGTATAACAGAATGAAGAGTGAGTACACAACCTTGCAGTATGAGTTGATGAAATTATTGTCTTCTGTAATGCAGCAGAGCGGAAGCGCTGCAAATGCCTCCGCAGCAGGTGCAAGCTCAGCAGCAGTAACGCCTGTTACTGTCCGGTCCGCAGCGACGATCGCAACCATGCTACCGATCATCTGTCTGTATCCGTTCTTACAGAGATACTTCGTAACCGGACTTACGATCGGTGGTGTGAAGGAGTAAGGAAATCAAAAATGCTTATGTAAGCTCTACAGGAAAATGAAATATAAAGTAAAAAACAGATAGTGTTATGATAAAATCCGCAGTCCGGAAGGCTGCGGATTTTTTTAGTTGCCATGCATATGAGAAAATGATCCAGTGGATCATTTTTGAGTAGATTTTATTAGGAAAGTAAGGTACACTATAATTACTCAGAGTAATACAAATTAGTTTTGTGGATGGCTGTATTCAGATGAAATAATAAACATTACAAATATTATGATGATTAATATAGGGGAACAGAATGAACATTGTCTTATTATCAGGAGGATCGGGAAAGCGCTTATGGCCTTTATCCAATGATATCCGCTCCAAACAGTTTATCAAGATCTTTAAAAAGGAAGACGGAGAATACGAATCCATGGTGCAGCGAGTCTATCGTCAGATCAAGACGGTAGATGCAGAAGCGACCGTCACGATTGCAACATCCAAATCACAGGTATCTGCCATTCATAACCAGCTGGGTGAAGAGGTTTCCGTCTGTGTGGAGCCGTGCCGCCGTGATACCTTTCCTGCCATTGCGCTTGCCGCAGCTTTTCTTAAGGATGTGAAGCACATTTCAGAGAAGGAAGCTGTTGTGGTATGTCCGGTGGATCCGTATGTGGATGAAGATTACTTTGAAACCGTGAAGGAACTGGCGCACCTTGCAGAACAAGGAGAGGCCAACCTTGTACTGATGGGAATTGAACCCACGTATCCGAGTGAGAAGTATGGCTATGTAATTCCGGAGAGCAAGCAGCGCGTAAGCAAGGTTTCTACCTTTAAGGAGAAACCGACTGCCGATGTGGCAAAGGAATACATTGCGAAAGGTGCACTGTGGAATGGCGGGGTGTTTGCTTTCCAGCTTGGGTATCTCATTCAGAAGGCTCATGACCTCATTGACTTTACGGATTATCAGGATCTGTTTGCAAAGTATGAAACCTTGCAGAAGATCAGCTTTGACTATGCGGTCGGCGAGAAAGAAAAGAATATCAGTGTCCTGCGCTTTGGCGGCAAATGGAAGGATCTCGGAACCTGGAACACCCTGACGGAAGCCATGGAAGAAGCAAGCATCGGAGAAGCTATTTTAAATGAGAAGTGCAGCAATGTCCATGTTATTAATGAACTGGATGTTCCGGTACTGTGTATGGGCTTACAGGATGTCGTGGTTTCCGCAAGCCCGGAAGGAATCCTTGTATCCGACAAGGAACAGTCAAGCTACATCAAACCGTTTGTAGATAAAATTGACCAGCAGGTGATGTTTGCAGAGAAGTCATGGGGAAGTTTCCGTGTACTTGACATCGAAGATGAGAGTATGACAATTAAGGTGACGCTGATGCCGGGACATAAGATGAATTACCACAGCCATGAGCGCCGTGAAGAAGTCTGGACGATCATTCAGGGAAATGGACAGGCAGTCCTTGACGATGAGGTAAAGGATGTCGGACCGGGGGATGTCCTGACGATGAAGGCCGGCTGTAAACATACGATTGCGGCAGTTACGGAACTGAAACTGATCGAAGTCCAGCTTGGAAAAGAAATCAGTGTAAAGGATAAGATCAAATATTAAATAATTCCGAACGAAAAAGCAGAGAAATTTTTGAAAAACCCTTGCATTTCCTTATAAGAAGTGTTAATCTAACTATAGTTATAAAGATTTACTAGTTACAGTGGACTTGCGAGTCCACTGTTTTTATGTCCGGAGATAAGGAGGAAGAATGTCAAAGAGAGAGTCTTATGAAGCAAAGACAGAGGAATTGTTAAAGCCAATCGTGGAGGCAGCCGGTGTGGAAATTTACGATGTGGAGTATGTGAAGGAGGGAAGTGACTTTTACCTTCGCTGCTACATTGACAAGGACGGCGGCGTCAACATTCAGGATTGTGAGACGGTGAGCCGTGCACTTTCCGATCAGCTCGATGCAGAGGATTACATCGAGGATGCCTATATTCTGGAGGTAAGTTCCCCGGGACTTGGCAGAACCTTAAAGAAGGAGAAGCATCTTTTAAAGAGCATCGGAATGGATGTTGAATTAAAGACATTTAAGCCGGTGAACGGTTCGAAGGATTTTGAAGGAGTCCTGAAAGCATTTGACAATGAAACACTGACGTTAACCGGTGAGGATGGTCAGGATCTGGTTTTTCAGAGAAAAGATATTGCAATCATAAAATTAGCATTGGACTTTTAGTCCAAATACAAGCAGAAAGGATACGAAAATGAACAAAGAATTAATGGAAGCACTTGATATTTTGGAGAAGGAGAAGGAAATCAGCAAAGAGACCTTATTTGAGTCGATCGAGAATTCCCTTTACACTGCATGCGAGAAGCATTTTGGCAGAGCAGATAATATCAAGGTAGAGATTGACCGTGAAACCTGTGATTTCCTTTGCTATGCAGAGAAGGAAGTTGTAGAAACCGCAGATGATGTGGAAGATGATCTGTTACAGATTTCCTTAGAGGATGCACAGAAGATTAAGGCAACCGCAAAGGTTGGCGACATCATTCATGTAGAGATCAAGTCCAAGGAATTCAGAC
>CAVHRK010000026.1:0-20319 GCA_963638365.1 Anaerobutyricum sp. | reverse complement strand
TAAAGTGACCTAGTTTTCAATGAGCGGTTGACCGAATTTTCGGTTGACAAATACAGTAGAAGAGGTCAGGAGTAACCAGTAACCAGAAAAGGATTGGCAGAAGGTGAAAAAAATAGTATAGTTAATAGGATAGCAAAGAAAGGGAACACTTATGGAAAAAGCAGATATTTATCAGGTAAGAAAACTGAATCCGAGGAAAGAGTATCTTATTCAGGTGCCCGGGTCCAAAAGCATTACCAACCGGGCGTTTCTGTTAGCTGCGCTATCCGGTAAAAAGTGCGTATTGTCGGGAGTTCTTTTTAGTGATGATACCAGAGGATTCTTAGACTGCCTTCTTCAGCTTGGATTTGAATTGGAAATCGAAGAAGAAAAGCAGAAGGTAACCATTCAGGGTACGGGAGGCCGAATTCCGAACCCGGAGGCATCCATCAATGTAAGAAGTGCGGGAACAGCAGCACGGTTTCTTACGGTTGCATTGGCCTTTGCAGGAGGCAATTATCATCTGGATGCATCCGAACAGATGCGTAAGCGTCCGATGGAACCAATCCTGAAAATATTAGAGAAGTTAAATGTTAAATTTAGATATAATAATGAAACATATCATTTCCCGTTTGAATTGGATTCGCAATTTGCAGAGGAATTCACAGATAAGAATGGGATGAGTGAAATCACCATTGATACGAATCTCAGCAGCCAGTTTGCAAGTGCCTTATTGATGGCAGCATGTATCCTTCCGACAGGACTGAAGATTCATCTGACCGGGAGCAGAACCGCTGGATCCTATATTAAAATGACACTTGCTATGATGAAGCAATTTGGTATTTGCGTGAAGCGGTCGGAGAATTGCTATGAAATTGCCCATCAGGAAGGATGGGGACTTGCGGAATATGAAGTTGAGCCGGATGTATCGGCAGCCTGCTACTTTTATGCGATGGTTCCTTTATTAAAAACAAGTGTTATTGTTAAGGGCGTACAGGGAAACTCTTTACAGGGAGATATCCAATTTTTAAACGTATTGGAACAGATGGGATGTCAGAAAGAAGAGATGCCTGAAGGAATCCGGTTGACCATGAAGAATCCGGAAATGCATGGCGTGGACATTTCAATGAAGGACTTTTCGGATCAGACGATGACACTGGCAGCAATTGCACCTTTCGCAGACAGCGTTACCAGAATTCACAATATCGGACATATCCGTTTTCAGGAATCTGACCGGATCCATGCGATTCTGACAGAATTGCAGCGGATGGGTGTGCGGTGTGAAGAAGCTCCGGAGATTGATGGAATTCAGATTTTCCCGTGGGAGAAAGGTGAGGGAGATCGTATTGCGATAGAAAGTGAAAGTACAATAGAAGAAAGTGAAAGCACAACAAAGAGTGAACGTATAACAGAAAGTGGAAACATAACACTAGAAACCTACGACGATCACAGGATGGCAATGGCGTTTACGCTTCCGGGATTAAAAATGGGAAATATTGTGATTAAGAATCCGGGATGCTGTCGTAAGACATTTGAAAATTACTTTTCCGTGATTGATTCCCTGTATTAGTGTTATTGAAGTATGAGGTGTAGGATAAACATTTACAGAAGTAAATAGATGCAATAATATGTCAATTTAATAATTTCATAAGAGGTGTTATGGAAGAATATTGGAATGATTTTTCGGAGGAACAACAGAATAGAGAATTGGAACGGGTACTGCTCGTCGGGGTAGATACGGGAGAAGAACAGAATTTTGAGGGTTCCATGGAGGAACTGAAGCAACTGGCGAAGGCTTGTTACATGGAACCGGTTGGAACGGTTATCCAGAGAATGGAATTTGTGCATAAAGCACTTTACATTGGAACCGGAAAGGTACAGGAAGTACGGGATGCTGCGCAGGCTTTGGATGCGCAGCTTATTCTATTTAATGATACTCTGACTCCTTCCCAGATCAAAAACCTGCAGGATGAATTAAAAACACCTGTTATCGACCGGACTACACTGATTCTTAACATTTTGAGATGCGTGCAAGAACACGGGAAGCCAAATTACAGGTAGAAACTGCCAAGCTGCAATATCTCCTGCCACGTCTTGTGGGAATGCATGAGGCGCTGACCAGACAGGGAGGAACCAGTGGCAGCATGAGCAGCCGTGGTGCTGGGGAGAAAAAGTTAGAGCTTGACCGTCGTCACATTGAGCACCGGATTAGTGAACTCCGCAAAGAACTGGATGCCATTTCCAGGGAACGGGAAACCCAGAGGAAGCGAAGGGAGCAGTCCAGAATCCCTTTGGTAGCATTGGTTGGCTATACGAATGCTGGAAAATCGACCATTATGAATCATATGGTGGAGCGGTTTGTGGGAGATGAAGAGAAGAAGGTGCTCGAGAAGGATATGCTTTTTGCGACACTGGATACCACTATCCGTCGGATTAATACCGGAAATAATCAGGATTTTCTGCTTACGGATACGGTTGGATTCATTCATAAGCTCCCCCATGGACTGGTGAAGGCGTTTCGCTCTACTTTGGAGGAGATTAAGGGAGCAGATTTGCTTTTGCAGGTTGTGGATGTCTCGGATCCGGGGTATCAGGAACAGATGGAGACTACGAAGGAGACGTTGCGGGAGCTGGGAGCAGGGGATATTCCTATGTTGATCGCTTTTAATAAGGCAGATCGGCTCTTTGAAAACCCGTATCCAAGAACGGCCGGAACCAATAAGATTTACATTAGTGCAAGGCAGCCGGAATCCATTGAATTACTGGTAAAGGAAATTATCCGGCTGGTATATGCAGACTATGAGGAGATCCAGTTGCTGATTCCCTATGAGAAAGGTAGTATTGTTTCATATCTGCAGGAGAATGCACAGATTCTGGAACAGACCTACGAACCAGAAGGAACACGGATGCGTGTGAATTGCCACTACGCCGATGCCGGGAAGTATGAGCAGTATGTTGTGAAATAAAAGTAAAATTGCTGATGAACTGTGAGCAGGCTCCTTTTGCGAAGCAAAACTACAAATCATGAATGAACAATAAGAGTTACATGTAAAGAATATAAAGCTTAAGAATATCGATTATAATATAAAAAGATCAGGAATATTAGGAATATGGAAAAGGAACGTTTAAATAAATATCTGGCATCCTGCGGAGTCTGTTCACGGAGGGATGCAGACAGTCTCATTGATCAGGGGCTTGTTACGGTGAACGGAAAGACTGCTGCTATGGGAATGCGGGTATCGGCAGAGGATTCCATTCTGGTTCGCGGAAAAGCCATTCATGGCAAGAATGATAAAGTGGTTCTGGCCTATTATAAGCCGGTTGGAGTGACCTGTACGGAACGGGACCGTTTTGCGGACAAAAAGATTACGGATATGGTAAAGTTCCCGGTGAGAGTTACTTATGCGGGACGGCTGGATAGGGATTCCGAAGGGCTGATCCTGTTAACCAATGATGGAGAACTGATCAATGCCATGATGAAGGGCAGTGCCGGACATGAAAAGGAATATGTTGTAAAGGTAAATAAAGAGATTACTGAGGATTTCCTTCAGCAGATGAGGGAAGGGGTATTCTTAAAAGAACTGAAAATTAAGACCAGACCGTGTGAAGTGGAACAGATTGGCAAATTTACATATCGTATTGTTTTGACTCAGGGAGTCAATAGGCAGATTCGAAGAATGTCGCATGCACTTGGATATGAAGTCAGGGAATTAAAACGGATTCGTGTTGTGAATATTGAGCTTGCAAAGCTGAAAAAGGGTGAATATCGGCAGATTCTTGGAACAGAATTACAAGCGTTATATGATGCCGTCTACCAGTGAAAGAAAATGACAGAGAATGAAATACTATATCTTGTTAGAAAACTTAAAATAGAAAACAGGTTTCATTTTATAAAAAAGAACAGAAATGAAATAAAAACAGGAATTATGAAATAAGCACTTGAAAGTAAAATGAATTGGTATGCAGGAAAACTTGCAAAAAATCGCCTGCAAATCAAATCAGGAAAGAGATCAGAGGGATGGAAACGAAGAAGAAAAGAATTGAAGAGCTTGTAGAGATTTTGAATAAGGCGTCGGAGGCCTACTATCAGGGGCAGGAAGAGAAGATGTCCAATTATGAATGGGATGCCATGTTTGATGAGCTGACGGCGTTGGAAAAGGAGACGGGGTATATTCTCCCGGATAGTCCCACGCAGAATACCGGAGCGGAGGAAACGGGAGGAAACCGTGAACCCCATGAGTTTCCGGCACTTTCCCTGGCAAAGACGAAGCAGGTTTCCGAGTTAAAGAAGTGGGCTGAGGGAAGAGATATCTGGCTGTCCTGGAAGCTGGATGGTCTGACACTGGTTCTTACCTATGATAAGGGGAAGCTTGCGAAGATTGTAACCCGTGGAAACGGCACGGTTGGAAACAATATTACCTTTTTGAAGGATTCTATCAAGGGTTTTCCGTTGAAGATTTCTTATCAGGGACATATGGTGGTTCGTGGGGAAGCAACGATTTCCTATACTGATTTTGAGATGATTAATGATCTGATCGAAGATGATGATGAAAAGTATGCCAATCCGAGAAACCTTGCATCCGGGACTTTGAGTCTGGATGATCCGCAGAAGGTCAGGGAGAGGTGCGTTTATTTTCATGCATTTACGCTGGTTTACCGGGAAGAGGGGATTCAGTCTTTCGGAGAACAGATGGATTATCTGGATAAGGAAGGATTTCTTACGGTTGAGAGGGAGCGGTGCAACGAGGATACCCTGGATGAGGTGATTGCACGCTGGACACATAAGGTGGAAAGTGGACAGATGGATATTCCGGTGGATGGACTGGTCATCTGTTATGATGATACCGTGTATGCAGCGACCGGATCGGTAACCGGACATCATGCGGCACGTGCCGGCTTTGCATTTAAGTGGGCTGATGTCTCTGCAACCTCGAAGCTCCGCTATGTAGAATGGTCCTGCGCTGCGTCAACGATTTCACCGGTAGCTGTTTTTGAACCGGTACAGCTGGAGGGAACGACGGTGAGCCGGGCTTCTCTTTGCAATATCAGTGAGATGGAACGTCTGGGGATTGGAGAAGAATGTACTTTAGAAGTCATTAAGGCGAATAAAATTATCCCGAAGTGCATTGCGGTGAAGGATACGAAGGGAATTTTTTCTATTCCGGAAACCTGTCCGGTCTGCGGAGCCAAAACGCAGATTCATATAAGCAGCAGTGGAACGAAAACGCTGCATTGTACGAATCCGGATTGTACGGCCAAGCAGGGAAAGAAGTATACCCGGTTTGTGAGCAAGTCCGGAATGGATATCGATGGCTTATCGATTCAGACGATGCTGCGATTTATGAACGAAGGATTTGTACATGAGTTTGCCGATATTTATCATTTGGGAGAGCATGCTGAAACGATACATAATATGGAAGGCTTTGGAGAAAAATCCTGTGAAAACCTGCTGAATGCGATAGAAAAGAGCCGGGAAGTGAAAGCTGTGAACTTTATTTATGCGCTCTGCATTCCCATGATTGGAGTGGATGCCGCAAAGAAGATTGTGGGAAGCGTCAGCTTTGATGGATTTCTTGAGCGGATGGAGAGCGGACAGGGCTTTGAGGATGTCGATGGAATTGGACCGGAAAAATCCGGTTCTGTGATGGAATGGTATCAGAATACGAAGAATAAAGAAGCTTTGGAACATCTTTTACGGGAGGTTCACATTACACAGGGAGAAGCCGTGAGTGCCAGGGAAGGCACCTGCGTGGGACTTACCTTTGTTATTACCGGTGATGTGCATCAATTTAAGAACCGGGATGAATTCAAAAGCTATGTGGAACAGCAGGGGGGAAAGGTAACCGGAAGTGTCAGCGCGAAGACAAACTTCCTTATTAATAATGATGCCGGGTCCTCTTCAAGCAAGAACCGGAAAGCAAAGGAGCTGGGAGTCCCGATTCTGACTGAGGATGAATTCGTGGAAAGGTTCTAAAGAGAAAGGTTGCCAAAAGCAGGGAAAAGGACTATGATTAGTAGTATCGCGTGTCAGAGATCATGACAGCCAATATAACAGGGAAAGGAAAGATCTACAATGCCGATTAAAGTTCAGAACGCATTACCAGCAAAAGAAATTTTGGAAAATGAGAATATATTTGTTATGGACGAAAATCGTGCCATGCATCAGGATATTCGTCCCCTTCAGGTCTGCATTCTGAATCTCATGCCGGTGAAGCAGGATACCGAGCTGCAGTTATTGCGTGCACTATCCAATACGCCGCTGCATGTGGAAGTGACGTTTATGAAGATGAACAGTCATATTTCCCTGAATACGCCGATCCAGCATCTCAACCGCTTTTATAATACCTTCGATGAATTAAAGGCCCGAAAGTTCGATGGAATGATTATTACCGGTGCGCCCGTGGAACAGATTCCTTTTGAAGAAGTGGATTACTGGGCAGAGCTGTGTGAAATTATGGACTGGGCGAAGACACACGTGACCTCGACCTTCCATATCTGCTGGGGAGCGCAGGCCGGTCTGTATTATCATTATGGCTTAAAGAAGGTGCTGCTTCCCAGGAAATTATTCGGGGTATATCGTCATAAGGTGATGAACCGTAAGAATCCGCTTGTCCGTGGTTTTGATGATTACTTCCTGATTCCACACAGCCGTCATACGGCAGTTCTTTCTGAAGATATTCATCAGTGTACGGAGTTGACGGTGCTCGCCGAGTCCGATGAGGCCGGAGTGCTGCTTTGCATGAGTGAAGGTGGTAAGGAGATTTACGTTATGGGGCATCCGGAGTATGACCGCTATACGCTGCATAAGGAATATGTGCGTGACAAGGAGAAGGGACTTCCAATTGAGGTGCCGAAGAATTATTATCCGGATGATGACGATACACAGAAGCCTTCTTTAGAATGGCGTGCGCATTGCAACATTCTGTATTCGAACTGGCTCAATTATTTCGTATACCAGATCACACCGTATGAATTATAATAGGTATCAGGGGCAGAATATCTACGAGAGAGGTATTCTGCTTTCTTAATAAAAAGGAGCGATGAATCATGTGTACAGCAGCAACTTATAAAACAAAAGACTTTTATATAGGAGTATGAAAACACATACCACGAGAGGCTGTGAGCTGCTTGACCAGATTGATGTTGAGTGGGATCCGGAGCTGCGTCAGGCCATTTATGAGATCTGCCGACACCATCATGAACGGTATGATGGTAAGGGATATCCGGATGGACTTATAGGAGAGGAGATTCCGCTTTCCGCACAACTGGTTTCCATTGCAGATGTGTATGATGCACTGGTAAATGAACGGTGTTACAAGGATGCCTATTCTGCGGAGGAGGCATACCGCATGATTACCCATGGAGAATGCGGCGTGTTCTCGCCGAAATTAATGGAGGTATTCCGTAACACCAGAAAGCAGTTCGAAATGTTAAAGAAATATGATAAGTAGAAATAACCGGAAGAAAAAGCTGTATTAAAAGGCAGAAATAAAGAAACCGCGGCAGGTGATGCTGCGGTTTCTTTATTCCTGTAGATTTTGTTGCGGGGGGCGCTTGTGATATTTCAATTTCATAAAATCAAGAATATCCTCTTTGTCCCGCGAATCCAGCAACTGATAATAGTAGAGAAGTAGGCGCTCATCACGGTTTAAGTATTTAAATTTGTTCCGATTCTGTGGATTATTCATGTATTCTACAAACAAATCAAATTCCTCAGGGCTGTCAATGCTCTGTGACTGCGCAGCCCGCGCAAAATCCATATTAATATTATAAGTCACTACCAGATTCAAAAAATTTTCAACAGGAACACCATATAACTTTGCCAGATTATACAGGGAATTAACGGGCGGAGTAATGCGTCCGGTCTCATAATGAGAATAGGTCTGACGGGTAATATTCAGGTGTGATGCGACAAATTCCTGAGAATAGTTGCAGGATTTACGCAGTTCCTTTAAATAGTGTTCTAATGTGCGATCGTCATTTCTCATGTGATGATACACTTTCCCTTTCTTAATAATTACAAGGTTGCTATATGGCAGAGGATGTTGAAGTTAAAATGAAGTGCTTCTTACTGCTTATTGTATCCGAAAAGCAGAGTTTAAAATATACAAAAGATACAAATAGTGCGAAAAATCTGGCATTAAACCATAAAAAGTGCATAAATTTCCGGGGGGGGGGTAAAAATTGAGCATAATTTATAAGATTCAACTAGAAGCATATCTATTTTTATGCAAAATATTGCTTGAAAATATAGTACCAATAGCATATTATGTTATAGAAAGCTACTGAGAATAGCATATGTGTAAAAGGAAAAAGGATGAAAAAATATGGATCTTATTGATATTCATTCCCATATTTTGCCTGGGGTTGATGATGGTGCCAAGTCCATGGAGGAGAGTCTTGAGATGCTACGAATAGCAAAGGAAAATGCTATTTGTACTATCATAGTTACACCTCATAATAAGCCGGGACGACACAACATTCACACACCCAGTATGAATGCCTATATGAAACAATTACAGGAGCAGATGAACCGGATCGGACTTTCCATTGAACTGATCGGAGGAAACGAACTCTATTACCGGATGGAACTGGCACAGGAGCTGCACGGTGGTGTGGCGCGGACGATGGCAGATTCTCGGTATGTACTGGTAGAGTTTGGACCGATGGACGATTACGATTATCTGCGGAATGGAGTCTATGATCTTTTGTCAGAAGGTTATTTTCCGATTATTGCGCACGTGGAACGGTATCAATGCCTGTCGGATCATGTTGATCGTATTGAGGATTTATCCGGAATGGGTGCGTACATTCAGGTCAATGCGGGCAGCGTGATGGGAGATGTGGGATTTAAAATAAAGAATTTTACCCGGAAACTCTTAAAACAGGAACTGGTACAGTTCGTTGCAACAGACGCCCACGATACGAAGAAGCGTGCACCGGAATTGAAGAAATGTGCGGATTACATAGCACGTAAGTACGGGCAGGGATATGCCGAAGATATTTTCCGGAACAACCCGGAACATATCATCCGGGATGAAATTTTGTAGAGAAATAAATTGGAAACACGAAGGAGAACTTCATGGAAAACCAGAATGAACGTGATGAAATCGAAATTGATCTTGTAGAACTGTTTTATGTTCTCTGGGGACATGTGTGGCTGATCTTAAGTATCGGTCTTTTTTGTGCGCTCAGCTGCTTTGCGTTAAGCAAGTTCGTGATTGCCCCGACGTATAAGTCTACAACGAAAATTTATATCTTAAATAAAAGTGACAATACTTCGGTGACTTACAGTGATGTGCAGCTGGGAACCCAGTTGACAAAGGACTATGCCGAGCTGATTAACAGCCGTTATGTATTGGAGGCTGTAATTCAGGAGCTTAATCTGGATATCGAATATAAGGATCTGCTTAAGAAGATTGAAGTGACAACGCCAAGCGATACGCGAATCGTATCAATTACGGTAGAAGATCGGGATCCGGTACAGGCAATGAATATCGCGAACTCTGTACGGGAAAATGCCAGTACCCATATTCAGAACGTTATGGATATTGATGCGGTCAATGTCGCTGAAACGGCGAATATGCCGACAGAAAAGGCTTCTCCAAGTTGCGCAAAATGGTCATTAATTGGTGGACTGCTTGGCTGCCTTATGGTAAGTGCGATTGTCCTGATCCGGTATCTTATGGATGATACGATTAAGTCTTCTGACGATATTGAGAAATACCTGGGGTTGAGTACACTGGCGCTGATTCCCATGAAGGAAGACGAAGCGAATTCAAAGAAGAAAAAGAAGAAGTATAAACAGAGCAGATAAGGAGAATGACCATGGATGACTTAACCATGCAGCATGTATCTTTGCGATTTGATAAATCAGAGGATTACCGAATTAAAGAAGCGTTCAAGACATTGCGTACCAACATTGAATTCAGTGGCGCAGATTTGAAGGTAATCGCCGTAACCAGCTGTACTCCGAATGAAGGAAAAAGCTCGGTTGCCATGGAACTTGCCAAGGCTTTTGCAGAGGCAGGGAAACGGACGCTGCTCATCGATGCCGATATGCGTAAGTCCGTATTAGTAGGGAGGTACAAAACAGGTGCTGCGCGCCTGGGTTTGACTCATATTTTGGTGGGACGGGAGAAACTGAGTGATGTGATCTGTAAAACAAACTTCCCCAAGTTATATATGATCTTTGCAGGCCCCGTTCCACCTAACCCCAGTGAACTTCTGGGAGGGGAAAATTTCGAGACTCTTGTGAATAAAGCGAAACAGCTATTTGACTATGTCATCGTGGATACGCCTCCTCTTGGAAGTGTCATTGATGCCGCGGTTGCTGCCAAGAAATGTGACGGAACAATTCTTGTTGTTGAGAATAACGCCGTCAGTTACAAGTTTGTCCAGAATGTAAAAGCACAGCTGGATAAATCCGGAAGCCGTATCTTAGGTGTGGTTCTGAATAAGGTAGATATGAGCACGAAGGGCTATGGCCATTACGGGAAGTACTATGGAAAGTATTACGGCAAGTACTACGGTCAGTATGGGAACGAAGGCGGACATACGAAGACAACAGATCTGGGTAAACAGGGAGCGGAAGAAACCGGAGCAGAGAATGGATCCGATCTGGAAGAGATTAATCTGTAAAAGAGACGAACGAACAGTATATGCTGTCGGGGAAATTACAGCCGGAATAAATGCAGGCAGAGGAATAAGAGTATGAAAGACAGTGGAAAATGGGCAGTCGTTTTTACCATTTTAAATATCATATTGATTGCGGCATGTGTGGTGCTGTTACTGGGGAGAGACCGGAAAGCACCGGTAATCTCCTTTTCGGAGAATGATCTGATTTACTATAGCGGAATTGACAATGAAAAATTACTCCAGGGTGTTACGGCTATGGATGCCAAAGACGGTGATGTATCAGACCGCATTGTGGTAGAGAAGATTGTACAGAATAAAAATGATAACCGCGCAGTTGTTTATTATGCGGTAACAGATCTTGATGGAAATGCGGCAAAAGCATCCAGAGTGTTTGAAGCGGTAAAGGAATCAACCGGAAACGCTATGAAGGATATCGGAATGGCGGGTTTTGACGGTGATATGGATGAGGCGCTTTCAAATGAGACAGAAGGAATGGCACCTGCAATTACCGGGAATGGAGAAGTGCAGGAAGATGCTGGAGATATGCAGGAAGAAGAGGAAGAAGAGGAAGAAGATGCACAGGAAGAGAATTCTCCGTCGATGAGCCCTTCTCCGTCGGTATCACCGACACCGGATGCGGAGGAACAGCGCCGGA
Organism: Anaerobutyricum sp.; assembly: GCA_963638365.1. Lineage (GTDB taxonomy): Bacteria > Bacillota > Clostridia > Lachnospirales > Lachnospiraceae > Suilimivivens. The sequence goes on along the minus strand of CAVHRK010000026.1, from coordinate 9,047 downwards.
AGGAGCAGGAGGAAGCAGACCGGCAGGCTGAGGAAGAGCAAAGACAACAGGAGGAGGCCAGACGTAAGGCTGAGGAGGAAGCTGCAGCCAAGGCCGGAAATCCGAAAATTATTTTAAAGAATACAACTGTAAATACGACAGCAGGACAGCTTCCGGCATGGATCGATGCCATTGGAAGCTTTCAGGATGATAAAGATGGATATGAAACACTGTTTAAGAATCTGAAGGCGTCTAAGTATGATGTCAATGCAAAGGGAGATCATGCGGTGACACTGACAACGACGGATTCCGATGGAAATGTGTCGGATCCGGTGAGTGTGACGGTGCATGTGAAGTGATTTATTGGACGGACATTGAGTGCCGGACGGACGCTCAATCGACGGAATATCAACGCAGACACGCGGCGTTTCCTACTCGGCTCGTGCGTCGATTAACCGGCAGTCGCGCAAACTCGTCCTCCGGACTCAGACAGTGCGCTTGGTGCCGGTAACCAGCACAAGCCTCCTGACGGAAGCCTTGCGAAATGTCTGCTTGTGATATTCCACCGGTTGAGCTGGGTGTCAAAGAATGGAACATTGGGGAAGCGACAGGCATTGGAGAATGTGAAAGTTGTTTATAAAATGAATTTCACGGAAGAGGTTGTATAAACATAGAGTGAAACACATTACCGGATACAGGGCATGCGGATAATGAATGAAACATATTTAGAAATTAATAATTAGAAAATGAAGGTTAATGAATAACAGAATGGCTCTTGGATGAAGATTAAAAGTATAAGAATTCATCTAAGATGAATGGTGGAATTTGTGAGTAACTTATTGGCGAACAAAAAGAATAGAAGAGACCGCGTTGCAAACCTGGAGAAGTCGCAGATTCTGGATCCGGAAAAGGTGGAGAGGGATCAGAAGCGCAAGAGGAAGGTTGTTGCGTTATCGGTACTTGCTGCGGTCACGGGGCTTCTGGCAGCTGCGTTTGCAGCGTTCCTGATTGTCGGTGCAGTTGGTAAGGCAAATCTGCACAGTAATGTGATTGCGGCGCCGAAGCTTGAAAATGCACCAGTAGTGGTAGAGCTGCAGCCGACTGAGGAAGAAGCTACTACCTGGAAAGAAGGCTGGGTGAAGTATAACGGTCAGATTTATGCATATAACGAGGATATTCTGACATTTCTTGTTATGGGAATTGATAAGAACAGGGATGTTAAGGAGGTAGCGGAAGGAACGAACGGTGGACAGGCAGATGCATTGTTCTTGGTGGTATTGAATCCACACGATGATTCCTTAAGTGTCATTGGTATTAACCGGAATACGATGACGGATATTTCTGTTTATGACGATAACGGTGCCTTTGTAAATACGATCAAAGCGCAGATTGCTGTGCAGCACGGCTTTGGGAATGGTGTGGAAGAAAGCTGTGAGTATCAGGTGAATGCTGTACAGCATTTGTTCTATGAAATGCCGGTTCATGGGTATGCAGCCATTAATATGAGCGCGATCGGACCACTTACGGATATGGTAGGTGGTGTGGATGTTGTGGCACTGGAGGATGTTAAGAGTGGAAACAGCACTGTAATTAAGGAAGGTGAGGAGGTTCATCTGGAAGGTGATCTTGCTTTTGCCTATATTCATAATCGTGATACAAAGCAGTTCGGGTCGGCAGATAAGCGTCTGGAGAGACAGAAGCAGTTTATCACGACTTATTTACAGAGGGTAAAGCAAAAGACAAAGGAAGACATTGGATTTCCGATTTCCGTATATCAGGCAATCGCTCCGCAGACTGTTACCAGTCTGACGGTGGATGAGATGACCTATCTGGTATCCATAGCAAAGGATTACCGCTTCGATGAGAATTATCTTTATACCCTGAAGGGAGAAACAAAGCAGGGGGATGTATTTGAGGAGTTCTATGTGGATGAGACCGATCTGTTTGAATTGATTCTAAAGGTTTTCTATGAGCCGGTGGAGCAGTGATTGGAACAATATCTCCTAAGATAGATACAAGGACAGCGAGAAGTAATCAAAAAAGCAAGAGGATAGAAAAATCGTCATGCGATGTGTAAAGGATAAAGGAATAACGAAACAGATAATGAAAAAGAAATGGATAAAAATGGTCAGTGGATGCTTAAGCATGCTGCTGGTTATGGGAATATTAATTGGATGTGGTTCTTCCAATACAGACAACGGAGAGAATACAGCAGGAACGGAAGAGCAGACATCAGTGAGTGCGTCAGAGAGTACACCGGAGGCAGAAGAAAATCGTACCGGACTTCAGTTTGAAACGGCAAAGGACGGACGAATTGACTTTACGGTTTTGCAGGAAGAGAATCCGGAGATCTGGGGATGGCTTTATATTCCGGGAACGGATATTGATCGGCCGCTTTTACAGAGTGCCACATCGGATACTTATTATCAGGATCATACGGCAGACGGACAGGAAGGAGAGGCAGGGGCTCTTTATATCGAGATTCCGAATCAGACAAACCTCTGTGATTTTAATACCGTGATTCATGGAAAGGATCAGAAAGAAGGGGATCTTTTTTATGAATTACATAAGTTTGAGGAGCCGGATTTCTTCAATGAACATGAGGCACTCTATATTTATACACCGGACAATGTGTATACCTACAGCATTTATGCTGCTTACTATGATGAGGGCAGTGATATTCTGCGAAGATACGATTATACCACCTATCAGGGGTGTAATGCATATCTTGCAGATTACTATGACCGCAGGGATATGACTATGAATAAGAGGGATGGCTGGGAAGATCTTACAGCCGGACATTTCCTTCTGACACTCGATGGAACAACAACAGGAGACCGACAGTTCGTTGTGATGGCAGGACTTGTAAATGCAGGCGTGGCAAACATGGACCGTATGATATTTGATGGAACCGACTTCGTATATGATTTTGAGGACGAAGAGTAATGTACTGATATCTGCATCGAAAGATGTTGATATAAACCACACTTAATTTTGCAAGAAGGGAGGAATTGGTCCAATGAAGAAACTTATTGCATTAATTTCTGCAGCAGCAGTTCTCGTAATGCCTATGGCAGTATGCGCAGCTCCTTCACCGTCAGCCGGTGCAGTAGTGGCAGCATCTACACAGGCAACTGCTGTTGAGACAGCAGCAGCTGAAGTCAGCATGTCTGTTGGCGAATACACGAACAATGCGATTGTATCTACTCCCGGACTCTCATCTACAGACACTTTGCCGGTAGGACAGGGCGGAAAGATCATCGTTAATGGTGTAGCAACCAATATGACTGTTATCTTAAGAAAAGTTGACGCTGCAACCGTTAAGTCTGCTAAGGTAGCAACAACAGGAAAGATCATTAACCTCGTTAATGCGAAGCTTCCTGTAGCAAAAGGAAATACTGTAACCGTTAACTTCTATGTAAAAGGTTTAGCAGGCACAGAGAATGTTACAGCTTTCCAGCTTGTTAATGGTGAATGGGTTCCGGTTACCGTTAAGGAAATCAGACTCGACCATATCGTACTCGACCTGACACAGTCCGGTCCTGTAATGTTCGTTCAGAACTAATAATCTGAATAAAATTAGAAACTAGTTTTTATTTAAAGTGTGGGGATTTGTCTGCGCCGGTCCCCACCGGCGCAGACGTTAAAAATGAAGTGAAACAGTTAGTGAGAAATCTTCTGAGTAGTATACGCTTCCTGAAGTTTTTGAACGATCATAGAAGATAAGCTTACGCCGGGGCTGACACCTCGGCAATGGCGAAGCTATGTCAAAAGAATCGGGAGTGAACTTAGCATGTGGTATGTAATACAGACAGTGAATGGGGAGGAGCAGCAGGTATGTACCTGGATCAATCAGAGGATGGATCATACTTTGTTTGAACGATGCTTTGTACCGTTGTATGAAGACGTCTGGCGCAAGGAGGGTGTCGGACATATTAGTATTAAGAAAACCTTCACCGGATATGTGTTTATTGAAACAGATCGGCCGGATGAGGTGTATGAGGAGCTGCGCAAAATTCCTAAATTTGCAGTTCTGCTTTCTGATCAGCCGGATCAGAACAAACAAAAAGAAAAGACCTTTATACCGGTAAGTGCAGAAGAAGAGCAGTTTTTAAGAAGCATTTATACGGATGGAATTATGAGGGTCAGTTACATTGAAAAAAATTCAGAGGGAAGGGTTACCAGTATTATAGGCCCCTTAGAGAAGTATCGGGACTATATTGTGAAACTGGATCTTTCCCACAGGAGAGCCGTTGCAGAGATTCCGCTTTTCGGACAGGCACGAAGAATGAAATTCGGTCTGTGGTGTGAAAAGGATGAGAAGATTCCTTGGATTGAGGAGGAAAAACGGCTCCGGAAGAATCATATAGAAGAGGTGTGCCGTGTAAAGAGCAGCCATATTGCATCCACAATGGATTTACAACCGGGCGATTACGTTATGAATATCAGGGGCATCTGTGGGGATCAGGCATTAAAGGTAGTGAGTGTTGATGAACGTAAGAGAACGGTTGACGTGGAAATGGAACTGTTCGGAGAGGTACTCTCTGTACAGATGGATGTTGAGGATGTGGAAAAGACGGAGAAGACGGAAAAGAAAAGGACAGACGAGGGGAGTACGATTTCATGAAAAAAACGGTGTCATTATTTGTGCCGGGAAGATTATGTTTGTTCGGAGAACATAGTGATTGGGCTGGTTCCTATATGACACAAAATGCCGATCTGGTAGAAGGTCAGGCTATCGTGACAGGAATCAATCTTGGAATATATGCCAATGCAGAAAGAAGTGAAGATTTTGAAGTGACTTCATTTGATGCAGATAATAATGAGATATCTTTTAGATGTCCAATGCATACAAAGGAGCTTAAGAAGCATGCAGAGGAGCCGATGCTGTTTTGCTATTGCTGTGGAGTAGCTGCCTATATGCGGGAGAATTATCATGTAGGTGGAGTGAAGATTGCGGTAACCAAGGTAAATCTTCCAATGAAAAAGGGGCTTTCATCAAGTGCAGCCATTTGTTGTCTGGTGGCAAAAGCCTTTAATGAACTGTATGGATTACATATCAGCACAAGAGGTATCATGCAGGTTGCCTACCGGGGAGAACTGCTTACCGGATCGAGATGCGGAAGGCTGGATCAGGCGTGTGCCTATGGAGAAACACCGGTACTCATGCACTTTAATCAGAGCGAAATTGACGTTGAGAAGCTTCGTGTTGGAAAGACTTTTTACTGGGTGATTGCAGATCTCTGTGCAGGTAAAGATACAAAGAAAATATTGGCGTACCTGAATAAAGCCTATCCTTTTGCAACAGATGAAACAGGCATACGCGAACAGGAAGCGCTCGGCAGAGATAATCATGAAATTATAAAAAAGGCAAGAAAAGCAATTGAAGAGGGAAATCCGGAAGAACTCGGCTGTATTATGACAGAGGCCCAGAAGCTTTTTGATGAGAAAATTGCACCTGCATGTATTGATGAACTTGCATCTCCGGTATTGCATTCCGTACTGAGTGATCCGTATCTCCAGAAGTGGATTTATGGGGCAAAGGGGGTTGGATCACAGGGTGATGGAACTGTACAGCTTCTTGCAAAAAATAGAGAATCCCAACAAAAGATTATAGATTATCTGAATAATGAGCGTCATATGGAGGCATTTGGATTTCAGTTAAATGCCGGAGGAAAAATTAAGAAAGCAATTATTCCGATTGCAGGAGCAGGAACCAGAATGTTTCCACAGACCTTTTTCACCAAGAAAGCGCTTCTCCCGATCATGGATGAAAGTGGTGTCGTTAAGCCGGCACTGATGTATATGCTGGAGGAACTGGAGGATGCTGAAATTGAGGATATTTACCTGATTATAGGTGTGGGTGAGGAAGAAGAATATAAGAGACTGTTTGACTTTGATGAAGATAAGAGGTACAGAGAGTCACTTCCTGAATCTGTAAGAAATTATTATGACAAGATAGAAGAGATTGGCCAAAAGGTGCATCTGATTGTCCAGAAGGAGAAAAAAGGATTTGGACATGCTGTTTATCAGGCGTATAAGTATCTGAAAAAAGAACCGGTTGTTATGATGCTGGGAGATTTTATTTACAAATCTAATCTTGAACTGAGTTGTACACGACAGACAATTAACGCCTATAACAAGTCAGGGGGAAAAGCTGTTGTTTCCATAAAGAGAGTTCCTTTTGAAGACAGTAAAAATTATGGAATTATTCATGGAAAGTTCAAAACGGAAAGGCCATATCTTATGGATGTTGACCGTATGGTTGAAAAACCGGATCCGGAATCAGCCAGGGAAGAACTGGCTGTGGATGGAGAGTGCTTTGCAACCTTTGGACAATATGTATTGACCGATGAAATTTTTCAATACCTTGGACAGGAGATTGCAAAGCAGGAGCAGGCACCGGAAAGCGGAGAGGTAGATGTTACGAAAGCCTTGATGAATTTAGCTCAAAAAGGTGAGCTGATCGGTGTAGATGTAGATGGAGAAAGCTATGATGTAGGGTTACCGGAAATGTATTACAGAACATTTGTGGAATACAGAAGATAATGGATTGTGGTAGAAAATAATGGCAGAAGAATTAAAAACGATATCATTAAAATCAAATGCACAACTTAAGACACGTAATAATCCGAAATCGATATTCTACATAGGGGTAAAACGCTTTTTTGATGTGCTTCTCAGCCTTTGTGGATTGGTATTACTGTCGCCTGTATTGCTGATTGCAGCATTGCTGATCTTTATTGAAGATGGACGCCCCATTATTTATGTTCAGACGAGGGTGGGAAAAGATAAACGCAGATTTCAAATGTACAAATTCAGAAGCATGAAACGTAATGCAGATCAGCTGCATGAACAGATGAAACTTGCAGCAGGAGAGAAAGAGGTATCTTTCAAATTAAGTGATAAAGAGGATCCACGGATTCTAAAAACCGGCTACTATTTAAGGAAATTCAGCATTGATGAGCTTCCCCAGCTGGTAAATATTCTGAAAGGTGATATGAGTCTGGTTGGACCAAGACCGTTGCCGGACTATGAAGTAAAGGAAACCGAGGAAACCTATGGCAATAAATATGATGAGAGATATTCCGTATCTCAGGGCCTGACCTGTTATTGGCAGATTGCCGGACGGGCTAATATTCCATATGAGCAGAGAATGGAAATGGATTGTAAGTATGCCAGTGAGGCAAATACATTTAAAGATTTATTACTGATTGTAAAAACAGCTATCTATGTAATCAGTGGAAAGGGTGAGTATTAGTTATGGCAATATTAGTCTGCGGTGGAGCTGGGTATATTGGTTCCCACATTAATAAACAACTTCACAAGGAAGGTTATGAAACGATTGTATTTGATAATCTGATTTATGGACATAAGGAAGCAGTTAAGTGGGGAAAGCTTGTTGTCGGGGATCTGAAGAATGTGGACGAAATTGAAGCTGTTTTTAAGAATAATCAGATTGATGCCGTATTTCATTTCGCAGCTTATGCCTATGTAGGGGAAAGCGTGGATCATCCAGAGAAATACTATTATAACAATGTGGCAAATACCCTCAATTTACTTCATGTAATGATGAAATATGGTTGTAAAAAGATTATCTTTTCATCTACATGCGCAACTTATGGAGAGCCGGAAAAGGTTCCAATTACAGAAGACATGTCACAGAACCCGATTAACCCATACGGTGCTACGAAATTGATGGTGGAAAGGATCTTTCAGGATTATCATAAGGCATATGGACTTCAGTATGTAGTTCTTCGGTATTTTAATGCAGCAGGAGCAGACCCGGATGGGGAGATCGGCGAAAGCCATAATCCAGAGACTCATATTATACCTTTGGTACTGGATGCTGCAAGTGGAAAAAGACCTGATATTAAAGTGTTTGGTACAGATTATGACACACCGGATGGAAGCTGTATACGAGATTATATTCATGTATATGATCTGGCTACGGCACATCTGTTGGCATTACATCATCTGGAGGCAGGAAAAGACAGTCAGTTCTTTAATCTGGGGAACGAAAAGGGAACTAGCGTACTGGAAGTAGTTAACTCAGTAAAACAGGTAACGGGTAAAGATTTCAAAGTGACGTTAACGGATAGACGGCCGGGAGATCCCGCTAAATTAGTGGGCAGCAGTCAGAGGGCACAGAAAATACTTGGTTGGAAACCAATTTATGGAGATATTGATGTAATTGTAAAACATGCATGGAAATGGCATGAAAATTGTCGATATTAGTGCAGAAATTTTGTCTTTTTACTAGAATTTTGAAGAAACATAACGCGCTTCTATGCTTAAAATCAGGAGAAATGGTATGGTCACAATAATCATTCCAGTATACAACACGGATAGAAGATATTTAGGTGTTTGTCTGGAGAGCATTTTGAGTCAGACATACAAGGAAATTGAAGTTATCATTGTTGATGATGGATCTAATAAAGAAATAATTGATTTCGTTGAAAACTTTCAAAAGAAAGACGAAAGAGTTCAGGTGATTCATCGTGATAATCACGGAGTATCAGCTGCTAGAAATGTGGGAATTGAAAGGGCACATGGAGAATATATTTTCTTCTGTGATTCCGATGATTATGTAGATGCAAAAATGTTATCTGAAATGATAGAGATGGCTGAAAATACGTGTGCGGACATGGTTGTGGCAGGGTATTATTTCGAAATTCAAGATGGAAATAAAAGATATTGTATTGAGCAGAAAACACATTCATTGTATTTAAAAAATGAAAGTGAAGTAAAGAACAACATGGTAGCATTATGGGATGACGGTATCATGTATAATATTTGGAATAAACTCTTTAGAACACAAATCATTAAAGAATATAACATTCGATTCCCTTATGGAAAGGCATTTAATGAAGATCGGGACTTTGTTAGAGATTATCTAAAACATACTTACAGTCTAAAGATAATGGATGTTTGTTTTTACCACTATTTAAGGGAAGTGACAACTTCTGCAACAGGATTATACCGTGAAGATATGCTGGATATTAGAAAAGAAGAATATCACAGGCTTATGTGTTTTTTTAAGGAAATGAATATTAGAGACTTTATGG